>NZ_JBHVSY010000011.1:0-287725 GCF_042884935.1 Streptomyces sp. NPDC058092
TGCGGTGGAGCCATGAATCCCACCGCAAGACCGCACGAGCCAACACCGTCGAGGACTACATCGCAGCGTAATCAACCGGCCACCCGACAGGCTCTGAGCCGTCCCGGCGTGGAGCACCGTGTGACCGTGATGGACCGCTGTCGCACACACCAAGAGGTCGATGGCTCCGGAGGCGCGGTGCTGCGCTCGCTGGGTGAGCTTGTACTGCGCGGTCTCGACCCAGCGCCATGCGTTCTTGGGAACCGGCGAGAGATGGCAGAGATCATCCAGCTCTTCTGCCAACTCGTCCCGATGGGCCGGGCTCGTGGCCGAATAGAGGAACTCCGCCCTCGTGGGCTCGCAGATGTGGAACACGCCGGCGGCGATGTGTCCTTCCCGGGGCCGCAACACCCCCGGCATACGGAAGAGGTGCCACAGGGCGGACGCGTCGAGGAGGTACGTGATCACTCGAAGGCTGCCCGCCGAGCGCGCTTGGCAGCTGCATGCGCCGCAGCCGCAGCCTCGAACTCGCCCCGCTCACCACGCGCGGCCAGCTTCTCGGCAGCCTCCAGCCGCTTGATGCGCGCCACGTAGTCCCGCAGAGCCCCGTTGACCGTCTCCTTCTTCGTCGAAACACCCATGAGCCGCATCGCCTCGGCCAGCGCCTCGTCATCGAGATCGGCCTGGGTCACAGACATACCAGCCACCCCTCACCGCGAGTCCATGATGTACATAACCGCGCGGCGGTGCTCATTGCGCACGAGGCAGACCAGGTGCGGAGGGGGATGTCGCGCCGATGCGGAGGGGTCGGGTGGAGTGCGACGTCTCCCTCAACGGCCGTGGGACCGTTCCACGACGTTCCCACGGCGGCATCGCTACAAAGCCCCAGGTCAAAGCCGTGCAGGGCTCGTCTTCGAGGTGCGCGGACTCACGTTCGCCGCACCTCCGTGAGGCGTCCGCTGCACGCAAATGCCCCCGGAAAACGCGTTTCCCCAGGTCAGAACGATTCTGCCTGGGGTTGCCCGGTGGGGCGGGTGGGACTTGAACCCATTCAAGTGACGCCTCTCACCTGCGACGATGCCAAAACAACAGACAAAGCGGCCCGTTTCCATCCAGCCGCATCCTCCTCGATCCAGCTCGAACGGGAACCGTGCGGCGTTCGCCGCACCGCATCCGCTGCGAAGCAAACCGGTTGGCGGCTCCCATACGGTCCGCGTCTCATCTCGGTCTGCGCGCGAAGAACACCCTCGATCCCAAGCTCACGGAACACCCAACCTGGCTTATCGCCGCCCGCACCGGAAGGGCAGATCGTCACCCTCGGTCACAGCAATCAGATCGCGTTCCGACGGCCGGAACCTCGAGTAGGTCAAGGTTCGGGATGAACGTGCAGGTCCTCGCGGATCCAGCCGGCCGTCTGATCTGGGCCTCGGACGAGCTACCCGGAGCCGTGCACGACCTGACCGCGGCACGGACCCACGGCATTCCCGCCGCTCTCGCCGCCGACGACATCAAGTGCTGGGCGGACACGGCGTATCAGGGCGCAGGCCCTGCTGTCCGCGTCCCGTTCCGGGGCAAGAACCTGCACGGCTGACGCCGGCGTCACAACCGCCATCACGCCAAGATCCGCAGCCTCGGCGAAGCGCCATGGCCACCCTCAAATGCTGGCGGCTCCTGCGGAAGCTCCACTGCAGCACCACCCGGATCACCGCCGTCGTCCGTGCCGTCGTCGCCCTCGAACTCGCCACCTGATCGAGATGGAAAGGGCTCACGTAACGATCACGCTGGCCGACCCGGCACGGCTATCGGGGCCCCCGCCGCAGCCGTCCTGCATGCGTCGCTCGACTCCTGAACTCATAGGGCCGGCTGTAGCCCTTCGAAGCGCACCGTCCAGCGCTGGTCTGCTGGAAAGCCCGGCGCGTGCCGGTCGGGTGCGCCGTCCCAGCCGGCTGCCATGAACGCGATGGCGTACAGCAGCGCGGCGTTGCTCGGGAAGTACGGGAACGGCCCGCCGGTTGCCAGGCCTGCGTCGTCGAACTGGAAACCGGCGGCCGGGTGCAGCAGGAAGTCCACGGCGTCGTCGGGGCGTCCGAGCCGCGCGGCGCACATGGCGAGCATCGGGAAGTCCCATCCCCAGGTCCGGTCGAACCGCCAGCCGGTGAAGACCTTCTCGGCGGTGCGGGCCATCGTGGGGACATCGACGCCGTCGCCCGGCAGCCAGCCGTACGGGCCGATCAGGGCCGGGTGCTCGTAGTTCCACCGTGTCCACATGTCCTGGACGCCTTCATGCAGGACGTACGTGCCGTCCTGCACCGGCAGCGGCGCGAGCCCGTCGTGGACACGCTGCCACCCCGGATCGCTGTGCAGGCCGAGCCGTTCACGCCACTGCTGCGCGACCCGCAGGCCGAAGCGCCAGTAGGCGAGCTCGAACGTCGGGTTCTTCGTGGTCTTCGGGTCGGTGTTCTCCGAGACGATGTGCATGGGCGGGCCGAGAATGTAACGGCGCGTGTCTTCGTCCCAGAAGGCCCAGGAGGAGAGGAAGTCGGCGGTGTCGAAGACGATGTCGCGCCACTTTTGCAACGTGCTCTCGTCGGGATGCGCCCGGTAGTCCATCTCGGCGAGGAAGATCGGGTGCGGCTGTTGCCACACCAGCAGGGCGTGGATGACGTGCGGTGACTCGCGCCCGTCGGCCGTCGTGCACTTCGGCCAGCGCGCTCCGCGGAAGCCCTGGGACTCCGCGCGTTCGCGCGCCGACCGGTGGAAGCGTTCATAGACGTCCAGGCTGCGGTCGAGCATCGGCCAGCGGTTCCACAGCGCCCAGTGCGCGCCGTGCCACCAGTACATTTCCATGTGGAACTTGCCGTTCCAGCCGTTGTTGACGAGCCCGGATTCCTGCGGCGGCAGCGAGCCCGCCTCGTTCGCGCGCATCAGATACTGGGAGAGCACGACACGCCGCTCCAGTTCCGTCCAGCGCGGGTCAGTGCTTGCGGAGATGTCGATCGCTCCGCCGGAGAGCCAGTACTGCCGCCAGGCTCGCGTGCTCGCCGCGAAGGTCGCGCCCGACGTCGGCACCGACCCGGACGGCGTGGGCGCGAACGTGCAGGTGAACCGCAGCCGATCGGCACGGCGGTCGCCGGCGAGACGGTAGCGATGCCGATTGGCCGCTGCTCCGACCGACAGGTTCTGGCCGTCGGGGACGACGATGTCGTGGTCCTGGCCCGCGTACGTGTAGCCGAGCACCAGGCGCTTTGCCATGCCGGGCGCCGGGTCGCCGAGGTTCAGGTAGTTGACGAGGAGGATGAGCGAGTTGTCCGCGACCAGTTGCACGAGCTTGCCCGTGACGTCGGCCCAATGACCGTCGGTTCCGTACTGCGCAGTGCGGATGACGAGTTCTCCGGCGGTGGAGCCCAGGCCGGTGAACACCCCGTGGCCTTCCCAGGCGAGCGCGGCATGATATTCCGTGGAGTCCAGGCAGTGTGTGATGTCGGCATGGTTGTGCCCGCGTGTCGTCGCCGTCGTCTCGTGGGCGTCGGGGACACCGTAGGTGCCGACATACGCGGCGAACTCCTGCTCATCGGCGTAAGGGAAGTCGAGAAAGACCGCCAAGCGCTCGGCAGCGACGAGCGGCGAGTCGATTTGCACAGCGACCGTGTCGTGATCGGGGTGGCAGCAGGTGCGGACGTGCACCGGTTCACCGGCGACCTCGAACCGGCTGTCGACGACGCCGGTCCACAGGTCGAGTTCCTGGTGGATTCCCGTGATGTCGTCGGCGACGGCGGCGCGGCCGTCGGGCATGGCCAGCTCCAGACCGATACGTCCGAGGTTGATGCGACCCGGGTTGGCGTAGAGCCACGACGACAGGTCGGGCTGGTCCGGATTCGGAATGGGGTAGTCGACGGGGCGGCCGTGCGTGTCCCAGGTTTGGCCTCGGAAGTCCGACGGCTCCTGGTCGGGCGGCAGCGGGAAGCTGTGCCATCCCCAGTCGGACATGGTGTTGAAGGGGACGAACGTCTGCAGCCCGGTGACGTCGACACCGAACGCGAACCCGCCGTTGCCGACCTGCAGCGGGCTCTGCGTGTCGAGTTTCCCGCGCACGACTCGATGGCGGGCCACGACGGATTGCCGATCGATCGGACGCACCGACGTGGCATCGGCCGGTGTCCGAGCCGAGGCAGCGGGCTCCGAAGTGACGCCGACCACCGCCGCGGCCGCCGAGCCGGACAGGAACGTTCTACGAGTGACCATACGGCGCTTCCTGACTGAGAGATGGAATGGCCACCCGTCTCGGCCATGTGGGCGAGGTATCGGCGGTTGTCTCTGCACTCATCAGGGGACCTGATGCGACATCAATGGAAGGGCGGAGTGTCCCGGTCCGCACATCACACGCTCGGGCAAGGGGCTGGTCCGCCAGTCAGCTGACCAGTGCTCATCGTGCTCCTTCACTGACATCGAACGCTGGACAGCTCACGGAGATGATGACGTCGTTGATTCGATTCAACTGTGCGACAGGCTAGGCCAGTTGTCTCGATTCAGGCAATGCGCAGGAAGCAAGTCATCTGTGCCGCCCCTCGGCGCGCAGCCTCACCCGGCCACGTCTGACGCCATTGAACGTTTCAATCTCCGCCTCGCTCCGATGGGGCGGACGGTCCGACAAGCCCCAACAACAACGAGCCCTGGACGAGGCCCACGCACTGCGTCTCGTGACTGACGGGCCCCCACCCCTGGCCCCGGCCTACTGGTTCGCCGCCTGCCCGGGGCCTGTCCCGTAAATGATCTCTGGCTGCGTGCCGATGTGGCTGTCGGACGGTCCGGCCGTTTACCTGTCGGCGAGGTTGAGGTTGCGAAGACGGGCGACGCCGAGCATGGCGTGGTGGACACCATCGCCTTTGAGTCGGCAGTCGCGGGGATCTTCCAGGTCTTCATGGGCCGTGTGCGGTGAAACGATTCCGGTGCAGTCTGTATACAGGCTTCGCTCCGACCGGTAAGCAAGCACCAGCACTGTGCGAAGTCGTCCGGTGCTGTTGATAGTTGGTCGATTCCGATACGGAGGACTGGATGAGACGGCGAAACCTACGTGTTGGCCCCATTGCGCTGATGGCTGCGGCAGTCAGCGCCGCGCTGGCCCTGGGTTCGGCCAACCCGGCGAGCGCATTGCCCAACAACGTTGCCAGTCCACATTCCGGCCCTGCGGCCACGTCATGGACCGTGCAGCGCGGCGGGCCCACCGCAGTCGTCACCCTCGACCGGACCGACGGCTCGCTCGACTTCTCCGTCCGGCGGAACGGACGGACAGTCCTCGAACCCGCGCCCGTCGGTGTGGTCACCGATCAGGCGGATCTGACCTCGCGACTTCACCTGCTGCACCGTGCCGACCGGGTGGTCAACGAGAAGTACACGACGACCGTCGGCAAGCAGCTCCGGCGGTCCATCCACATGAACGAGTCGCGGTTCGCCTTCGAGGGGGAGAACGGCGCACGCCTCGATCTGGTGGTCCGGGCCGCCGACGACGGCGTGGCATACCGCTATGCGCTACCCGGCAAGGACGGCGTGACCATCGAGCACGAGGCCTCCGCCTTCCAGCCTCCGGCCTCCTCGCCGGCCTGGCTCAGCGCCTACGCCGCCCCTCACGAGCAGCCTTACGACCGGACCACCGCGGCCTCCGCGGCCAGCGGCGAGTACGGCTACCCGGCGCTCTTCCAGGTGGGCGACCAGAACCTCGTACTCGCCGAGTCGGACCTCGACGGCCGGTACTCCGGCAGCCGGCTGGTACACGAACAGGGCACCGGACGCTACGAGGTGGTTCTGGCCGACAAGGAGGTCCACTCGGACGGGCCGCTCACCACCCCGTGGCGCACCGCCGTCATCGGCGATCTCGCGACCGTCACCGAGTCCACCCTCATCGACGACCTGGCGCCGCCGTCCCGGATCCGCGACACCTCCTGGATCAAACCCGGGAAGGTCGCCTGGTCATGGCTGGCCGGGTTCAACGAGGCTCAGCGCAGCCTGGAGACGCAGCAGAAGTTCGTGGACTACGCCGCGGCGCACGGGTGGCAGTACGCCCTCGTCGACGACGGCTGGAAGACCACGGACTGGATGCCTCAGCTCATGGACTACGCGAAACGGCGCGGAGTGAAAATCCTGCTGTGGATGGCGTGGACGGACCTCGACACCGCCGCCGAGCGTGACGCGCAGCTGAACAAGGTCAAGAAGTGGGGCGCCGCGGGTCTCAAGATCGACTTCATGGACTCCGACACCCGTGGGCGTTATCAGTGGTACGACGAAATACTCAAGGCCACGGCCGAGCGCGAACTCGTCGTCAACTTCCACGGCTCCACGATCCCGAACGGCATCCAGCGCACCTGGCCGCAGGTGATGTCGATGGAGGCGGTGCACGGCGCCGAGCAAGGCGACGTCCGGGCCGACAACATCGCGACGCTTCCGTTCACCCGTAACGTCGTCGGGTCGATGGACTTCACCCCGATGGGTTTCCAGTTCGGTCAGCGCAGCACATCCGATGCGGCGGAACTGGCCCTGTCCGTCATATTCGAGTCAGGTCTGCAGAACTTCGCGGGCAGCATCGAGGAGTACCGAGCCCGTCCCGAACTGGCCCGCTTCCTGGAGCAGGTTCCGACGGTCTGGGACGAGACGAAGCTGCTGAAGGGCAGCGCGCCCGGTCTGAGCGCCGGATTCGCACGACGCAATGGCGCCCGATGGTTCCTGGGTGAGATGGCCGCAGGCGCGGCTCGTACCCACCAGGTGCCGCTGGACTTCCTGAGTGGCGGGATGTGGCGCGTCGATGTGGTCCGCGACGGCTCGGACGGTCTGGTCCGGGAGAGCCGGCTGCTCACTCGCCACGACACCCTGGAGGTGCCGGGGGTCGAGAACGGTGGATTCACCGCGATCGTCTGCCGCGCCGTGCCCAACCGGGCCAGTTGCGACGAGCCCGTACGCCATGTCCCCTCGGGCACGCTGACGGTGGACCCGCGGCAGACCGCGGCGGATCCGGGCACGGAGGTGAAGCTCGACGGCAGCTTCACGATCGACGAGTTCGGTCCGGTCACCGATGTCACGCTCAGCGCGAAGGCCCCGGAGGGCTGGAGCATCGAAGGGCCGGGGGCGACCGCAGCCGAGCTGGCCACCGGTCAGCCGCTGACCGCGGACTGGCGGATCACTGTGCCGGAGCAGCCCGCCTACGGCTGGACGGAAATTCCGGTCGCCGTCGCCTATCGGGACCCGGCCGCGGGCGCAACAGCCCCGAAACTGAGTCTGCAGAGGCAAGTCCGTGTCTTCGTGTCACCGCCCGGCATCGACTACGTCAGCGATCTCCCCTTCTCGGCGGAGAGCAACGGCTGGGGCCCGGTCGAGCGGGACACGTCCAACGGCGAGTCGGCCAAGGGCGACGGGGGCCCGCTTCGTATCGGTGACCGGACCTACGACAAGGGGATCGGCACGCACGCGCCCTCCGAGGTGACGGTCGGCCTGGGCGGTACCTATGACCGTTTCAGCGCCGACGTCGGCATCGACGAGGAGACGCCGGACAAGGGTTCCGTGGTCTTCGAAGTCATCGGCGACGGGAAGGTACTGGGCACGAGCAAGGTCATGGGCCCGAATGACGCCGCCCATGCCTTCGACATCGACGTCACCGGCGTGCAGCAGCTGACCCTGCGCGTGACGGACGGCGGCGACGGTAACGACTCGGACCACGCGGACTGGGCCGACGCACGGCTGCACATCACCGCCGACACCGCCCGCCGGTAACCGGACGGGCCGGGCGAAGCTCCCTGCCGTGAGCCGCGCGACCATCCGCGGCTCACGGCAGCGCCGCTGAGAGGTACGCGATCAGTCCACGGTGGCCGCACTGGACAACGCCGCCCGGGGCGCGACCTCCTCCAGCGCCGCCCACAGCGCGGCCACGTCGACATCGCAGCCGCTCTGCTCGATGAGCTCCCACTCCTCGATGAACACGTCGCCGTCCTGGTCATCCCCGACTCCCTGGAAGACGAGACCAACCAGGCTTTCGACAACGTGGAGCGCACGCTCGCCACGGTCGGCGCGACTTGGGTGGAGCGCACGCTCGCCACGGTCGGCGCGACTTGGAAGGACGTCATCCACGTCAACTCCTGCCACAAGGTCGCACCGGGAGATGACGCCATCGGCGACGACCACAACACGGTCATGGCCGAGCAGTTCCGCCGCCGCTTCGACGGTCGCGCGCCGATCTGGACGGAGACCGGCGTCACGGTCCTCGGCCTCGCCACCATGCGCGTGGAGATCCTTGGCACCGCCGTCGTCGGCTCCGGGAACTGACGCTCCGCTGTTGCCTTGTGCGCGGTCATTCAGTGCGCCCCTTTTTCGCTTGCCTGGTCGGCGCGGTCCACAAGGCCATGCTCGGTGCCGCGAGGTCGGGGTCACCGGCGGAGTCGACACCCACGAGGCCCTCCTCACTGCGGACGGGATCGGCCTCCCCCTCGGCTACCGCAAGCTCCTGACCCGACTCCGCTACATTCCGGATCCTGAAACTGGTCGGACTGCAGGGCCGGGCCGGCTATCTGCGTGAACAGAGCATCAGGGTGGTGGAGACCGACCAGCCGACCGCAAGAACCACTGCTGGCAGTGCAAGCCCGACCTGGCCGAGGCCGCAGCCCGTACCTCGCCCGCAGAACACCGCACTGAGGGGCCGTGGGAGCATTCATAGCCCTCCCACGAACACGGAACCGCAAAGAAGCCCAGGTCACAGCCGCGCAAGACTCACTCTCATGGCCCGAAGCCCCACGTTCGCTGCACCCCCGTGACGCGTCCGCTGCACGCAAAATGCCCCCGGAAAACGCGTTTCCCCAGGTCAGAACGATTCTGCCTGGGGTTGCCCGGTGGGGCGGGTGGGACTCGAACCCACGGCCGACGGATTATGAGTCCGCTGCTCTAACCGGCTGAGCTACCGCCCCTTTTCGGCGTGGCGCGTACAAGTGTGCGCGCCGTCTGCCGCAGCATAGCCGGTCATACGATCTCTCGCTCCGGATGGTCGGCCACACATGACCATGAAGACCGCGCTGCGCGCTGCCCGGTTCCGGTCGGTGCGAAGTAGACGCGAAAGAGCTGCCTGAACCCCACACGCACCACGGCGCGCCCCACGGCGCCGGACGGCCATGGGCACACCCCGGGCACCGCCCCGGGCACGCGAAAAAGGACCCCGCAGGGTCCTCTTCCGTTCCGCTCCCCCGACTGGACTCGAACCAGTAACCCTCCGGTTAACAGCCGAATGCTCTGCCAATTGAGCTACAGGGGATCGCGCTCCCCCGACTGGACTCGAACCAGTAACCTGCCGGTTAACAGCCGGCTGCTCTGCCAATTGAGCTACAGGGGATTGCTGCGTTTGCACCGGACTCCACCTACCTGGCTGCTGCCGGGCGGCGGGCGTTCGCTGCGACACATACATTAGCGCAAGCAGGGGGGTGCTTCGCCAATCGGTATCGCCCGGGGTGATCTCGGGTGCCCGCGGGTAGGCGGGCAGCACACGTCGCACTGAGCAAGGAAGGGTGGCAGCCATGCGGTACCGGCTCACGTTCATCGCCGGACTGGCCCTCGGATACGTGATCGGCACGCGGGCCGGGCGCGAGCGCTACGAGCAGATGAAGAAGTCCGCACGTCAGTTCGCCCAGAATCCGGCCGTGCGCAACACCGCCGAGTCCGCGGCGCGCAGCGGCCGCGATCTGGCCGACAAGGCCTGCCACACGGTCGGTGAGAAGTTCGGCGAGAAGGTGCCCGCCTCGGTGGCCGACCGGGTGCGCTCGCTGCGGGACCGCAGGCGGAACGGCCAGAACGGCGAGGACGACTGGGGCACCACCAACACGTAGCCGAACGGGCCGCCCGCCCGCTGCCGCATCACCGGTACGGAAACGCTCCGGCGGTGCGGCAGAATCTTGGGCATGGGCATAGTCGCCGGCTTGGACAGTTCTTCCGCCTTCACGCACATCGTCGTCTGCGATACGGACACCGGTGCCGTGCTGCGCCGGGGATTCGCCGCACACCCCGTCGAGGCGAAGGCCACCGAGGTCGACCCGCAGGCGTGGCTGCTCTCACTCGGCGAGGCCGCCGACGGCGGGCTGCTCGAAGGTGTGCAGGCCATCGGTGTCTCCGCGCAGCAGCACGGCCTGGTGCCGCTGGACCATCAGGGCAATCTCGTACGTCCGGCGCTGCTCGGCAATGACAAGCGTGCGCAGGTCGCCGCGGCCGATCTGGTCGAAGGGCTCGGCGGGCGGCAGTCCTGGGCCGAGGCGGTCGGGGCCGTGCCACAGGCCGCGCAGCCGGTGTCGAAGCTGCGCTGGCTGGCGCGGACGGAGCCGGAGGCGGCCCGGCGCGTGGCCTCGGTGCTGCAGCCGCACGACTGGCTGGTGTGGCAGCTGCTGGGGCGGCCGACCCGGCGGACCACCGACCGGGGCGCGGCGTCCGGCACCGGTTACTGGTCGGCGGGCAGCGGTTCCTACCGGCCCGATCTGGTGGAGCTCGCGCTGGGGCACCAGGCCGCGCTGCCCGAGGTGCTCGGCCCCTCCGACGCGGCCGGGACGACGCCCGAGGGGCTGCTGATCTCCGCGGGGACCGGCGAGACGATGGCGGCGGCGTTCGGGCTGGGGGTCGGGGTCGGCGACGCGGTGGTGTCGCTGGGCGCGTCGGGTTCGGTCATGGCGGTGCACCACGAGGCGCTGTCCGACCCCAGCGGGATGATCACCTCGTTCGCTGACGCGACGGGCATGCATCTGCCGGTGGTGTACACGTCGAACGCGGTACGCGCGTTGCGCGGGACCGCCGAGATGCTGGGCGTGGAGGGTCTTGAGGAGCTGTCCGCGCTGGCGCTGAAGTCGACGCCGGGCGCCTCCGGACTCGTACTCCTGCCGTATCTGGAGGGCGAGCGCACCCCGCATCTGCCGCACACGGCGGGGACGCTGTGCGGGCTGCGGCGCGAGTCGATGAAGCCGGAGCATCTGGCGCGGGCGGCGTTCGAGGGGATGCTGTGCTCCCTGGCCGACGCGCTCGATGTGCTGCGCGGCCGCGGGGTCGAGGTGCGGCGGGTGTTCCTGCTGGGCGCGGCGGCCGAACTGCCCGCCGTGCAGGGGCTCGCGCCCGCGTTGTTCGGTACACAGGTGGTCGTGCCGCAGCCCGCCGAGTACGCGGCGCTGGGCGCGGCCCGGCAGGCGGCCTGGGCGCTGGGGGTCTCGCAGGGGACGGCGGATCCGCTCACTCCGCCGGCCTGGCAGGGCGCCGCGGCGCAGGTGCTGGAGCCGGGCGAGGAGCTGGCGGTCGGGCAGGCGGTCCGCCAGCAGTACGTGGCGACGCGGGACCAGATCCATCCGGGGGCGTTCGACTCCGCGCGCTGAGCCGCACACCCTGCGTGACATGACCGGGTACACCCGCCGGAGATCGATCTTCTGCATGTGTACTCGGTCTGTTTTTTGACCTGGTCTTGAAGAAAATCGTTCGCGGTCGCCCTCGGGGGTACCGGAAAATGGGTCGACTCCCGACCTCTGCCGACTCCGAGAGACACGCGTGCTCATAAAACTCCTGCGGACCTATCTCGGTCCGTACAAGAAACCCATCCTGCTGCTGGTCCTCCTCCAACTCCTGCAGACCTGCGCCAGCCTGTATCTGCCCACCCTGAACGCCGACATCATCGACGACGGTGTCGTCAAGGGGGACACGGGCTACATCCTGGAATTCGGCGGCATCATGATCGCCGTCAGCATCGGCCAGGTGGTCTGCAACATGGGCGCCGTCTTCTACGGCGCCCGCACCGCGTCCGCCCTCGGCCGTGATGTCCGGGCGTCGATCTTCGACCGGGTGCAGTCGTTCTCCGCACGCGAGGTCGGGCGGTTCGGCGCGCCCTCGCTGATCACGCGTACGACCAATGACGTCCAGCAGGTCCAGATGCTGGTGCTGATGACGTTCACCCTGATGGTTTCGGCGCCGATCATGTGCGTCGGCGGCATCATCATGGCGCTCGGCCAGGACGTCCCGCTGTCGGCGGTGCTGCTCGCGGTGGTGCCGGTGCTCGGCATCGCGGTGAGCCTGATCGTCAAGCGGATGCGGCCGCTGTTCCGCACCATGCAGGAGCGGGTCGACACCGTGAACCGGGTGCTGCGTGAGCAGATCACCGGCAACCGCGTCATCCGCGCCTTCGTCCGCGACCGTTACGAGGAGGAGCGTTTCCGCGGCGCGAACAACGAGCTGACCGATGTGTCGCTGTCCACGGGCCGGCTGATGGCGCTGATGTTCCCGACCGTGATGACGGTCGTGAACGTGTCCTCGATCGCCGTGGTCTGGTTCGGTGCCCACCGCATCGACAGCGGCGGCATGGAGATCGGCGCGCTGACCGCGTTCCTCGCCTATCTGATGCAGATCGTCATGTCGGTGATGATGGCCACCTTCATGTTCATGATGGTGCCGCGCGCCGAGGTCTGTGCCGAGCGCATCCAGGAGGTCCTGGAGACCGATTCCAGCGTGGTTCCGCCCGTCGAGCCGGTGCGCGAGCTGCGCGCCCACGGTCATCTGGAGGTCCGCGGGGCGGACTTCCGCTACCCGGGCGCCGAGGAGCCGGTACTGCGGTCGGTGAATCTGGTGGCCCGCCCCGGCGAGACCACCGCGATCATCGGGTCGACGGGCAGCGGGAAGTCGACGCTGCTCGGGCTCGTACCGCGGCTGTTCGACGTGACGGACGGCCAGGTGCTGGTCGACGGCACGGACGTACGGACGCTGGAGCCGACGCTGCTGGCGAAGACCGTGAGCCTCGTTCCGCAGAAGCCGTACCTGTTCTCCGGGACGGTCGCGACGAATCTGCGGTACGGGAACCCGGACGCCACCGACGAGGAGCTCTGGCACGCGCTGGAGGTCGCGCAGGCCAAGGAGTTCGTCGAGGCACTGGAGCACGGCCTGAACGCGCCGATCGCGCAGGGCGGCACCAATGTCTCCGGCGGGCAGCGGCAGCGTCTGGCGATCGCCAGGACGCTGGTGCAGCGGCCGGAGATCTACCTCTTCGACGACTCGTTCTCGGCGCTCGACTACGCGACCGACGCGGCACTGCGCGGGGCACTCGCGCAGGAGACGGCCGAGGCGACCGTGGTGATCGTGGCACAGCGGGTGTCCACCATCCGCGACGCCGACCGGATCCTGGTACTGGACGAGGGCCGGGTCGTCGGCTCCGGTACCCATCACGAGCTGATGGACGGCAATGAAACGTACCGGGAGATCGTGCTCTCCCAGCTGACGGAAGCGGAGGCCGCGTAATGGCCGGTCCTGGCGGACGCATGATGGCGGGCGGGGCGCCGACCGACCGGTCCATGGACTTCAAGGGGTCCTCGAAGCGGCTGCTGAAGCGCTTCGCCTCGGAGAAGGCCTCGCTGTACGTGATGCTGGCGGCCTGCGTGCTGAGCGTCGGGCTGTCGGTGGTCGGGCCGAAGATCCTCGGCAGGGCGACCGACCTGGTGTTCGCCGGGGTCATCGGCCGGCAGATGCCCGACGGCACGACGAAGGAGCAGGCCGTCGAGGGCCTGCGCAAGGCCAACAGCGGCCTCGCCGACATGCTCTCCGGGGTGGACTTCGTCCCCGGTCACGGCATCGACTTCGGCGCGGTGGGCGACGTACTGCTGGTGGCGCTGGCGGTCTATGTCGGCGCCGGCCTGCTGATGCTGGTGGCGACCCGGCTGTCGATCCGGATCATCAACCGGGTCATCTTCCAGCTGCGTGAGGACATGCAGACGAAGCTGTCGCGGCTGCCGCTGTCGTACTTCGACCAGGCCAAGCGCGGCGAGGTGCTCAGCCGGGCGACGAACGACATCGACAACATCTCGCAGACGATGCAGCAGACGATGGGCCAGCTCATCAACTCCCTGCTCACCATCGTCGGCGTGCTGATCATGATGTTCTGGGTCTCGCCGCTGCTGGCGCTGGTCGCGCTGGTGACGGTGCCGCTGTCGGTCGTCGTGGCCGCGAAGGTCGGCAAGCGGTCGCAGCCGCAGTTCGTGCAGCAGTGGAAGGTGACGGGCAAGCTCAACGCCCACATCGAGGAGATGTACACCGGGCACACCCTGGTGAAGGTCTTCGGGCGGCAGGAGGAGTCCGCGCGGGACTTCGCCGAGCAGAACGAGGCACTGTACGAGGCGGGCTTCAAGGCGCAGTTCAACAGCGGGATCATGCAGCCGCTGATGATGTTCGTCTCCAACCTGAACTATGTGCTGATCGCCGTCGTCGGTGGTCTGCGGGTCGCTTCGGGTTCGCTGTCGATCGGTGACGTGCAGGCGTTCATCCAGTACTCGCGGCAGTTCTCGATGCCGCTGACCCAGGTCGCCTCGATGGCGAACCTGGTGCAGTCGGGTGTCGCGTCGGCCGAGCGCATCTTCGAGCTGCTGGACGCCGAGGAGCAGGGCGCCGACCCCGCGCCCGGCACGGGCGAGCGCCCGAAGGAGCTGCGGGGCAGCGTCTCGCTGGAGAAGGTGTCGTTCCGTTACGACCCGGAGAAGCCGCTCATCGAGGATCTCTCGCTGAACGTCGAGCCGGGCCACACGGTCGCGATCGTCGGCCCGACCGGCGCGGGCAAGACCACGCTCGTCAATCTCCTGATGCGGTTCTACGAGGTGACGGGCGGACGGATCACCCTCGACGGGGTCGACGTGGCGAAGATGTCGCGCGACGACCTGCGGTCGGGAATCGGCATGGTCCTCCAGGACACCTGGCTGTTCGGCGGGTCGATAGCGGAGAACATCGCGTACGGCGCTTCGCGCGAGGTCACCCGGGAAGAGATCGAGGAGGCGGCGAGGGCGGCCCACGCGGACCGCTTCGTCCGCACCCTGCCGGACGGTTACGACACGGTGATCGACGACGAGGGATCCGGCGTCAGCGCGGGCGAGAAGCAGCTGATCACCATCGCGCGGGCGTTCCTGTCCGACCCGGTGATCCTGGTGCTCGACGAGGCGACGAGCTCCGTCGACACCCGTACCGAGGTGCTGATCCAGAAGGCGATGGCGCGCCTGGCGCACGGTCGTACGAGCTTCGTGATCGCGCACCGGCTCTCCACCATCCGGGATGCCGACGTCATCCTGGTGATGGAGAACGGCTCGATCGTCGAACAGGGCACGCACGACGAACTGCTGGCCGCCGAGGGGACGTACGCCCGGCTGTACTCGGCGCAGTTCGCGCAGGCGGTCGCCGAAGTCGACTAGCGGGAACGGTCGGAAACGTGACGGGGCCCGTACCGCCGGCCGGCGGTACGGGCCCCGTCACGCGCGATCAGTCGAGGTAGCCGCGGAGTTGGTCGGCGTGGGCGTGGTCCCGCAGCTTGTTGAGGGTCTTGGACTCGATCTGGCGGATGCGTTCGCGGGTCACGCCGAAGATCCTGCCGATCTCCTCCAGTGTGCGGGGCCGCCCGTCGGCCAGCCCGTAGCGCAGCTGGACCACCTTCCGCTCACGCTCGTTGAGGGTGGAGAGCACCGCTTCCAGGTGCTCGCGCAGCAGCAGGAACGCGGCGGACTCGACCGGGGACGCGGCGTCGCCGTCCTCGATCAGATCGCCGAGGGCGACGTCGTCCTCCTCGCCGACCGGGGCGTGCAGCGAGACGGGTTCCTGGGCGAGCCGCAGGACTTCGCCGACCCGCTCCGGGGTGAGGTCGAGCTGGTCGGCGACCTCCTCGGGCGTCGGCTCGTAGCCGCGCTCCTGGAGCATCCGGCGCTGGACGCGTACGACCCGGTTGATCAGCTCGACGACATGGACCGGGACCCGTATGGTCCGCGCCTGGTCGGCGAGGGCGCGGGACATGGCCTGACGGATCCACCAGGTCGCGTACGTCGAGAACTTGTAGCCCCGGGCGTAGTCGAACTTCTCGACCGCCCTGATCAGTCCGAGGTTCCCCTCCTGGACCAGATCGAGCATGGTCAGCCCGCGGCCGACATAGCGTTTGGCGACGGAGACGACGAGGCGGAGGTTGGCCTCGATGAGACGGCGCTTCGCCATCCGCCCCATGACCACCAGCCGGTCGAGGTCGACGGCCAGCCGGGTGTCCGGGTCCGGGGTGCTCGCGAGCCGTTCCTCGGCGAAGAGTCCGGCCTCGACGCGGCAGGCGAGCTCCACCTCGTCGGCTGCGGTGAGCAGCGGGATCCGGCCGATCTCCCGCAGATACTGGCGGAAGAGGTCGGAGGACGGGCCGGCGGTCTCCGGGCGGCCCCTCGGCTCCGGGGGTTCGGGCACCTCCGGCGGCTCCTCCATGAGTGCCTCGGGTGGGTCGGACGGTGTCTGCGGCTCCACCGCGGCCTCCGGATGATGCACGGCCCGGTTCTGCGCGGGGATGGCCGAGACGTGCTCGGTTTCGGTCACGGTCCGGGTCTGCACGGGGGCGACCTCCAGGTGATCGCTGCCGGATCGCGGGGGATGACGGACCACCGTTCGGTGGGCCGGCCGCGCTCCGATGACTCAGGCACCGCCCCCCAGTGTGGGGGAAGACACATCGCCGCCACGAGGGGCGTGCGGGGACTTTCTGAGTCCGGTCCGTGACCGACCGGTTACGGGGACGGGGCCGGGCACGGGCGTGAGTTTCCGGCCCGTCCGGCGATCGAGGACGGAACGGCGGACGGCCGGGGGCCTCGCTTCAGAGCGCGTCGGCGCCGTTGTTGCGCAGGGACTGGGCGTACTGCTGGAGGACCCAGACCTCGTTCTGCGCGGCCGCCAGATGGTCCGGGGCCACATTGCTGCCGAGGCGGGCGAGGCTGCCCTGGACGTCGTTGATCCGGCGGTCGACGGCGCGCAGGCGGACCTTGACCAGGTGCTCGCCCGCGTACGCCTCGTCGATGGACTTGCCGTGGAAGACCTCGACCGCCAGCTCGGTGACCAGCTTGCGCACCGTGTCGTTGGGGGTCGCGTCGAGCACCTGGACGAGGTACTCGCGGGTGTCGGGGACACCCGGCTCTGCGCCGCCCGCCTCCGCGATGCACTGGCGGACCGCGGCGTACGGCGGGGCGGTGAACTCGTCCATCCCGTAGGCGTCGAAGGCCGGGGAGACCAGGGCGGGCCGCTGCAGGGCGAGCTTCAGCAGTTCGCGCTCGGTGCGGTGCGCCGGGCTGCGGAGGTTGAGCGCGGGGCCGGAGGGGGCGGCGAGGGCCTGGACCTGCTGGGGCTGCGCGCCGGCGCGGGAGGAGGCCGACTCAGGTCCTCGCCGGTCGCCCCGCCCTCGGGCCCACTGGGCGAGCTGGTTGACCCGGTGCACGACGTACTCCTGGTCCAGGATGCCGACGAAGCCGGCCAGCTGGACGGCGACCTCGCGCTGCACACTGCCCGTCTTGATCTTGGCGACGACGGGCGCCGCCTCGTCGAGCGCGGCGGCGCGGCCCGCCGGGGTCTCCAGGTCGTACCGGCCGACGATCTGACGGAGCGCGAACTCGAAGAGCGGCGTGCGGGGTTCGACCAGATCGCGGACGGCCTCGTCGCCCTTGGCCAGGCGCAGATCGCACGGGTCCATGTTGTCCGGGGCGATCGCGATGTACGTCTCGGCGGCGAACTTCTGGTCGTCCTCGAAGGCGCGCAGCGCGGCCTTCTGGCCGGCCGCGTCACCGTCGAACGTGAAGATCACCCGAGCGCTGCCGTTGTCCATCAGGAGGCGGCGCAGGATCTTGATGTGGTCGCCGCCGAAGGCCGTACCGCAGGTGGCGATCGCGGTGGTGACCCCGGCGAGATGGCAGGCCATCACGTCGGTGTAGCCCTCGACGACCACGGCCCGGCTGGCCTTCGCGATGTCCTTCTTCGCCAGGTCGATGCCGTAGAGCACCTGGGACTTCTTGTAGATCGCGGTCTCGGGGGTGTTGAGGTACTTCGGCCCGTTGTCGTCGTCGCGCAGCTTGCGGGCGCCGAAGCCGACGACCTCGCCGGAGGTGTCGCTGATCGGCCACATCAGCCGGCCGCGGAAGCGGTCGATCGGGCCGCGCCTGCCGTCCTGGGAGAGGCCGGAGGCGATCAGCTCCTTGTCGCTGAAGCCCTTGCCGCGCAGATAGCGGGTCAGGTGGTCCCAGCCCGCCGGGCTGTAGCCGACGCCGAAATGGGCGGCCGCCGCCTGGTCGAAGCCGCGCTCGGCGAGGAACTTCCGGCCGATCTCGGCCTCGGGGCTGTCCAGCTGCTCCAGGTAGAACTGGGCTGCCACCTTGTGCGCCTCGACCAGCCGGATGCGCTCACCGCGCTGGTGGGAGGGGTTGTAGCCGCCCTCCTCGTACCGCAGGGTGATGCCCGCCTTGGCGGCGAGCCGCTCGACCGTCTCGGAGAACGAGAGATGGTCGATCTTCATCACGAAGGCGATCGTGTCGCCGCCCTCCTGGCAGCCGAAGCAGTGGAAGAGACCCTTGCTCGGGCTGACCTGGAAGGAGGGGGACTTCTCGTCGTGGAACGGGCAGAGGCCCTTGAGGTTGCCACCGCCCGCGTTGCGCAGCTGGAGGTACTCGGAAACGACGGCGTCGATCGGGACCGCGTCCCGTACCGCCTTCACGTCGTCGTCATTGATCCTGCCTGCCACGGGTGAAGTCTACGGGTGGGGTACGACAGCCGTGCCGCGCGCCGATGTGATCCACGGAACCCGGCGGGGCGCGGCCCGGCTCCGTTCAGGTCAGGGAGGTCAGCGGTACCGACGGGTCCGCCAGTGCGTCCGGGTCGATCTGCCGGCCGGACCGGATCAGTTCCTGCACGGCGTCGGTGACGTCCCACACGTTGACGTTCATGCCGGCCAGCACCTTGCGGTCCTTCAGCCAGAAGGCGATGAACTCGCGCTTCCCCGCGTCGCCGCGGATGACCACCTGGTCGTAACTGCCCGGCGGCGCCCAGCCCGAGTATTCGAGGCCGAGGTCGTACTGGTCGGAGAAGAAGTACGGCACCCGGTCGTAGCCGACCTCCTGGCCGAGCATGGCGCGGGCCGCGGCCGGGCCGCTGTTCAGCGCGTTCGCCCAGTGCTCCACGCGCAGCCGGGCGCCGAGCAGCGGATGGGCCACGTTGGCGACGTCCCCGGCCGCGAAGATGTGCGGGTCGGAGGTGCGCAGCGAGGCGTCGACGGCGATGCCGCCGCCGTCCTTGCGCGCGGCCATGGCGAGCCCGGCGGCCTCGGCGAGACCGGTGCGCGGGGCGGCGCCGATCGCGGCGAGCACGTCGTGGGCGGGGTACTCCTCGCCGTCGTCGGTGCGGACCGCGAGGACCAGGCCGTCCTGGCCGATGATCTCGGTGAGGCGGACACCGAAGTGGAAGCGGACGCCGTGGTCGCTGTGCAGATCGGTGAAGATCTGGCCCAGTTCGGGGCCGACGACCTGGTGCAACGGGGTCGGCTCCGGTTCGACGACGGTGACCTCGGCGCCGTACTCGCGCGCCGCCGCCGCGACCTCCAGACCGATCCAGCCGGCCCCGGCGATCACCAGATGCCCGTTGTCACGGCCCAGGGAGGTCAGTACGTTGCGCAGCCGGTCGGCGTGGGCGAGGCGGCGCAGATGGTGGACGCCGGCCAGGTCCGTACCCGGAATGGGGAGGCGGCGCGGCTCGGCCCCGGTGGCGAGCAGCAGCTTGTCGTAGTGGACGACGGTGCCGTCGCCGAGCTGTACGGAGCGGCCCTCCCGGTCGAGGACGGTGACGGGCTGGCCCAGATGGAGCTCGATGTCGGCGCCCGCGTACCAGGCCGTCTCGTGGACGAATACGCTGTCCCGTTCCTCCTTGCCGGACAGATAGCCCTTGGAGAGCGGCGGCCGTTCGTACGGATGGTCGCGTTCATCGCCGAGAAGGATCACCCGGCCGCTGAAACCCTCCGCCCGGAGCGTCTCGGCCGCCTTCGCTCCTGCCAGTCCTCCGCCGACGATGACGAACGTCCGATGTGCGTCGACCACGTGATGCCTCCTCGGTGCTTGCTGCGCGGGGCCCGACTGCGAGCGTCCCGCACGCAGCGTGATGGCGAAAGAGGGTGTACACCGATCAGGTCACACCCAGTGGTCATGGGCAAGCCCGCGGACGAGGCCGGGGGCGGTGACCGCCGGGCGTACACGGTCGTACGCGGTCGTGATCCAGCCGCGTGGACGGGGGAGCTCCGGTCAGCGGCGGCGTGCGGTGAGGGATGCGTGCAAGGCACGCGCCGAGGCGTCGGTCAGGGCGGCGATCTGGTCGACGAGGACCCGCTTGCGGGCCCGGTCCCCGGAGGCGGCGTCGAACAGTGCCCGGAACTGCGGCTCCAGCCCCTCCGGGGCGCCTGCGGTCAGCGCGGCGGCCAGTTCCGCGATGACGATCCGCTGGTCGGCGCGGATCGCCTCCTGCTCGGCGCGCTGCATGACGTACCGGTCGGCGACCGCCTTGAGGACGGCGCACTCGTTGCGTGCCTCGCGGGGGACGACGAGCTCGGCCGCGTACCGGATCAGCCGGCCCGTCCCGTACGTCTGCCGGGTGCCGGTCTCGGCCGCGAGGCAGAACCGGCCGATCAGCTGGCTCGTGGCGTCCTTCAGCCGGGCCTGGGCGACGGCGGATCCGTCGTAGCCGTGCGGCCACCAGTCCTGGGCGATGAGCCGGTCCAGGGCGTCGGCCAGCTCCGCGGGGTCGGTGTCCGCCGGGACGTAGCGGCCGATGGCGACCGCCCAGATCGCGTCCCGCTCGGGCTCGGCGTAGAGGCAGTCGGGGTCGATGTGCCCGGCGTGCAGCCCGTCCTCGAAGTCGTGCACCGAGTACGCGACGTCGTCGGACCAGTCCATGACCTGGGCCTCGAAGCACTTGCGGTCCTTCGGGGCGCCGTGCCGGGCCCACTCGAAGACGGGCAGGTCGTCCTCGTACACCCCGAATTTCGGCGAGCCGGGGTCGGTGGGGTGTCCGCCGCGCGGCCACGGGTACTTGGTGGCGGCGTCCAGCGCGGCACGGGTCAGGTTGAGTCCGACGCTGACCAGCTCTCCGGTCCGGGTGTCGGGCACGAACCGCTTCGGTTCGAGCCGGGTCAGCAGGCGCAGCGACTGGGCGTTCCCCTCGAAGCCCCCGCAGTCCGACGCGAAGTCGTTGAGCGCCTGCTCCCCGTTGTGTCCGAACGGCGGGTGACCCAGGTCGTGGGCCAGGCAGGCCGCCTCGACCAGATCGGGGTCGCAGCCGAGCGCCGCCCCGAGCTCGCGGCCTACCTGGGCGCATTCCAGGGAGTGGGTGAGCCGGGTCCGCGGGCTGGCGTCCCAGGCGTGGCTGCGGGTGCCGGGGGTGACGACCTGGGTCTTTCCGGCGAGCCGGCGCAGTGCGGCGGAGTGCAGGACCCGGGCGCGGTCACGCTGGAACGCGGTCCGCCCCGGCCGTTTGTCCGGCTCGGTGTCCCAGCGCTCGGCGTCGGCGGCGGTATAGGGGGCCGTGCCGTGGTCCTGGGTGCCATGGGTGCCGTGGGTGCACTGGGAATCCTGCGTACCGTCCATGGTTCCGACAGTAAACGGCCGGACCGACAGGACGGCTCAGGCGGATGCGCGCCGATCGGCCGGGGCGACGGCCTCTTCGGCCGCCGCGGCGCCGGCCCCGATCCGCCGGGCAGACCCCGGGTCCGGGGCCCGCGCGGCGGTCCGTCGGGTTCCGTCCCGGGAGACGAGACCGAGCTGGGTGCCGAGTCGGGCGGTGATGCGGGTCAAGAGTTGCGCCGTGCTGTCGATGGGCAGGGACTCATCGGGATGTGCCGGTGCCGACTCCGTGATGCACCAAGGGTGCAGGGGCGAGGTTGCCGCACCGTTGCGCGGGAGTGACGGCTGCTCACCGGAGGCGTCGCGTCGAACGGAGCGATCGGAAACGGTAACGAAATCAACGAAATCGGGAGATGGAGAACCCTTTCTCCCCGTCGGTCGTCCGATCATGTGGAACAGCGTGGACAGGGCAGGAACAGGGGGACACCCATGCGGGAGAAGCAGCCGGGACGGCTGAGGCGGCTCGGACGGCTGAGGCGGCTCGGACGGCTGAGGCGGCTCGGACGGCTCGGGCGGTTTCGGCCGCGGTGGCCGCGGACGCGGCGCGGGCAGCGGCGGGCCGTGCAGGGGGTGATGCTCGCCTGCGTGGTGGCGCTGGCGCCCGCGACCTGGATGTACTCCGTCGCCGATGCCCGGGTCAGGACGACCGCGGACGCGCCCGCGCAGCAGGTCGCCATGGTGTTCGGGGCCGGGCTCTGGCAGGGCAAGCCGTCGCCGTATCTCGCGAACCGGCTCAAGGCCGCCGCCGAGCTGTACCGGGACGGGAAGGTGAAGGTCGTGCTCGTGACCGGTGACAACAGCCGCAAGGAGTACGACGAGCCGGACGCCATGCGCACGTATCTCAGGGCGCAGGGCGTGCCGGACGAGCGGATCGTGAGCGACTTCGCCGGGTTCGACACCTGGGACTCGTGCGTCCGGGCCAAGAAGATCTTCGGGGTCGACCGCGCGGTGCTGGTGAGCCAGGGGTTCCACATCCGGCGGGCGATCGCGCTGTGCCGGACCGCGGGGATCGACGCGTACGGCGTCGGAGTCGACGCCGTACACGATGCGACCTGGTACTACGGCGGCACGCGGGAGGTGTTCGCGGCGGGAAAGGCGGCGCTGGACGCCGTGTTCAGGCCGGACCCGCACTTCCTGGGCCCCGAGGAGCCCGGGATCGGGGAGGCTCTGGCGGCGGGCGAGCGCTGACGGCCGCGGGTGCCGGTTCTAAAAAAGCGCCGGTTCTGAAGAGCGCCGGTTCTAAAGAGGGGTGACCGGGGTGGTCTCGGCCGAGACCCAGTCGAGGTAGCGGGCGCTGCCCCGTACCACCGGGATCGCGATGACCTCGGGCGTTTCGTAGTCGTGCGCCGCCAGGAGATGCGCCTCCAGTTCGTCGTAGCGCCCGGCCGTCGTCTTGAACAGCAGCTGCCACTCCTCGGTGGTCTCGATGGCGTTCTGCCAGCGGTAGACCGAGGTGATGGGCGCGGAGATCTGTACGCAGGCGGCGAGCCGCGCCTCCACCGCGCCCTGCGCCAGGGAATGGGCCTTCTCCTCGCTGTCGGTCGTGGTCAGTACGGTCAGCCATGCCGGCGGCGTCGTCACCTTCGGGCTCCTCGGTGTCGGTCACTGGGTCACTGGGTGTCCTTCGATTGTCGGGGGCATCGCGGCGCGGCGCAGTGCCCGGTGTCAGACGCCGTACGGACGGACGGCCTTGGCGTCGCGCAGCGCGCGTCCCCACCAGACCAGCTGGTCGAGCAGGGCCTTGGCCGCCGCGTCGCAGCCCGAGGGGTCCTTGTGCCTGCCCTCGCCGTCGAACAGGGCGTCCGCGTTGTGGAACGACACGGTTTCGCGGATGCCCACGGCGTGCAGCTCCGCGAAGACCTGCCTGAGGTGCTCGACGGCGCGCAGGCCGCCGGAGACTCCGCCGTACGAGACGAAGGCGACGGGTTTGGCCTGCCACTCGGCGTGGTGCCAGTCGATGAGGTTCTTCAGCGGTGCCGGGTACGAGTGGTTGTACTCGGGGGTGACGACGACGAAGGCCTCGGCCGCCGCCAACCTGGGTGACACGGAGGCGAGTTGGGCCAGCATTTCGGCGTCGGGCCGGTGGGAGAGGGCGCTCGGGAGATCGAGTTCCGCGATGTCGACCAGACCGGTCTCGATGCCGGGGTGACCGGCGGTGCGCGAGAGGAACCAGCCGGAGACGACGGGGGCGAAGCGTCCCTCGCGATTGCTGGCGAGGATGACCGCGACCTTCAGGGGCGCGGCAGAGGCAGTAGTGGGTGCGGGTGCTGTGGTGAGGTCCATGCGGCGAGGTTCATATGTCAACCATGGTTGAGGTCAAGCCCGGTCCGTCGAGGGCCGTCATCGCCCGTCGCGGCATACCGTGGGCCGCATGACCACTGCCCCTCCCGCGCCCTTTCCGTATGCCGAGTTCAACGGGCATCCGGCCACCGAGGCGGATCTGCGGATTCCCGCCTTCCTCGGCTACGGCCATTTCACGGCCATGCAGGTCAGGGACGGAAAGGTGCGCGGCCTCGCCCTGCATCTGGCCCGGCTGGACTCGGCGAACCAGGAGCTGTTCGAACGCCCGCTGGACGGGGAACGGATCCGCGAGCTGATCCGGCACGCCCTGGACAGTGCCGGGGTACGGGACGCCTCGACCCGGGTGTACGGCTTTCTGCCGCCGGGCGACACGGAGACGACCGTCATGGTCACGGTGCGCGGGCCGGCGCGGAAGTCCACCGAGCCGCACGGCCTGATGTCCGTCCCGTACGCCCGGACCGTGCCGCACATCAAGCGTCCCGGCGAGTTCGGCCAGACGTACTACGCGCGGCTCGCCGCACGCGCGGGTTTCGACGAGGCCCTGCTGACCCTGCCGGACGGTGCGGTGACGGAGGGGGCGATCACCAACGTCGGTTTCTGGGACGGCACTTCGGTCGTCTGGCCCGCCGCCCCTTCGCTGCTCGGCACCACCATGGCACTGCTGGAGCGGCAACTGCCCGGCGCGGGGCTGGAGTCCGTACGGCGTCCGGTCACGTTGGACGGGCTGGCCGGGTACCGTTCGGCGTTCCTCACCAACTCGCAGGGCATCGCACCGGTCCGGCGGATCGACGCCATCGAGTTCACGGTGGACGAGGAACTGATGAAGCGCATCGGGCAGGCGTACGACAGCGCGCCATGGGACACGATCTGAGGCCTCCCGGCATCACGCGGGCCGGCCGGGGCCGAGGAGGGGAGGAGCATGGGGGCATGCTCCTCCACATCGAAGGCTCTCGCCTCCCCGGCCTCACCTGCGGGCCCGACAGCGATTTCCCCGGCGCCCACAACATCCACGTGGCCGTGCAGCGCAAGGACAGGCCCGGCGAACTGCTCGGCCCGCACCGGGGCGACGCCCCGTCGGCCTCGTGGACCCTGAGCTGCACCGCGACCCCCGCCGCGGACGGTGTCGAGATCAAGGGACCCTACGTGCAGAACCGGCTGGGCGGGCGCTTCGTCTATCTGTCCTGGGGCACGGTCGACGAGGACGGCGTCTTCTCCATGTTCCGGCGGGCCAAGCTGATGCTGGGCGACATCGATGCGGCCGTGCTCGAAGCCGCCGTGCGCTCGGGGCATCTCACCGCACGGCTGCCCCTCTCCGACGCCAAGGGGCAGCCACTCTGCGCGAGGGTGCGGCCGCCGGTCGTCGAATGGTCCGCCGCCGCGCCGACCCGGGAACGCCGCGCGTCCTGAGAACGCCGCGCGGTTGCGGGAACGTCATGTCGCGGGGAGTCCGGCACGGAACCGCCCCCACCGGAACCAGGGGGGATGGGGCCGGTGGGGGCGGCGGCCGGGGGCGGCCTGGCGCACCGTCCCGTGGGGGGGTTTCAGACGTGTGCCCGACCCCCACACATTCATGCATGTGATGTACGCCACTCTCCTCCCGGATGGCGTCACCCGATCGGCACCGGACGGTGAGATGCCGGTCACACTCGCTTCGATCATGGCCGTGACCTGCACACATACGTCTTGGCAAGGATGCCGCGCCGGGCCGTTCGGGTGAAAGCTGACTTCATGTCAGCAGGCATGGGCGGCGGCCGGCCCGTTAGCTCGTGGTCAGGACACACCTACTCGCGCCATTGCCGGAGGAACCCCCATGCGTCCTGCCCGCCTAGTGACCGGTACCGCCGCTTCCGCGGTCACCATAGCCACGCTCGGCCTCTTCACCGCCGGGCAGCCCGCGTACGCGGGTGATGCCGGCACGCTGCGGGTCGGCTCGGCGGCCGCGCCACGGACCAACGGCGGCCCGGAGGCGCAGGGCGGCGACGGGGACAACGGGGACAGTCCGTCCGGGTCCGGGCGCGACACCCCCTTCGGCCTCAATGTCCCCTCACTGCTCGACTCCGTCGGCGGGCTCAACGCCTTCTCCGGGCTCAACACCCCCTCGAGGGACGAGGGCTCGAACGAGCGCGGGAGCGGGAACCGGAACCAGTCCGAGGACTGGGGCTCGGGCAAGCACAACAGCTCGTCCGGGCGCGACAGCTCATCGTCGGGGCGCGACAGCTCATCGTCGGGGCGCGACAACTCATCATCCGGTCACGACAACTCGTCCTCCGGGCGCGACAACTCATCGGGACGCGACAGCTCGTCCTCGTCCGGGCGCGACAACTCGTCCTCGGGGCACAGCAACTCGTCCTCCGGGCGCGACAGCTCGTCCTCCGGGCGCGACGACTCGACCGTGCCCACCGGCCCCAGCGGGCACGTCAAAACAGGCGTCGGCGGCAGTGTCCGGTCCGACACCTCCCAGATCGCGGCGGGCGCCGGCGTACTCGCCGCGGCCGCCGTCGGCGGAACCTGGCTCCTGCGTCGCCGGGCGAGCGGCACGCAGGAGGCCGGCTGACGGAGACGGATTCACGTCTCCGTACCGCCAGGTTCCCGTCCCGGTGGCTGCGCGGCCACCGGGACGGGACTGCTCCCGAACCCGAACCCGTCCCTGTCCCCCTCCCGTCCGCGCTTCGTCACCCGGAGGACGACCGTGTCCCAGAAGGCCAAGGGCTGGCTGCTGGTCGTCGCGGCGCTGGCCGGTGTCTGGCTGATCCGGCACGGCGCCGGCACCCAGCTGATCCCGCCCCAGCCGACCACCGCGCAGGCCTTCGCCACGGGCCCCGAGCCGCAGCCGGGGTCTCCCCTCGCCGAACCGCTGAAGCCCTCGGCGCCCGTGCGCATCCGGATCCCGAGCATCCGGGTGGACGCCCCGATGATGCGGCTGGGGCTCGGAGCCGACGGCAGTCTCGACGTGCCGCCGGCCGGGAACCGTAACGTCGTCGGCTGGTACCGGGACGGCACTCCCCCGGGCTCCAAGGGCAGCGCGATCGTCGCCGGCCACGTCGACAACGCGCAGGGCCGGTCGGTCTTCTACGACCTGGGCACCCTGCAGAAGGGCAGCACGGTCGAGGTGGTCCGCCAGGACGGGCGCACCGCCGTCTTCTCCCTCGACGGGATCGAGGTCTACAAGAGCGACGACTTCCCCGACGAGCGGGTGTACGGAGCCTCGCCCTACGCCTCGCTGCGACTGATCACCTGCGGCGGCGGTTTTTCGAGGGCTACGGGTTACCAGGGCAATGTGGTGGCGTACGCACACCTCACCGCAGTGCGGTGAACCCGGAGCGCGTCGTTCACGCCGTCCACTGGTCGAACCCCAGCTTCGCGACCAGTGAGAACACCACGACCAGCAGGACGCCGCGGACGAACTCGCTGCCCTTCCTGAGCGCCATCCGCGCCCCGATCAGCCCGCCCGCCAGATTGAAGACCGCCATCAGCGCGGCCAGTTGCCACAACACGCTGCCCTGGTACGCGAACATCGCCAGCGCCCCGCCGTTGGTGCAGACGTTGACGATCTTGGCGGTGGCCGACGCCGTCACCAGATCGAGGTGGAGCACCGCGGTCAGCGCCAGGACGAGGAACGTTCCGGTGCCGGGGCCGAACAGCCCGTCGTAGAAGCCGATGCCGCCGCCGACGAGCACGATCGCGGTGACGGTGCGGGCCCGGGTGACCTGGCGCCGCGTACCGTCGTCCGCCGCCCTGCCGAACGAGGGCCGCAGCATCACGAACGCCGCCACCGCCAGCAGCACGACCATGATCACCGGGCGCAGCACCTCGCTGCTGATCCCGGCGGCGAAGAACGCCCCTGCCATCGATCCGGCCAGTGCCGCGAGCCCGATCCGCAGGGCCGTCCCGACCTTGACCGGTGCCTTGCGTACGTAGGTCACGGCGGCGCCCGTCGTACCGACGATCGCGACCGCCTTGTTGGTGCCGAGTACCTGCGCGGCCGGGACATGGGGCAGCCCCAGCAACAGGGCGGGCAGCAGGAGCAGTCCGCCGCCGCCGACCACCGCGTCGATCCAGCCCGCCGCGGCTGCCGCGAGGCAGAGGATGACCAGTGTGGTGAGTGCTATGTCAGGCATGATCGCGACCTTAAGGACGCGATATGTGCCCCGTCCAACCGGTCGCGCCGGACCTCGGGAGGCCGGGCCGGTCCGACAGCGGAAATGCCCGGCAGCTCGATCGCGGACGAACCGGCGGCTCACAGGTCGCGCGGTTGTGCCCGGCCCGTTCTCCCGTGCGCCGCGGCCGTACGCTGGGCCCATGAGCCAGGGCTGGAACGCGAGCGACATCCCCGACCAGAGCGGCCGTACGGCCGTGGTCACCGGAGCCAACAGCGGCATCGGGCTGATCACGGCGCGGGAACTGGCCCGGCACGGCGCGCGCGTGCTGCTCGCCTGCCGTGACGAGTCGCGCGGCAAGGAGGCCGCGTCCCGCATCCGGACGGCCGTGACCGGCGCGGACGTGGAGTTCGTACCGCTCGATCTGGCCGATCTGGACTCCGTGCGCGCGTGCGCGGCGGAGCACACGCCCGAGCGGATCGATCTGCTGATCAACAACGCGGGTGTGATGGCCCTTCCCTACGGGAAGACGGCGGACGGCTTCGAGAGGCAGTTCGGCGTCAACCACCTGGGGCACTTCGCGCTGACCGGGCTGCTGCTCCCGAAGCTCCTCGGCACCCCCGGGGCGCGCGTGGTGAGCGTCTCCAGCGGTATGCACGCCCTTTCCAACATCGACATGGGGGATCTCAACAGCGAGCGGAACTACCGCCGTTGGATCGCCTACGGCCGCTCGAAGACGGCCAATCTGCTCTTCGTCCACGAGCTGGCGCGGCGTCTCTCGGCCGCCGGTTGCGATGTGGTGGCCGCCGCGGCGCACCCCGGCTACGCGGCGACCAATCTGCAGACGGCGGGCGTCCGGATGGAGAACCGCAGGACGGCGGACCTGGTGTTCCGGCTCGGCAACCGGCTCGTCGCGCAGCCCGCGTCGTCCGGTGCGCTGCCCACCCTGTACGCGGCCACCGCGCCCGGCGTGCGTCCCGACTCGTTCACCGGCCCGAAGCTGCTGGGCTGGCGCGGTGCGCCGGCCCCGTCCTGGCGGGCGGGCTGGACGCTGAACGATGTGGCGAGCGAGCGGCTCTGGGTGGCGTCCGAGCAGCTCACGGGGGTGACGTATCCGGTGCTCACGGCCTGAGGACCGGATACGCCACCGCTCATCGGCGCATTCAGGACTGCTGACCCTCGACGGCGGCCGGGTCCATCCACATGACCTCCCAGATGTGGTGGTCCGGGTCCTGGAAGGAGCGGCCGTACATGTGGCCGTAGTCCACCGGCTCGTTGGCGGGCGATCCCCCGGAGGCGAGGGCGGTGTCCACCAGCTCGTCCACCTTCTCGCGGCTCTCGGCGCTGAGGGCGAGGATGACCTCGGTGGACTTCGAGGAGTCGGCGATCTCCTTCTTGGTGAACTCCTTGAAGCGGGGCTCCGTGAGGAGCATGGCGAAGATCGTGTCGCTGATGACGAGACACGCGGTGTTCTCGTCGGTGAACTGCGGGTTGCAGGAGAAGCCGAGCTTGCCGAAGAAGGCCTTGGTCGTCTCAAGGTCCTTGACCGGCAGGTTCACGAAGATCATCTGAGGCATGGCCGTTCCGTTCTCTCTGGTGTTCGAACGTTTTACGACAGGTAGACGGCGGGGCGGCGCGGAACTCATCGGTACCGGCGAGGAAATTTTCCGCCCGCGGGGTCAGGACAGGGCGAGCGGCGCGCCGCCCCGGAGCAGTGATCCGCCCAGCGGGGTCAGCGTGTGCAGGACCGAGCTGCCGTGCCGCAGCGTGTGGATCAGGCCCGCCTCGCGCAGCACACAGGCGTGCTGGCTGGCCGAGGCGAGGGAGACTCCTGTCCGGCGGGCGAGTTCACTGGTCGTGCAGCCGTTGCCGATGGCCCGCAGGACCGTCGAGCGGGTATGACCGAGGAGCCGGCCGAGCCAGGGGCCCGGTTCGGCGAAGACCGGGGCGCGGGAGTGGGTGACCGGGTAGACGAGGACCGGCGGGAGTTGCGGGTCGCGTTGGACGACCGGGGTGACGCGACAGAAGAAGGATGGCTGGAGCAGTAACCCCCGGCCGTCCAGATGGAGTTCGCGGTCCACGGGGTAGTCCGCCTCCAGTACGGGGGCCCGCCAGCGGATCATGGGCGGGAGGGAGGCGAGCAGTTCTTCCGCGCCGCCGTCCAGGAGGGCGCGGCCGCGGACGGCGCGGTCGGCCTCGATGCTGGCCTGGATGTGCGGCCAGTACGGTTCGATCGCGGCGCGGTGGTAGCTGCGCAGGACGCCGACGAGCCGGTCGAGCGATTCGACGCGCCCGTCCTGGGTGCGGGCGCTCTCGCGGCGTTCGGCGGCCAGCAGGGCGAGTTCCGCGCGGATCCGCCCGGGCGGGGTGTCGCGCAGCGCCTCCATTCCGGCGTCGATGCCGTAGGGTTCGCAGCTTTCCTGAGAAGGCGTCAGAAAGTCCGGGAAATAGCCGCGCGGTGGAATCACGGCGGACAGCAGACGTACTTCACCATTCAGCCGGGGCCGGGTTTCCGTACGCCATTTCCCGAACACCGTGGGACCGCGCCGGTCCCGCAGCCGATGGAAACTCAGAGTGGTTTCCCACAGCGCATCCGGCCGGGTGGCCATCCGCACCTTGGAAAGGTCCACTCCGGACACGTGGATACGCAGCACCGAACCCCCATTTGTTGCACCTGCAATTACCCCCGCTCAAGGGTAGGTGATCCGTAACAGCACGTCACCACGGGGTTTCGGCCAGAGGTGAAACGTCTCGCCTCCACGCCCCGGCACCCGAAAAGCTGTACGACGTCGGGTACGAACCCGGAGTCACCGGAAGAGCGAGTGAAGGCCGTGGGGGGTTTCGCTCGTTCGGCGACGGTGCGCGACGGTGCGGCTCCGTACCCGACGGGGGTAAGCCGGGTGCGGCCCATGGATGGGGATCCATGGGCCGCACCCCGGTCCGTTCCGGGTCCGGCTCTTCGGCCCGCCCCGGCCCGGGTCTTTGCGCATTGAACGCACTTTGCGTAGTGAACGAGAAAAGACACAACGCCGAACAACGTATTTCCCCAGAACGAAACGGAGGCGGCGGCACCCCCCGCGGGATGCCGCCGCCTCCGGGAGTTCCGGAGCCGCCGTCGGATCGGTGAGGGTACGAGTGAGCCGACGGCGGCTCCGGGGTCAGGGGGCCGGGTGCCGGGTCAGCGGCTGTCGCTGCCGGTCGAGTCCGCCGCCGCCCGGCCGGCCTCCAGGCGGGCGACGGGAATGCGGAACGGGGAGCAGGACACGTAATCCAGGCCCACCTCGTGGAAGAAGTGCACCGACTCCGGGTCGCCGCCGTGCTCGCCGCAGACGCCGAGCTTCAGGTCCGGGCGGGTGGCCCGGCCGGCCGCGACGGCGCTGCGGACCAGCGAGCCGACGCCGTCCTTGTCGATCGTCTCGAACGGCGACACCCCGAAGATGCCCTTCTCCAGGTACGCGGTGAAGAACGAGGCCTCCACGTCGTCACGGGAGAAGCCCCACACCGTCTGCGTCAGGTCGTTCGTACCGAAGGAGAAGAACTGTGCGGCCTCGGCGATCTGACCGGCGGTCAGCGCGGCGCGCGGCAGCTCGATCATCGTGCCGATGCTCAGCTTCAGCCGGGTACCGGTGGCGGCCTCGACCTCGGCGATGACCTGGTCGGCCTCCTCGCGGACGATCTCCAGCTCCTGGACCGTGCCGACGAGCGGAATCATGATCTCGGCGCGCGGATCGCTCTTGGCGTTCTTGCGCTCGGCCGCGGCCTCGGCGATCGCCCGTACCTGCATGGCGAACAGGCCGGGGATGACGAGACCGAGACGGACCCCGCGCAGACCGAGCATCGGGTTCTGCTCGTGCAGTTTGTGCACGGCCTGGAGCAGGCGCAGGTCGTTCTCGTTGGCGTCCTTGCGGGACTCGGCGAGCGCGACCCGTACCGAGAGCTCGGTGATGTCGGGCAGGAACTCGTGCAGCGGCGGGTCGAGCAGCCGTACGGTGACGGGCAGTCCGTCCATCGCCTCGAACAGCTCGATGAAGTCGGCCCGCTGGAGCGGAAGCAGCGCCTCCAGCGCGGCCTCGCGCTCGGCGTCCGTGTCCGCGAGAATCAGCTTCTCGACCATCTCGCGGCGCTCGCCGAGGAACATGTGCTCGGTGCGGCACAGGCCGATGCCCTGGGCGCCGAAGCGGCGGGCCCGCAGCGCGTCCTCGGCGTTGTCGGCGTTGGCCCGCACCCGCAGCCGGCGCACCCGGTCCGCGTACGCCATGATCCGGTGCACGGCGGCGACCAGCTCGTCGGCGTCGTCGGCGCCCGCGTGCATCCGGCCCTCGAAGTACTCGACGACCGGGGACGGCACGACGGGGACCTCACCGAGGTACACCTTGCCGGTGGAGCCGTCGATGGAGACGACGTCCCCCTCCTCGATGACCCGGCCGCCCACCGTCATCCGGCGGCGCTTGGTGTCGACCTCGAGCTCCTCGGCGCCGCAGACACAGGTCTTGCCCATGCCGCGGGCGACGACAGCGGCGTGCGAGGTCTTGCCGCCGCGCGAGGTCAGGATGCCCTCGGCCGCGATCATGCCGTCGAGGTCGTCGGGGTTGGTCTCGCGGCGGATGAGGATGACCTTCTCGCCGGACCGGGACCACTTCACCGCGGTGTACGAGTCGAAGACGGCCTTGCCGACCGCGGCGCCCGGCGAGGCGGCGATGCCCCGGCCCAGCAGCTCCGTCTTCGCTTCGTCGTCGAAGCGCGGGAACATCAGCTGCGCCAGCTGCGCCCCGTTGACCCGCTGCAGCGCCTCGGCCTCGTCGATCAGGCCCTGGTCGACGAGCTGGGTGGCGATCCGGAAGGCGGCACCGGCGGTGCGCTTGCCGACCCGGGTCTGGAGCATCCACAGCTGGCCGCGCTCGATGGTGAACTCGATGTCGCACAGGTCCTTGTAGTGCGTTTCGAGGGTTTCCATGATCTGCATCAGCTGGTCGTACGACTTCTTGTCGATCGGCTCCAGCTCGGCGAGCGGCACGGTGTTGCGGATGCCGGCGACGACGTCCTCGCCCTGCGCGTTCTGCAGGTAGTCGCCGTAGACGCCCTGGTGCCCGCTGGCTGGGTCACGGGTGAACGCGACGCCCGTACCGGAGTCGGGGCCGAGGTTGCCGAACACCATCGAGCAGACGTTGACGGCCGTGCCGAGGTCGCCGGGAATGCGCTCCTGGCGGCGGTAGAGCTTGGCCCGGTCGGTGTTCCACGAGTCGAAGACGGCCTTTATGGCCAGGTCCATCTGCTCGCGCGGGTCCTGCGGGAAGTCACGTCCGGCGTCCCGCGAGACGATCTTCTTGAACTGCTTGACCAGCTTCTTCAGGTCGGCCGCGTCGAGATCCACATCGACGGTGACACCCTTGGCCTCCTTCGCCGCCTCCAGCGCCTCCTCGAAGAGGTCGCCGTCGACACCGAGGACGGTCTTGCCGAACATCTGGATGAGGCGGCGGTAGGAGTCCCACGCGAACCGCTCGTCGCCCCCCTGGGCGGCGAGACCGGCCACGGACTTGTCGGACAGGCCGATGTTGAGGACCGTGTCCATCATGCCGGGCATCGAGAACTTCGCACCGGAGCGGACCGAGACCAGCAGCGGGTCATCCGCCTGGCCGAGCTTCTTGCCCATCCGCGCCTCAAGGGCGTCGAGATGCGCGCTGACCTCGTCCCGGAGCTCCGCCGGCTCCTCGCCACTGTCGAGGTAGACCTTGCACGCCTCGGTGGTGATGGTGAAGCCCGGAGGGACGGGGAGCCCGAGATTGGTCATCTCGGCGAGGTTGGCACCCTTCCCGCCGAGGAGGTCCTTCAGATCCTTGTTGCCCTCGGTGAAGTCATAAACGAACTTCTGGCCCTGGGCCTCCCGGGATTCCGGGGTGGATACGTGGGGATCTTTGTTTTCCGACACGGGTCTCGACTCCTCGAGGACGCGGTGGCTGCCCTGACGGCGAGGAACATACCCAGATCGAAGGTGTCTGGGTACGTCCACTTGCGCGTCATGAGGCCTCAACCACCCGTCCGCCAGCAGATCGAAAGTGACATGGCCCGTCCCTCGATCGAAGGAATGTCTTCACTTCTTGAATGGATAAGCACTCAGTGCAACAGGAATCCAGCTGATCGATCACACAGAGCACCGTAAGCGTCGATCGATCAAAGTGGAGCCCATTGGCACCCAGTGCCATCATTTGAGAAGTGCAGCTCCCAAATCTGCGCTCATCTGAGCGTCTCGGTTCTCAGGGTGGCGAGAATCACTCTACGAGCGGCGCTCAGATGTCACCATCCGGACGCGTGAACGACGCCTACTGGTCACGCGTTGATCATCGAGGCACAGCCGAGCGTGAACAGATGCGACTGCGCGAGGTTCGATGGGGACCTATCGAGACTCACTCGTGGCCAAATATCGCCGAATCCGGCCAGATATAGCGCTCAGATGAGCGAGACGCGTGAGACGGCACGCGGTGCCTGTGTCGTGGTGCGCTCCTGACGGGGTCCGGAGGGCCGAAAGGGACCCCGAAGGCCCGGAAGGGCGTGAAAAGGGGCCCCGAAGAGCCTGTGCGGTCCATCGGGGCCCCGGAAGAACCCGGAGGCAGTCGTCAGCCGCCCGAGGTGTCCAGCTCCGCGTCCGCGCCGACGCCCGCGCAGTCGTAGGGGTCCTTCAGCCAGCCGTCCGGCAGGACCACCCGGTTGTTGCCCGAGGTGCGTCCGCGCGGCCCGTCCGCGCCGTCCGGCCACGGCTGGTCCAGGTCCAGCTCCCGCAACTGCCCGCCCAGCTCCTCCAGCGACGAGGTGACCGCCAGCTTCTTGCGCATCTCCGAACCGACCGCGAAGCCCTTGAGGTACCAGGCGACATGCTTGCGGAAGTCGATCACGCCACGGGTCTCGTCGCCGATCCACTCCCCCAGCAGCGTCGCGTGCCGGAGCATCACGTCGGCGACCTTCCGGAGCCCCGGCGCCTGCCGCGTCTCCGTACCCTCGAACGCGCTCACCAGGTCACCGAACAGCCAGGGGCGGCCCAGGCAGCCGCGCCCCACGACCACGCCGTCGCAGCCGGTCTCGCGCATCATCCGGCGGGCGTCGTCCGCGCACCAGATGTCGCCGTTGCCGAGGACGGGGATCTCCGGGACGTGCTCCTTGAGGCGGGCGATGGCGTCCCAGTCGGCGGTGCCGCCGTAGTGCTGGGCAGCCGTCCTGCCGTGCAGGGCGACGGCCGTGACGCCCTCCTCGACCGCGATCCGGCCCGCGTCGAGGTAGGTGATGTGGTCGTCGTCGATGCCCTTGCGCATCTTGATGGTGACCGGCAGATCGCCCGCGTTGGAGACCGCCTGGTTGAGGATCGCGCGCAGCAGCGGCCGCTTGTACGGGAGCGCCGACCCGCCGCCCTTGCGGGTCACCTTGGGGACCGGGCAGCCGAAGTTCAGGTCGATGTGGTCGGCGAGGTTCTCGTCGACGATCATGCGGACGGCCTTGCCGACGGTGACCGGGTCCACTCCGTACAGCTGGATCGAGCGCGGGGTCTCGCTCGCGTCGAAGTGGATGAGCTGCATGGTCTTCTCGTTGCGCTCGACCAGCGCCCGGGTGGTGATCATCTCGCTGACGAACAGCCCCTTGCCGCCGGAGAACTCCCGGCACAGGGTGCGGAACGGGGCATTGGTGATGCCGGCCATGGGGGCGAGCACCACCGGCGGCTGCACCGTGTACGGGCCTATCCGGAGCTGCGGGAGCGAGGGGGCGAGCGTGGTCATTGCTCCATTGTCGCGTACGGCGCGGAGCGGCCCGTGCCGCGCAGGGCCTGACGGGGTTCGCCGAGCCGGATGCGTCCGAACCGGGTACGGCGTGGGCCGCCCCTCGGCGGAGTTCGTTAGTTAACCGTACTATCCATGTATGCCTGAGCTGAGCCGTCGCCGACGTCAACTGGTGCTGGCGATCTGCTGCCTGAGCCTGCTGATCGTCAGTCTCGACAACACCGTCCTCAACGTCGCCCTGCCCTCCATGCAGAAGGAACTGCACGCCACCGTCGCGGGCATGCAGTGGACGATCGACGCCTACACCCTCGTCCTCGCCTCGCTGCTGATGCTCGCGGGCTCCACCGCCGACCGGATAGGCCGCCGGAAGATCTTCAAGATCGGGCTCGTCCTCTTCACCCTCGGCTCGGTGCTCTGTTCCCTGGCGCCGAACCTGGAGTCGCTGGTGGCGTTCCGGATGGTGCAGGCGGTGGGCGGCTCGATGCTCAACCCCGTCGCGATGTCGATCATCACCAACACCTTCACCGACCCGCGCGAGCGGGCCCGCGCCATCGGGGTGTGGGGCGGTGTCGTCGGCATCTCCATGGCGGCGGGCCCGGTGGTCGGCGGCCTGCTGGTGGACTCGGTCGGCTGGCGGTCCATCTTCTGGATCAATCTGCCGGTCGGTGTCGTCGCGCTGTTGCTCACCTGGCGGTACGTCCCCGAGTCCCGCGCCCCGAAGCCGCGCCGTCCCGACCCCGTGGGGCAGCTGCTGGTGATCGCGCTGCTCGGTTCGCTGACGTACGCGATCATCGAGGCGCCCTCGGCCGGGTGGACCTCGGCCCGCATCCTGACGTTCGCCGTGCTCGCCGCCTGCGCGCTGGCCGGGCTGCTGCTGTACGAGCCCAGGCGCGCCGAGCCCCTCATCGACCTGCGGTTCTTCCACAGCGCCCCGTTCAGCGGTGCCACCGCCATCGCGGTCTGCGCCTTCGCCGCGCTGAGCGGGTTCCTCTTCCTCAACACGCTGTATCTGCAGAACGTGCGTGGTCTGAGCGCACTGCACGCCGGGCTCTACATGCTGCCGATGGCGGCCCTGACCTTTGTCTGCGCACCGCTGTCGGGCCGGCTCGTCGGCAGCCGGGGGCCACGGTTGCCGCTGCTGGTGGCGGGTGTGGCCATGACGGCGTGCGGGCTGATGTTCGCCGCGCTCGACGCGGAGACGGACAACGCCCTGATGTTCACCGGCTATGTGCTGTTCGGCCTCGGCTTCGGCATGGTGAACGCGCCGATCACCAACACCGCCGTCTCCGGGATGCCGCGCTCGCAGGCCGGTGTGGCGGCGGCGGTCGCCTCGACCAGCCGGCAGGTCGGCGGGACGCTCGGGGTCGCCGTGATCGGTGCGGTGCTGGCGGCGGGCGTGGCCGGTACCGGGTCCCCGCGTGGCGCCGCGTACGCGACCGCGTTCGTGGACGCGAGCAAGCCCGCCTGGTGGATCATCAGCGGGTGCGGGCTGTGCGTCCTGCTGGTGGGCGCGCTGACCAGCGGGCGCTGGGCTCGGGAGACGGCGCGCCGGACCGCGGAGCGCCTGGAGGCGTCGACGGGCGCCGCTGTCGGGGATCAGGCGTCGGCGAGCTCCAGGGCGTGAAGACGGAGCAGCCGCTGCCGGGGCGCGGACAAGGGCGTGGGCCCGGATCGCTTCGAGTGATCCGGGCCCACGGTCGTACGGGTGATCAGCAGGCGTCAGCGCAGCGCCGAGCCGTCCTGCTCGGACGCGCTCGGCTGCGCGGTGTCGTTTGACGACGGCTCGGCCCGGGCGGAGTCGGAGTCTGATCCCGACTGCGCACGCTCTCGCATCTTGCGCAGCAGTTCCTGCTTCTGGTCGGCGGCCGCCTTACGGTCGGCATCGCGCGCGGGACCCGCGCCCTGCTGCTCGGCGCGGGACAGCTTCTTGCGCTGTCCACCGACACCGAGGAGGTTGTTGCGGCTCTTGGCCACGGCGTTCTCCCATTCGTGGTGAGAATTGAGGTCTGAGGCGACCTGGAATCGGTCCGATGGGCGGCGGGTGGTCAGACCCGCCGCACTCTCACTCGTAGATCTGGAAGAACGAAGACATGACCGAACCGTACCCCGGCGGGAACGGGCTCAGCACCCGATTTTCCACCGGGGCGGCGCCCGTACCGGCCCCGCGCCGACAGACAGCGGCTGCGGACGGCCCGCTCAGGCGGTCGGGTCGACCGTTGCCTGGTGCGCCTCGGCGAGATGCTCCTCGGCCTTGAGCCAGGGCAGGAACTGCACGCCCTTGCGCCAGCCGCAGGTGTCGCAGTCCAGTTGCCGCTGCATCCCCGACTTCCGTACGTGGACGATGTGTTCACGGCCGTGCTGGTCCCATCTGCTGACCTTGCTCGTGGTCATGGACGGCATACGGGGTCTCCTGGTGACGCGTTGACGCAACTGTTCGGCGTGGACAGTCTGCAACGAAGCCCCCGGTTCCGTACGGGGTACGGGGAACCGGGGGCTTCGCCGGGAAACCGCGGTGCGTCAGCAGCCCAGCAGCCGGGCGCCGAGGTAGGCCTGGATCTGGTCCAGGGAGACGCGCTCCTGCTTCATGGTGTCGCGCTCGCGCACGGTCACCGCGTTGTCGTCGAGGGTGTCGAAGTCGACGGTGACGCAGAACGGCGTACCGATCTCGTCCTGGCGACGGTAACGGCGGCCGATGGCGCCCGCGTCGTCGAACTCGATGTTCCAGTTCTTCCGCAGGTCGGTGGCGAGGCCCTTGGCCTTCGGCGACAGCTGCGGGTTGCGGGACAGCGGCAGGACGGCGACCTTGACCGGCGCGAGGCGCGGGTCGAGACGCATCACGGTGCGCTTCTCCATGACGCCCTTGGCGTTGGGCGCCTCGTCCTCGATGTAGGCGTCGAGGAGGAAGGCGAGCATCGCGCGGCCGACACCGGCCGCCGGCTCGATGACGTACGGAGTCCAGCGCTCGCCGGCCTCCTGGTCGAAGAAGGACAGGTCCGTGCCCGAGGCCTTGGAGTGCGCCTTGAGGTCGTAGTCCGTGCGGTTGGCGACGCCCTCCAGCTCGCCCCACTCGCTGCCGCCGAAGCGGAAGCGGTACTCGATGTCAGCGGTGCGCTTGGAGTAGTGCGAGAGCTTCTCCGCCGGGTGGTCGTACCAGCGCATGTTCTCCTCGCGCATGCCGAGGTCCGTGTACCAGTTCCAGCGCTGGTCCATCCAGTACTGCTGCCACTCCTCGTCCTCGCCCGGCTTGACGAAGAACTCCATCTCCATCTGCTCGAACTCGCGGGTCCGGAAGATGAAGTTGCCCGGAGTGATCTCGTTCCGGAAGGACTTGCCCATCTGGGCGATACCGAACGGCGGCTTCTTGCGCGAAGTCTGCTGCACCTGGCCGAAGTTGGTGAAGATGCCCTGCGCGGTCTCGGGACGCAGGTAGGCGACGGCGCCGGAGTCCTGGGTCGGGCCGAGGTGCGTGGAGAGCAGGCCCGAGAACTGCTTGGGCTCGGTGAAGGTGCCCTTGTTGCCGCAGTTGGGGCAGTTGAGCTCGGTCAGGCCGTTCGCGGGAGCGTGACCGTGCTTCTCCTCGTACGCCTCCTCCAGGTGGTCGGCGCGGAAGCGCTTGTGGCAGGAGGTGCACTCGGTCAGCGGGTCGGTGAACGTGGCGACGTGGCCGGAGGCGACCCACACCTCGGGGGCCAGGATGACCGACGAGTCGAGACCGACCACGTCCTCGCGCGAGGTGACCATGTAGCGCCACCACTGGCGCTTGAGGTTCTCCTTCATCTCCACGCCCAGCGGCCCGTAGTCCCAGGCGGCGCGCTGACCACCGTAGATCTCACTGCAGGGATAGACGAAGCCACGGCGCTTGCTCAGGCTGACGATGGAGTCGATCTTGTCGGCGGCCACGGTGCTCTCTTCATTACGACGACGAAATTGGACAGGGGTGGCGCGAAGCGCCTCGGTGGGGGGTGGTGGTCGGGAGACGGGCGGGCGAATACCCCAGATTACCGGCGGGCACGCCCCTGGGATCAAATCGGTATCGGCACGGACGGCCGAGGAGTCATCTCATCAGCCTTGTTGACAATCGTTTCCAGTTTTGTTGAAAATGACTGTCATGAACGTAAGCCGCCTCATACCCACCGCCGCCGTCGCCGGAGCAGCCGTCCTCGGTCTCACCGCGCTCACCGCCTGCTCCTCCTCGGACGCCGCCGACCACAAGAACGGCGGGAAGCTGAACGTGGTGGCCTCGTTCTATCCGATGCAGTTCCTGGCCGAGCAGATCGGCGGGAAGCACGTATCCGTCACCACGCTGACCAAGCCGGGCGTCGAGCCGCACGATCTGGAGCTCACCCCGCGGCAGATCGGCGGACTCGCCGACGCCGGCTACATCCTCTACCTCAAGGGCATCCAGCCCGCCGTGGACGACGCGATCAAGCAGTCCGGGTCGAAGGACGTCGTCGACGCCTCGACCCTCACCACGCTGGAGGACCACGGCACCGAGGCCGGCGCCGACGAGCACGGTCATGAGCACCATGGCGACGAGACCGGGGCCGACCCGCACATCTGGCTGGACCCGGTGAAGTACGCCGAGGTCGCCAAGGGCGTCGGGAAGTCGCTGGAGAAGACCGACCCCGACCACGCCGCGGACTACCGCAAGAACACGGACGCGCTGGTCACCAAGCTCGACGGCCTGAACACGGCGTACGAGAACGGTCTGAAGAACACCACGACCAGGACCTTCATCACCACGCACTCCGCCTTCGGCTACCTCGCCGAGCGCTACGGCCTGACCCAGGAGGGCATCGCCGGCATCGACCCCGAGGCCGAGCCCAGCCCCGCCCGGATCAAGGAGATCCACACCATCGCGGAGAAGAACAAGGTCTCCACCGTGTTCTTCGAGACGCTCGCCAGCGACAGGACCGCGAAGACCCTCGCCAAGGACACCGGCCTGAAGACCGACGTCCTGGACCCGCTGGAGGGAATCACGGGCAAGTCCAAGGGCGCTGACTACATCGAAGTCATGCAGTCCAACCTCGCCGCCCTGCAGAAGGCGCTCGGCGCGAAGTGATCCACGCAACACCCGTCACAGCAGCATCGGAGTCACTCATGCCCGAGCCCGGGAGCACCACGACCGAACCCGTGATAGCCCTGCGCGGCGCCACGGCCACGCTCGGCGCGCGTCCGGTGCTGCGCGGCATCGACCTGACCGTCCACGGCGGCGAGGTCGTCGCCCTGCTCGGCGCCAACGGCTCGGGCAAGTCGACCGCCGTACGCTCCGTCATCGGTCAGGTCCCGCTCACCGGCGGCTCCGTCGAACTGTTCGGCACCCCGCTGCGCCGCTTCCGCTCCTGGGCGCGCGTCGGATACGTACCCCAGCGCACCACGGCGGCCGGCGGTGTCCCCGCGACGATCCGTGAGGTCGTCACCTCGGGACGCCTGTCCCGTACGAAGCTGGGCCTGCTCCGCAGGGCCGACCGGGCCGCCGTCGACCGGGCCATCGGCCTCGTCGGCCTCGCCGACCGGGCCGAGGACTCCGTGAACGCGCTCTCCGGCGGGCAGCACCAGCGGGTGCTGATCGCCCGGGCGCTGGCCGCCGAACCGGAGCTGCTGATCATGGACGAGCCGATGGCCGGCGTCGACCTGGCCAGCCAGGAGATCCTCGCCGCGACGCTCCGCGAACAGGTCGCGGCCGGCACCACGGTGCTGCTCGTGCTGCACGAGCTCGGCCCGCTGGAGCCGCTGATCGACCGCGCGATCGTGCTGCGCGACGGCTGTGTGATGCACGACGGGCCGCCCCCGAAGGCGCTGGGCCAGCACGCCCTGCCCGGCCACGACCACGTACACCCCCACGCGGCCTCCGAGCCCGTCCGGACGGGACTGCTGAGCTGATCATGGAATTCCTCGACCCTCCCTTCATGCAGCGGGCCCTGCTCGCCGCCGTACTGGTCGGTGTCATCGCCCCCGCCGTCGGCATCTACCTCGTCCAGCGCCGCCAGGCCCTGATGGGCGACGGCATCGGCCATATCGCGATGACCGGTGTCGGCCTCGGCTTCCTGCTCTCCACCAGCCCGGTGTGGATGGCCACGGCGGTCGCCGTCGTCGGCGCCGTCGTGATGGAGCTGATCCGCTGGTACGGACGCACCCGCGGCGACATCGCGCTGGCCATGCTGTTCTACGGCGGCATGGCGGGCGGTGTCCTGCTGATCAACCTCTCCGACACCGGCTCCAACGCCAACCTCACCTCGTACCTCTTCGGCTCCCTGTCCACGGTCTCCACCGAGGACATCACCGCGATCTGCCTGCTGGCCGCCTTCGTGCTGCTGGTGACGCTGGGGCTGCGACGGCAGCTGTTCGCGGTCAGCCAGGACGAGGAGTTCGCCCGGGTCACCGGGCTGCCGGTGCGGGCGCTGAACCTGCTGGTCGCCGTGACGGCGGCGGTGACCGTCACCGTGGCGATGCGGGTCGTCGGGCTGCTGCTGGTCAGCGCGCTGATGGTGGTGCCGGTCGCGGCCGCGCAGCAGATCTCCAGGTCCTTCAAGGTGACGTTCGTGCTGTCGGTCGTCATCGGTACGGCGGTGACCCTGGCCGGCACCGTGACCTCGTACTACCAGGACGTCCCGCCCGGCGCGACGATCGTGCTGCTGGCCATCGTGGTCTTCGTCGGCCTGACGCTGCTCGCGACCCCGCTGGCCAGAAGGCGCGCCCGGCGCGGCGAAGCGGCGTCCGAGGAGTGCACTCTGGAGGTACCGGCCTCCCGTCCGGCCAAGGACGAGCTCAGGGTTTGACCGTGACGCCCGGGCGGGCTGGCACAATGGCCCGACACAGGTACGGGCGACACGAGGAGGCTGCTGTGGCGACGGCGCCGATCAGTGGAACGAACGCGGCCCCGGTACGCGGCCGGTCGACCCGGCAGCGGGCGGCGGTGGCAGCGGCGCTCGACGAGGTGGCCGAGTTCCGCAGCGCCCAGGAGCTGCACGACGTGCTCAAGCACCGCGGTGACTCGGTGGGGCTGACCACCGTCTACCGCACCCTTCAGTCCCTCGCCGACGCGGGCGAGGTCGATGTGCTGCGCACCACGGAAGGCGAGTCCGTGTACCGGCGCTGCTCGACCGGGGATCACCATCACCATCTGGTGTGCCGGATGTGCGGCAAGGCCGTGGAGGTCGAGGGGCCCGCGGTGGAGCAGTGGGCGGAGACGATCGCCGCGCAGCACGGGTATGTGAACGTGGCCCACACGGTGGAGATCTTCGGAACGTGCTCGGAGTGCGCGAGCGCGAAAAAGTGACGGCCCGGGGGCACTGCCCCCGGGCCGCGCCGCTCAGCCCGTCGGCTTGTCGGCCGCCTCCACCGCGCCGCCGAAGCGCCGGTCCCGCTGGGCGTACTCCAGGCAGGCCCGCCACAGGTCGCGGCGGTCGAAGTCCGGCCACAGCACGTCCTGGAAGACCATCTCGGCGTAGGCGCTCTGCCAGATCAGGTAGTTGGACGTGCGCTGCTCGCCGCTGGGGCGGACGAAGAGATCGACGTCCGGCATGTCCGGGTAGTAGGTGTACTTCGCGAACGTCTTCTCGTTGACCTTCGACGGATCCAGCTTCCCGGCCGCGACGTCCTGCGCGATGCGCTGCGCGGCGTCGGCGATCTCGGCCCGGCCGCCGTAGTTGACGCAGAAGTACAGCGTCATTTTGTCGTTGTCCTTCGTCTGCTCCTGGGCGACCTGGAGCTCCTGGACGACGGACTTCCACAGCTTGGGCATGCGCCCCACCCAGCGGATGCGGATGCCCAGTTCGTCCATCTCGTCGCGGCGGCGGCGGATGACGTCCCGGTTGAAGTTCATCAGGAACTTCACTTCATCCGGGGACCGCTTCCAGTTCTCGGTGGAGAACGCGTACAGCGAGAGGTTCTTGACGCCCATCTCGATGCAGCCCTTGAGGACGTCCATGACGACGCCCTCGCCGACCTTGTGGCCCTCGGTGCGCGGGAGGCCGCGCTCCTTGGCCCAGCGGCCGTTGCCGTCCATCACGACGGCGATGTGCTTGGGCACCAGCTCGCCGGGAATCTTCGGGGGCGTGGCACCGGAAGGGTGCGGCTCCGGGGTCTTGTAGTCGCGCCGCTTACGGCCGCCGAGCATCCCGCGTACTGCCATGAACTGTCTCGCTCCCTGTGCCTGATCCGCCTGTGTCACTTCTCTACGTACCGCAGTGAGCGCAGCCCGCGCTCCAGATGCCAGTGCAGGTAGGCGGACACCAGTCCGCTCCCCTCCCTGACATGACGCGCCTCGCACGCGTCCGCCGTGTCCCAGTCGCCGGTGAGCAGCGCGCTCAGCAGCGTGACGGCCTCAGCCGAGGGTACGACGCTGCCGGGCACCCGGCAGTCGCCGCATATGACGCCGCCCGCCGCGACGGAGAAGAAACGGTTCGGTCCGGGCATTCCGCACTTCGCGCAGTCCTCGAAGCTGGGTGCGTAGCCGTTGACGGCGAGCGAACGCAGCAGGAACGCGTCGAGGATGAGATGCGGCTCGTGTTCGCCGCGGGCGAGGGTGCGCAGCCCGCCGACGAGCAGCAGGTACTGCTGGACCGCGGGCTCGCCCTCGTGGTCGGTGAACCGCTCGGCGGTCTCCAGCATCGCGGTGCCCGCGGTGTAGCGGGCGTAGTCGGTGACGATGCCGCCGCCGTACGGGGCGATCGTCTCGCTCTGGGTGCAGAGCGGCAGTCCGCGGCCGATCAGTTCGCTGCCCCGGGCGAAGAACTGCACGTCGACGTGGGAGAAGGGTTCCAGCCGTGCCCCGAACTTGGACTTCGTGCGCCGCACCCCGCGCGCGACGGCCCGCACCCGGCCGTGGCCGCGGGTCAGGATCGTGATGATCCGGTCGGCCTCGCCCAGCTTCTGCGTGCGCAGCACCACGCCGTCGTCCCGGAACAAGCTCATGCGTCCATTGTCCGGTACGGGGACGGCTCATCGGGCCCGCCCCCCGGGCCGGGGCCGCCTGCTCTCCGTCCGCCCCGCCCGCGGCCGGTACGACCAGCCCGGATTCGTACGCGACGATCACCAGCTGGGCCCGGTCGCGGGCGCCGACCTTGCCCGTGATCCGGCTGACATGGGTCTTCGCGGTGAGCGGGCCGAGGCCGAGGGTCCCGGCGATCTCGGCGTTGTTCAGCCCGCGCCCGACCAGGCAGAGGACCTGACGCCAAGCGGCCGGTACGTCGCGCCCGGGACCGGCTTCGCGGCTACTGCCGTGGGGGGCGCAGGGGCCCGATTACTCCCGCGGGAGTACGCGCCCGGTGCGGGCGGGGCCGTTCAGGACGGGGTACGCGCCGCCGCGAGGAGCCGGGCCGTGTCCTCGGCGCAGAGTTGCAGCGCCCCGCCGACCGTGGTCAGCACCTCGCGCTCCGCCGGCCCGTAGGGGCCGTCGGCGAGCGCGATCCTGGCGCCCTGCAGCAGGATCGATTCGCGCCCGGCGGGGGCCAGATGCGGGGCGAGGGGTTCCAGCGCCTCGTGCAGTTCGATGGCGAGGGCCGCTCCGCAGGCCTCGGCCGCCGGGTCGAAGGCGGAGCCGTGGCCGATGTCGGCGGAGAGGACCTCGACGACGGTGGAGAGCTGTTCCTCCGTGCAGTCGTCGAATCCGGCGTCGCGCACGGTGGCGGCCGCGGTCTCCAGGACCGTACGGGAGGCGGTGCCGCCGGCCGCGAGAACGCCGAGCGCGACCGTGTGGACGGCGTCCCGGAGCATCGCGGAGAACCGGGTGGTGGTGGGGTGGTCGAGCACGTCGGTGCCGAAGTGGGCCCGGCAGGCGGCGCATTCGACGACGGGGCCCGCGGTGCCGCGCCGCAGCGTCGGCACGCCGAGCACCGTGAAGCGTCGACGGCCGGTGAGACGGCGGTAGTTGCGGTCGCCGCCGCAGCCGGGGCAGAAGAACTCGCCGTCGCCGACGGTGTCCCAGATGGTGCGGATGCCGCAGATACGCAGCTTCATGGCGCGTTGTCCCAGGGCTGACCGCACGTCGCACACCTCCGTAACACTCCGGCAACATTGCCGTGTCGACGTGATGTTAACCACAGTCGCGATGTGGCGTCAGTACCTCGATGGTCACAACCCCCCGGAGATGGCCGAACCCCGCCCCCCGGAGGCGGGGGCGGGGTCTTCGGCCGTGCGGCTCCAGGCCCTTTCGGGCACCGGGTCAGCGGGTGGCGCGGTTGACGGCCGAGACGACCGCCTTCAGCGAGGCACGCGTGGTGTTGGCGTCGATGCCGATGCCCCACAGGACCTTTCCGTCGATCGCGCACTCGATGTACGAGGCGGCCTGGGAGCTGGCGCCCTCGCTCATGGTGTGCTCGGTGTAGTCCAGCAGACGGGCGTCGATGCCGATGGCCTGCAGCGCTTCGAAGAACGCGGAGATCGGGCCGTTGCCGGTGCCGGTCAGCACGGTGTCCGTACCGTCCACGGTCGCCTCGACGGTGATCGTGTCCCGGCCGTCGGAGCCGGTCGTGGTCTGGCCGGAGCGGATCTGCACGCGCCCCCAGGCGTCGTCCGGGTTCGGCAGGTACTCGTCCTGGAACGTGGACCAGATCTGCGTCGGCGTGACCTCGCCGCCCTCGGCATCGGTCTTGGCCTGAATGATCCGGGAGAACTCGATCTGCATCCGGCGCGGCAGGTCCAGCTTGTGGTCGTTCTTCAGGACGTACGCGATTCCGCCCTTGCCGGACTGCGAGTTGACCCGGATGACGGCCTCGTAACTGCGGCCGACGTCCTTCGGGTCGATCGGCAGGTACGGCACCGCCCACTCGAGGTCGTCGACGGTCCTGCCCTGGGCGGCCGCGTCGGCCTCCATGGCGTCGAAGCCCTTCTTGATGGCGTCCTGGTGGGAGCCGGAGAAGGCGGTGTAGACCAGGTCGCCCGCGTAGGGGTGGCGCGGGTGGACCTCCATCTGGTTGCAGTACTCGCTGGTGCGGCGGATCTCGTCGATCTGCGAGAAGTCGATCTGCGGGTCGACGCCCTGCGAGAACAGGTTCATGCCCAGCGTGACCAGGTCGACGTTGCCGGTGCGCTCGCCCTGGCCGAACAGGCAGCCCTCGATCCGGTCCGCACCGGCCATGATGGCCAGTTCGGCGGCGGCGACGGCGGTGCCGCGGTCGTTGTGCGGGTGGACCGACAGACAGATGTGCTCGCGGCGCGACAGGTTGCGCGACATCCACTCGAACCGGTCCGCGTGCGTGGACGGGGTCGAACGCTCCACGGTGGCGGGCAGGTTGAGGATGATCTCGCGGCCCTCCTCCGGCTGCCAGACGTCACAGACCGCCTCGCAGACCTCCAGGGCGAAGTCCAGCTCGGTGTCGGTGAAGATCTCGGGGCTGTACTGGTAGCCGAAGATCGTCTCCGGACCCAGCAGCTTCTCCGCGTACTCCATGACCAGCCGGGTGCCGTCCACGGCGATCTGCTTGATGTCGTCCTTCGAGCCGCGGAAGACGACCCGGCGGAAGGTGGGCGCCGTCGCGTTGTACAGGTGCACGGTCGCGCGGTGGGCGCCGACGAGGGACTCGACGGTCCGCTCGATCAGATCCTCGCGGGCCTGCGTCAGGACGGAGATCGTCACGTCCTCGGGGATCGCGCCCTCTTCGATGATGGAGCGGACGAACGCGAAGTCGGTATCGCCGGAGGACGGGAAGCCGACTTCGATCTCCTTGTAGCCCATGCGTACGAGCAGGTCGAACATCTCGCGCTTGCGGGCCGGCGACATCGGGTCGATCAGGGCCTGGTTGCCGTCGCGCAGGTCGGTGGAGAGCCAGCGGGGCGCGACGGTGATCCGGTTGTCCGGCCAGGTGCGGTCGGGGATCTCGACGGCCTCGTACCGGCCGTACTTGTGGATCGGCATCCCGGACGGCTTCTGCAGCTGAGTGGCGTTGGTGATCGGCGTGGGGCGGCCGACAGCGGATTCAGTAGCGGGCTGAGCGGCATTGACGACGGTCATGGCGTACGGCTCCTCGGGGGTCCAACCAATGGGACGGCCGACTGTGTCGCTGCAACACCAGACTCCGCGGGGAGGGGGTCGGCCTACGACTACAGGCCCTCGCCGCGGCAGCTAAGAAGAAGCAGCCCGAAACGCATGATGCGACGAGCGTAGCCGAGAGGCGTCCGATGCGTCCGTCCCGTATCAGTATGCGGGACCGGTCGCCGGAAACGCCCAAGAGTGATCAATCACTCCATTTCATCAATCCTGGTCGCAACCAGTGACATCGCGATTACCCGGTGCCACAGTCGCATGCATGCAGCCTCAGTCACAGCACGGGTTCCACCCCGTCTTCTGCACCATCGTGCCGCCCCATGTCCTCGACAAGCTGTCGCAGTCCGACAACCCCGATCTGGCGGGCCCCGCCCGCCGCACCCTGGAGAGCGACGCCGCCCGCCGCACCCGCCGCCAGATGGCCACGGTCGTCACCGTGCCCACCTCCCGCGCGACCGAGGGGGAAGCCTCCGACAAGCCCGACCGGACCCTGTACGACTGCCGCCACCGCACCCGGCTGCCCGGTACCAAGGTCCGCGCGGAGGGCCAGGAGCCGACAAAGGACGCGAGCGTCAACCGCGCGTACGCGGGGCTCGGAGCCACCTTCGAGCTGCTGCTCAAGGCGTACGGCCGCCGTTCGATCGACGGCAACGGGCTGCCGCTGATCGGTTCGGTGCACTACGACGAGAAGTACAACAACGCCTTCTTCGACGGCGAGCAGATGGTCTTCGGCGACGGGGACGGCGAGATCTTCCTGGACTTCACCGTCGCCATCGACGTGATCGCCCACGAGCTGGCGCACGGCCTCACCCAGTACACCGCCAATCTGAGCTACTACGGCCAGTCCGGCGCGCTCAACGAATCGGTGTCCGACGTCTTCGGCTCCCTGGTCAAGCAGTACTCACTGGGCCAGAGCGCCGACCAGGCCGACTGGCTGATCGGCGCCGGGCTGCTGGCGCCCCGCGTCCAGGGCGACGCCCTGCGCTCCATGAAGGCGCCGGGAACCGCGTACGACGACGACGTGCTCGGCAAGGACCCGCAGCCCGCGAAGATGGAGGACTATGTCCACACCAGTGAGGACAACGGCGGAGTGCACCTCAATTCGGGCATCCCGAACCGCGCGTTCTATTTGCTGGCGACGGCACTCGGCGGCAAGGCGTGGGAGCGGGCCGGGCAGCTCTGGTTCGATGTGCTCACAGGTGGTCAACTGGCCGTGGACGCGGACTTCGCTTCCTTCGCCCGGTTGACGGTGGCCGCGGCCCGCAGCCGCTTCGGGGAGGGCGACGAGGCGGAGGCGGTCCTGAAGGCATGGTCGGAGGTGGGCGTACCGACCGCGTAGCGCACACAGCGGGCATTCCCGGGCCCGTCCGGCGATGGAGGACACCACATGCGGATCCAGGTCAGCAGGACCGGCGGCTTCGCCGGCATCGCACGCCACCGCGAGGTCGACACCACCGGACGGGCCGACGCCGGGGAGTGGGAGGCCCTGGCCGAATCGGCACTGGCCGCGGGCCACGGCACCCCGCCCCCGGGCGTCCCGGACGGCTTCCGGTACCGGATCACGATCGGCGACCGCACGATCCACTGCGCGGACCCGAAGCTGACCGACGCCCAGCGCACGCTGATCTCACGCGTCCTGAAGGAGGGCGCGTGAGCGGGGCGTACGCCGCCTGACTGCACGGTCGGAACCCCAGCTCGGGGCCAAAAGCCCCGGAGCCGGGCAACGGTCAGAACCCCAGCCTCCGCAGCTGCTTCGGGGCCCACCCGCACGGCCGCCCTCGCACCCCTCGGCCCCAGGGGGCCTCAGCGGCTTCGGGCGGCGGCGTCGGCCTCCGGCCGCCGGGCCGGGACCGGGGCCGGGGTCAGAACCCCAGCTTCCGCAGCTGCTTCGGGTCGCGCTGCCAGTCCTTGGCCACCTTCACATGCAGGTCCAGGAAGACCGGCGTGCCGAGCAGAGCCTCGATGTGCTTGCGCGACTTCGTGCCGACGTCCTTCAGCCGCTTGCCCTTCGGGCCGATGATGATGCCCTTCTGGCTGGGGCGCTCGATGTAGACGTTGGCGTGGATGTCGAGCAGCGGCTTGTCCGCCGGGCGGTTCTCGCGCGGCAGCATCTCCTCGACGACGACCGCGATGGAGTGCGGCAGCTCGTCCCGTACGCCTTCGAGCGCGGCCTCCCGGATCAGCTCCGCGACCATGACCATCTCGGGCTCGTCGGTGAGGTCGCCCTCCGGGTAGAGCGGCGGGCTCTCCGGGAGCAGCGGCGCGATCAGGTCGGCCAGCAGGCCCACCTGGCCGGCCCCTCTCCCACCACCGCCCTTGTTCGAGGGACTGCGTCCCGCCTCCTGCTCCGCCTTGACCGCCGAGACCGGAATGATCTCGGCCCACTCGAAGCCGAGCTCCTCGCCGAGGCGGGAGACGGCGAGCAGCTGTTCGGCGAGTTGCTTGGAGTCGACCAGGTCGGTCTTGGTGATGACGGCGATCTTGGGGGTCTTCTTGATGCCCGCGAGTTCCTTGACGATGTACTTGTCGCCGGGGCCGAGCTTCTGGTCGGCGGGCAGGCAGAAGCCGATGACGTCGACCTCGGCCCAGGTGGTCCGTACGACGTCGTTGAGACGCTCGCCCAGCAGCGTGCGCGGCTTGTGGAGGCCGGGGGTGTCGACCAGGATCAGCTGGGCGTCCTCGCGGTGCACGATGCCGCGCACGGTGTGCCGGGTGGTCTGGGGCCGGTTGGAGGTGATCGCCACCTTCTGGCCGACCAGAGCGTTCGTGAGGGTGGACTTGCCCGCGTTGGGGCGGCCCACGAAGCAGGCGAAGCCGGCCCGGTGGGGGGCGTTGTTCGCAGCCTGCTGGGCAGCGGCTTCTGTGTCAGGTCGAACGCTCATGGCGCCCATTGTCCCCGATCCTGGCGGCCCCGCCGTACCAACCGCCGCGACGGGGCCCCTGCCGCGCCGTCTCAGGCCTTACGGGTACGGCTCCGACGGGCCCGTATCCACATCCCCGCACCCCCGCCGACGATCACCAGCAGGACCCCGGCCACCAGCCAGGGCAGTGCGAAGTACGGGGCGGCGGCGGACTCACGGGTGTCCCGGGCACTCGCGGTCACCTTGATCTCGCCCCATTCCAGCTGCGGCGCGTCGGCCCACTGTTCGGTCAGCCGGACCCGCTGGCGGGGCAGCAGCTCGGAGGGGATCTTCTTCAGGTCGCGGGCGAGCAGGGTGCGGCCGAAGAGTCCCTCGGCCCTGAGGGCGACCTTGGGGTTGAGGGTGACATTGCCGCGGTTGTGGAGCGTGTACGAGATGACGGCCCGGCTCTTCCCGGTGCCCGGGACCAGCGGCTGGCTGTGCTCGACCCGGACGTCGTCCACGGAGAGCGCGGGCATGGTCGGCCCGTTCACCCGCAGATAGATCCGCGCGCCGACCGCCTTGCGGATGCCGACGGCGACGGCTCCCGCGTCGGCCGGGTCGATGCGTTCGTCGAGGGCGACGAGCGCGCCGGGGTGGTCGCCCGGCTCGGCGTCCTCGGGGACGGTGATGGTGAGCGGGACGGTGACGGAGCCGTGCGGCCGCACGGTGACCCGGTCGCGGTCGGTCCTCGCCCAGGCGCCGACCGAGCGCTGCTTCTCGTGCTGGGCGCGGACGGCGAATCCGCCGTCGCGTGCGGTGTTGTACGCGTCGGCCGCGTACAGCCGGAAGGTCTGCGGCCGGTCCGTCTTGTTGGTGACGGTGACCTTGTCGTCGAGTGTGGCGCCGGGGTCGGCGGAGAGGTAGAAGTACGGGCGCTGACCGGCCTGTGTGGTGGCCGGGTAGACCGACCAGCTGCCGTTGTCCGCGGCGTGGGCCGCGGGGGCGCCGGTCAGCAGGAGGACGCCGGCCAGGAGGAGTACGTACAGCTTGCGCACGGTGCAAGGCCTCCGGGTTGGTCGGGGGTCGGGACGGGCGGTCCGGGCGGGTGCGCGCCCGGTCCACCGGTCGGTCGGGACTGCTCGGTCACGTGAGCGTGAGAGTGAGCACGCCGGAGTACGCGCCGGGGGCGGTGTACGCCGGTACGGTCAGCGCGAGCCGGGCGTCGACGGTGAACTCACCGCCGGTGAGGGTCCCGTTCGGCGCGGATGCCAGCGTGGCGCCCGCGCTGCCGACCGGCCCCGCGGAACCGGCCGCACAGGTGCTGGCGCTGCCGGGCTTCGTCGCGCAGACCGGGGTCCAGCCGAGAGCGGATGCGCCGATCGTCGCGCCGCCGGGGCCCTTGAAGTCGGTGACCTTTCCGGTCAGGGACCAGCCGGCGGGGCCGCCGCGGTAGTCCTCGACCGTCACCGTCCGGAGGGAGCCGCGGGAGGCGCCGCCCTTCCCGAAGTCGACCGCCGACATCTCGACGGTGTCCCCGGCCTGGACCATGGAGAGCGTGCCCGCCTTGACGGAGGTGTTGAGCTGCTGGCTGCCGTCCGGGATCCCCCCGCCGCCACTCGTGACGGTGTAGGCCTGCGGGCCCGCCCCCTTGGCCGCGTCCCAGCTGCCGCCCTCGTAGGCGACGATGCCGGTGGTGGCCGGATCGCTGACGGTGAGCCGGCCGCTGAAGCCGCCGGAGCCGTCCGCCTTCACGGTGGCCGTGTCGGCGGTCTGCTGGTCGCCGGCCCGGCCCGCGAGCGTGATGTCCGCGCCCGGGGTGAACTTCGCCCCGGTCACGCCGACCGCGTCACCGGCCTTGCCGGATGCGGCCCCGAGCTGGATGGCACGCTCGTTGACCTGGCCGCCGCCGTCCGTCGCGATGATCGTCTCGGAGACGGGAGCGGGCGGGTCCGTCACCGTGCACGGGGTGTCCAGCTCCATGATGTAGCTGGTGTGGATGTTGTAGTCGCCGGGCGACAGCGTGATCTGACCGGGTGCGGTGACCGCGAAGGTGCCGGTCATCGAGAACGACGGGAAGTCGCCCTTGCCGGGTACCGGGTCGTTCTTCTTCGGGCCCGCGACGGTGACGCTCGCGGACTGCGCGCCGCCGACGGTGACCTTGCCGGTCGGCGTCATGATGTCGGCGGGCAGTGCAAGATCGACCGGGTTGCTCGCGGCCGGTTTGACGACGGTGTACGTGACCGTGACCGTGTCGCCCACCATCGGGGCGGCGTTGTCCACGGTGATCTCGGCCTTCGTCGTCCCGTCGATCGGCGGGATGCCCGCGATGGCCGGCGGAATGCAGTGGGTGGGGAAGTCCACCGGTACGGAGGCTGTCGCCATGGCCTGCGCGGGGCCTGCGAGTCCCCCTCCCCCGGCGACGACGAGCGCACCCACGCCCAGCGCGGCGGCCCAGCGGCGGCCGCGCGCGGGACGTCTTCGGGCGTCGGATCTTCGCATGCTGATTCTTCGTACGGTCGGACGCATGGAGCCCCCTCCTGCCGGATGCGGCGCAGCGGCTCTTCTGCGCCGACAGGGGGCCCATTGACGACTCCGGCCGAAAAGAAGTCAATGGCAGCGAAATGCAGTGACTGATGGACCATCAGATGGTGTCAAGATCCGCACCGCGCCGAGGAATTCCGCCGGGGATTCTGCCGGGAGACGCCGCCGGGGGATTCCGCCGACGTCAGCCCGCAGTCACGCTGACCCGCAGCGTGCCGTCGGGGCCGGCGAGCAGCACCGGTGTGTCCGGGCCGCCCAGGTCCCGTACCGCGGCGCGGTCCTCGTCCGACGGGGTCTGCGCCTCGGAGACGATCGCGGCCGCCTCCAGCGAGGTGGCGCCACTGGCCACGGCCATCGCGACGGCGGTCTGCAGCGCGCTGAGCTTCAGCGATTCCAGCCGCACGGTGCCCGCGACGTACGTACGTCCGGTCTCGTCCCGTACGGCCGCACCCTCCGGCACACCGTTGCGGGCGCGGGCGCTGCGGGCCAGCGTGACGATCTTGCGGTCCTCGGGGCCGAGGTCGGTGCTCTCAGTCATGTGCCGAGCATACGAACCGGCGGGCCCGTTGCCCGCCCCGCCCCTTGCCGCAACCGGTGGCTCCGCCCGCGGACTCCCTCTCCTCGACCGCCGAAGAGGCTTGATCCCGAGAGGCCCTACGCCCGGTCGAGCCTCAGCCGCTCCGTCTTCGGCAAGCCCGCGACCACCAGGTCGTAGGAGTCCTCGATCAGTTCACGGAGCACCCGGTCCGGCACCCCGGACACCGTCACCGTGTTCCAGTGACGCTTGTTCATGTGCCAGCCCGGCACCACCGCGTCGTACTCCTCCCGCAGCCGCACCGCCTCGTCCGGATCGCACTTGAGGTTCACCGACAGCGGACGCCCGTCCAGCGTGCTGAGCGCGAACATTTTGCCGAGCACCTTGAAGACGGACGTCTCCGGCCCGAACGGGAACTCCTCGACGCTCGCATTGAATTCCAGGCAGAACGCCCTCAGCTGCTGCGGAGTCACTCCGCGTCCACCCCCTCCTGCCCCACGGGCTCCACCAGCACCGTGACGATCTTGTTCCGGCGGCCCGCCGTAGCCTCCGCCGTCAGCCGCAGCCGGCGGCGGTCCGGCAGATCGACGACCGCCGACGCCCCGGCGATCGGCACCCGGCCCAGCGCCTTCGCCAGCAGTCCGCCGACCGTTTCCACGTCCTCGTCGTCGTACTCGTCGAGGTCGAACAGGTCCCCGAGGTCGCCGATGTCGAGGCGCGCGGTCACCCGGAAGCAACCGTTCTCCAGCTCCTGGACGGGCGGGAGTTCACGGTCGTACTCGTCGGTGATCTCACCGACGATCTCTTCGAGGATGTCCTCGATGGTGACGATGCCCGCCGTACCGCCGTACTCGTCGATCACGACGGCGACATGGCTGCGCTCCTGCTGCATCTCGCGCAGCAGATCACCGGCGTTCTTCGTGTCGGGCACGAACGCCGCCGGCCGCATGGCCGTGGAGACGAGATCGGCCTCCGACTCCCGGTTGATGTGCGTCTTGCGGACCAGGTCCTTGAGGTACACGATGCCGACGATGTCGTCCTCGTTCTCCCCGGTGACGGGGATCCGCGAGAAGCCGGAGCGCAGTGCCAGGGTCAGCGCCTGCCGGATCGTCTTGTACCGCTCGATGCAGACCAGGTCGGTCCGCGGCACCATGACCTCGCGTACGAGCGTGTCACCGAGCTCGAAGACGGAGTGCACCATGCGGCGCTCCTCGTCCTCGATCAGCGACTCCGCCTCGGCGAGGTCGACCATCGCCCGCAGTTCGGCCTCGCTGGCGAACGGTCCCTTGCGGAACCCCTTGCCCGGCGTCAGCGCGTTGCCGATGAGGATCAGCAGCTGCGGGACCGGGCCCATGACCCTGGCCAGCGGCAGCAGGACGTACGCCGCCGCCGTCGCCGTGTTCAGCGGGTGCTGACGGCCGATGGTGCGCGGCGACACGCCGATGGCGACGTAGGAGACGAGGACCATCACGGCCATGGCGACGGCCAGAGCCTCCCAGGTCTCCGGGAACTCCTTCAGACAGGCGTACGTGACGAGCACACCGGCCGACATCTCGCAGGCGACCCGCACCAGCAGGGCGACATTGAGGTAGCGGGTCGGGTCCGCCGCGACCTGTTCCAGCTTCTGGCTGCCGCGCCGCCCGGAGCGGACCGCCTCGGCGGCCCGGAAGCTCGACGTACGGGCGATGCCCGCCTCCGCGCAGGCCGCCAGCCAGCCGACGACGACCAGCAGCACGGCGCCCAGGACAAGGGGAACGCTCACGACACCGTGGGGGCGGGCGACGGGCCGGTCAGGCCGCGCTCGGCACGCCAGCCGTCGACGATCGCGGCCTGGAGGCCGAACATCTCGGCCTTCTCGTCCGGCTCCTCGTGGTCGTACCCGAGGAGATGCAGCACTCCGTGGACGGTGAGGAGCTGGAGCTCCTCGTCCATGGAGTGCTGCGTCGACGCGTCCTCGCCCTGCTGCTTGGCGACCTCGGGGCAGAGCACGATGTCACCGAGGAGCCCCTGCGGGGGCTCCTCCTCGTCCTTGGACGGCGGACGGAGTTCGTCCATCGGGAAGGACATGACATCCGTGGGCCCCGGCAGGTCCATCCACTGGATGTGGAGCTGCTCCATGGCGTCGGTGTCCACGACGATCACCGAGAGCTCGGAGAGGGGGTGGATCCGCATCCGCGTGAGCGCGTAGCGGGCGATGTCGAGGATCGCCTGCTCGTCGACCTCGGTTCCGGACTCGTTGTTGACGTCGATCGACATGGTGCGGCGCGACTACTTCCCGTTGTGGCTGTCTCGGTTGTCGTACTTCTCGTACGCGTCGACGATACGGCCGACCAGCTTGTGCCGGACGACATCCTGGGAGGTGAGCAGGGAGAAGTGCACGTCCTGGATACCTTCGAGGATGTCCCGGACCTGACGCAGACCGCTCTTGGTCCCGTTCGGCAGGTCGACCTGCGTGACGTCACCGGTGACGACGATCTTCGAATCGAAGCCGAGCCGGGTCAGGAACATCTTCATCTGCTCGGCGCTGGTGTTCTGCGCCTCGTCGAGGATGATGAACGCGTCATTGAGCGTCCTTCCACGCATGTATGCCAGCGGCGCCACCTCGATCGTCCCCGCCGCCATCAGCCGCGGGATCGAGTCGGGGTCGAGCATGTCGTGCAGTGCGTCGTAGAGGGGGCGCAGATACGGGTCGATCTTCTCGTAGAGCGTGCCGGGCAGGAAGCCGAGCCGCTCGCCCGCCTCGACGGCGGGGCGGGTCAGGATGATCCGGTTGACCTGCTTGGACTGCAGGGCCTGGACGGCCTTCGCCATGGCGAGGTAGGTCTTGCCGGTGCCCGCGGGGCCGATGCCGAAGACGACGGTGTGTTTGTCGATCGCGTCGACGTACCGCTTCTGGTTGAGCGTCTTGGGACGGATGGTGCGGCCGCGGCTGGAGAGGATGTTCTGGGTGAGTACCTCGGCCGGTGTCTCCAGACCGTCCCCCTCACCGCTCTCCGTTGCCTTGAGCATGGCGATCGAGCGTTCCACTGCGTCCTCCGTCATCGGCTGACCGGTGCGGAGCACCAGCATCATCTCGGCGAACAGGCGCTGGATCAGAGCGACTTCCGTCGCGTCCCCGGCGGCGCTGACCTCGTTTCCCCGGACATGGATGTCGGCCGCCGGGAAGGCCGTTTCGATTACGCGCAGCAGGGAGTCGCCTGAACCCAGGACAGTCACCATCGGATGCTTGGCCGGTACGGTGAACTGGGCTCGCGCCTGGCCCGGCGCGGGGGTCTGGTCTGTGGATGTCTGAGTCATGGGCCGGCTCTGTGGCCTGCACATACCTCCCGTTGCAAGGTTCTCGCCGATCGACAACCTCTGGGTTACCAAGCCTACGACTCCGCGCTGACAACACCGAGGGCTTTTCCGTACGCACTGCGAACGCGTGTGCCCCGGGTCATGCCGGGCGGCGGAAGCCGATCGTCGGGACGGCCCGGCGCAGCGGCCACGGCCGGGCGGCCGTGGGCAGCAGCTTCTCCAGGAACGCGTAGCGCTGGAGCGCGGCCGGGTCCTGGTCGGCGAAGGTGCTGACCTGTTGCCACCAGGCGGCGATCTCGTCCCAGTCGGGTGCCGACAGCGATCCGCCGAACTCCTGCACCGAGAGCGCCGCGGTCAGTCCGGCGAAGGCCAGTCGGTCGGCCAGGGGCCAGTCCGCCAGGGTGCCGGTGACGAATCCGGCGACGAAGACATCGCCCGCCCCGGTCGGGTCGAGGGCCTCGACCTCGATCGCGGGTACTTCGGCGCTGGCCCCGGTCGCCGCGTCCACGGCGTACGCGCCCTCCGCGCCGAGGGTGACCACGGCGAGGGGCACCCGCTCGGCCAGGGCGTGGGCGGCGGCGCGCGGGCAGTCGGTGCGGGTGTAGCGCATCGCTTCCTCGGCGTTGGGGAGGAATGCCTGGCAGTGTCGCAGGTCGGTGAGGGCGTCCAGGTCCCAGCGGCCGGTCTCGTCCCAGCCGACGTCGGCGAAGATCCGGGCGCCGTTCCCGGCCGCTTTGGCGACCCAGGGTTCGCTGCGGCCGGGGGCGAGCGAGGCGACGGCGGCGCGGGCGCGGGGCGGGCAGCGCGGGAACACGGGTTCCCCGGCGGGGATCGCGGCGCCGGGGGTGCCCGCGGGACCCGGGGCCTCGTGGCCGTGCGAGACCATCGTCCGCTCGCCCTCGTACGCCATCGAGACGGTCACCGGCGAGTGCCAGCCGGGGACGGTGTGCGACATGGACAGGTCGATGCCCTCGCCCTGCTCCAGGGCGTCCCAGCAGTACTCGCCGTAGTGGTCGTCGCCGAACGCCGCGGCGAGTGAGGTGTGCAGTCCCAGCCGGGCCAGCGCGGTGGCCATGTTGGCGACCCCGCCGGGGCTGGAGCCCATGCCGCGCGCCCAGGATTCGGTGCCGCGCACCGGGGCGCTGTCCAGGCCGGTGAAGATGATGTCGAGGAAGACCGCGCCGGTGAGGAAGACGTCGCAGTCGGGGTCCTGCGGGGCGCGCAGCCCGTCCAGTGGGTCGATGCCTGGAATGTCTGTGCTCACCTTGCACTCCCCGGTCGTGGCAGATCCGGCCAGTGTGCCCGATGCGCGCCGGTATCCGGAGGGTCCGCGCCGCCACTTCCGAGGAGCGCGCGCCGGCCCCGCGCGCAGGGATGCCGACCTGCATAAACATGCACGGCTACCCGCATGATCGAAGGGTAAACGCATCCGTGACCCAGATCACACAGGGGTGCCTTTCGGCCGACTGGGTGCAGTTGATACAAATTGGGCCCGCGAGCCCCGTCTGCGACAGCTGCCGACGTGTGCACCGCCTTCCCCGCATTCCCGCATTGCTCTCGCCTGCCCTCCCTGCCTCCTTCGCCGCTTCGGCATGTCTTCAGGAACGCCCATGTCCTCGCGCCCTCGCGCCGCGTGGCCCCTGGTCGCCGTGTTCACCGCCGGTTACCTCGCCGCCTATCTGCTCCCCACCATCGTCGGGCGGCTCTCCGTCCATCTCGGTCTCAGTACGGCCCAGGCCGGTCTGGCGGGCAGTGCCCTGCTGCTGAGTTCGGCGGCCGCCGGGTTCACGCTGGCGGGCCGGGTCGAGGCGTACGGGCCGCGGAGACCGGCGCGGGTCGGGCTCGTGCTGGCCATGGCGGGGTACGGCTGCGCCGCGCTGGCGAGTTCCGTGCCGCTGGTGGTCATGGGCGCGGTGATCGGCGGTTTCGGTTCCGGTACGGCTACGGCGGTGGCCGCGGCGGGCATCGCCGCCCAGCGCGATCCGCACCGGACCTCGTCGCTCGGTCTGCTGAGCGTCTCCGCGACGGCGGGCGCCCTCTATCTGACGATCCCGCACCTCGGCGGCGGCCACCGGCTGCCGTTCGCCTCGATCGCCCTGGTCGCCCTGCTCGTCTGGCCCGCCACGGCACGGCTCGGCTGCGCCGCGCCCAGCGGCCCCGCCACTCCCGTCCCCCGTCGGCTGCCGCACCGCCGCTCCGGCCTGGTGCTGGCGGGCGGCATGCTCGTCTGGTCCATGGCGCAGAACGCATTGTGGGGCGTCAGCAGCCGGATCGGGGTGGTGCAGGTGGGGCTCTCCGAGGTCACCATCGGCGCGGTGTTCGCCGCCGCGCTCGGTGCGGGGCTGCTCGGGGTGATGGGCGCCGGGGTACTCGGGGCCAGGCTCGGCCGGGCGGTGCCGATCGGTGTGGGCACTCTGATCATCGCGGCGAGCATCGTGCTCAGCTCGTCGGCCGGGAACCTCGGCTCGTTCGCGACCGGCGAGATCCTGTGGAACACCGTCTACCCGGTGGTCCTGTCGTATCTGATCGGCCTGGCCGCGTCCCTGGACGTACGCGGGCGCTGGGCGGTCCTCGCGGGCTCCGCGTCATCGGTCGGGGTGGCCTGCGGGCCGGTCCTCGGCAGTGTGCTGTCCGAGCAGGCCGGGTACCCGGCCATGGGCCTGGTCCTGGGCGCCGTCACGCTCCTGGTCGCGGCCCCGGTCACGGCCGTCGCCCTGCACACCGGTGGCCGTCCGCTGGTGCCGGGATCGGTGCGCCGCCGGGGTGGCGCCCCGGCCGCGCTGCTCGCCGTCACCACCGGGGCGGTGCCCGGCGCCGTACCCAGACTGGGCGCGCCCGAGCAGGCCGTCACGGAGATCAGCCTGCCCGTGCGCCGCAGGCGCCCGGTCAGGAACGCGTTCCGCACGGCGGGTCCGTCGGGCGGGTCCGGTCAGTCGAACGTGTACGTGTCGACCTCGGCCAGGTAGCGCGCCCTGCGCTCCTCGTCGTGGTCGAGGAAGGCCGCCTCGAAGGAGTTGCGGGCCAGCGTGCGCAGTTGCTCCTGGTCCAGGCCGAGCGCCTCGTGGACGGCGTGGAAGGTGTCTCCGACGTAGCCGCCGAAGTAGGCGGGGTCGTCGGAGTTCACCGTGCAGAGCAGTCCGGCGGCCATCATGGCCCGCAGCGGGTGCTGTTCCAGGGTGTCGATGGCGCGCAGTCGTACGTTGGACAGCGGGCAGAGGGTGAGCGGTACCCGGTCGGCGACCAGCCGCTTCACCAGGTCCGCGTCCTCCATGCAGCGCAGCCCGTGATCGATGCGTTCGACGCCGAGGACGTCCAGGGCCTCCCGGATGTACTCGGGCGGGCCCTCCTCGCCGGCGTGGGCGACCTTGCGCAGCCCGAGTGCTCCGGCGGCCTCGTACACCTCGCGGAATTTGACGGGCGGGTGCCCGACCTCCGCCGAGTCGAGGCCGACCGCGCTGATCCGGTGCAGATACGGCTTCGCGGACTCCAGGGTCCGCAGCGCCGATTCGGCGGACTGGTCGCGCAGGAAGCACATGATCAGCTGGGTGGAGATGCCGTGCTTCTCCTCGCTGCGCTCCAGCGCCCGGCCGAGCCCCTCGACGACGGTGCCGATCGGGACGCCGCGTGCGGTGTGCGCCTGCGGGTCGAAGAAGATCTCGGCGTGCCGGACGCCCTGGGCCGCGGCGCGGGTGAGATACGCGTCGGCGAGTTCCTCGAAGTCCTCCTCGGTCCGGAGCACGGCCATCAGCGCGTAGTACAGGTCGAGGAAGGTCTGCAGATCGTCGAAGAGATAGGCGGTGCGGAGCTCTTCGGTGTTCGCGTACGGCAGTTGTACGCCGTTGCGTGCGGCGAGCGCGAAGGCAAGCTCGGGTTCGAGGGCTCCCTCGATGTGGAGGTGGAGTTCGGCTTTGGGGAGGTGCACGGGTATTTCACACTCACAAATGGTGGTACCGATGTGTGTCAGATGTGCCGGGTGGGCACGGGAACCCGGCCGAGGTCCCGCGCGACGGTCAGTTCGCCCTCGAACCCCGCGGCGCGGGCCTGGACCTCGAAGGCGGCCGGGTCGTCGTACCGCTGCGAGAAGTGGGTCAGTACGAGGTGCCGTACACCCGCGTCCCTGGCCACCCGGGCAGCCTGGCCGGCGGTCAGATGGCCGTGGTCGGTGGCGAGCCGTTCGTCCTCGTCGAGGAAGGTCGACTCGATGACCAGCAGGTCGCATCCCTCGGCGAGCACGTGCACGCCGTCGCAGAGCCTTGTGTCCATGATGAACGCGAACCGCTGGCCGCGCCTGCGCTCGGAGACGTCGTCGAGGGTGATGGAGCCGAGGGCGCCCTCGCGCTGGATCCGGCCGACGTCGGGGCCCTTGATGCCGTGTTCGGCGAGTTTCGCGGGAAGCATGCGGCGCCCGTCGGGTTCGACGAGCCGGTAGCCGTACGACTCGACGGGGTGCGAGAGCCGGTGGCTGCTGAGCGTGTACGCGTCCGTGGTGGCGAGCACCCCGTCGGCGGCGACCGGGGCCTCGGTCAGCTCGACGGACTCGCGGTAGGCGGTCGCGTACCGCAGCCGCTCGAAGAAACGCTGTCCGCTCGCCGGGTAGTGCGCGGTGACCGGGTGCGGAACCTGGTCGAGGTTGATCCGCTGGATGACCCCGGCCAGGCCGAGCGAGTGGTCGCCGTGGAAGTGCGTGACGCAGATCCGGTCGATGTCGTGCGCGGCGACGCCGGCCCGCAGCATCTGGCGCTGGGTGCCCTCACCCGGGTCGAAGAGGATGCCCTCGCCGTCCCAGCGCAGCAGATAGCCGTTGTGGTTGCGGTGCCTGGTCGGGACCTGGCTGGCGGTGCCGAGGACCACGAGTTCGCGTACGGACACGGTGTGCGATCGACCGTTCTAGCCGGGGGGCCACTGAAGTCCGCGGCCGCCCAGGACGTGGGCGTGCGCGTGGAAGACGGTCTGCCCGGCGCCGGAGCCGGTGTTGAAGACGACCCGGTAGCCGGTGTCGACGATCTTCTCGTCGGATGCGATGTGTCCGGCCTCGCGCAGTATGTCGGCGGCGATGGCCGGCTCGGCGGCGGCGAGGGCGGCGGCGTCCGGGTGGTGGACGCGAGGGATGACGAGTACGTGGGTGGGGGCCTGGGGGTTGATGTCCCGGAAGGCGACGGTGGTTTCGGTCTCCCGGACGATGGTTGCCGGGATCTCACCCGAGACGATCTTGCAGAACAGGCAGTCGGGCTGCGGTTCTCCCGCCATGGGGCTGGCTCCTCGGTCGGTGGTGATCGTTGTACGGCATGGTATCGGGACGCCTGCGGCGGGCCTTGTCCCCCTGCCCGCCCCGTTTTCAGCCCCTCCGGCGATTGAGGAGCGGGGGTCCGGGGGCGGAGCCCCTGGTTGCGGGAAGGGGCGGGGAGGGTCGCCGCAAGGCGACCCGCACCCCCGCCCCGCACGCCCCCTTACGCCCCCGGCCGCTCCGGTGCCCGCTTCGCCGGGGTTTCCGCCAGCGATGCGAGCGCGATCCGGATCGCCTCGTCCAACTGCGGATCGCGCCCCGCGGCATGGTCCTGCGGCGCCATCACGACCTCGACGTCGGGATCGACCCCGTGGTTCTCCACGCCCCAGCCGTAACCCTCGAACCAGAACGCGTACTTGGGCTGGGTGACCGACGTCCCGTCCACGAGCCGGTAGCGGCTGTCGATGCCGACGACGCCGCCCCAGGTACGCGTGCCGACCACCGGGCCGATGCGCAGTGCCTTGATCGCGGCGTTCACGATGTCGCCGTCCGAGCCGGAGAACTCGTTGGCGACGGCCACCACCGGGCCGCGCGGCGCGTCCTCCGGGTAGCTGTACGGCTGCATGCCGCGCGGCATGTCCCAGCCGACGATGCGCCGGGCGAGCTTCTCCACGATCAGCTGCGAGGTGTGGCCGCCGCGGTTCTCCCGGACGTCCACGACCAGCCCCTCGCGGGCCACTTCGAGCCGCAGATCGCGGTGGAGCTGTGCCCAGCCGGAGCCGACCATGTCGGGGACGTGGAGGTAGCCGAGGCGTCCGCCGGAGTGCTCGTGGACGTAGGCCCGCCGGTCGGCGACCCACGCGTGGTAGCGCAGCGCCTCCTCGTCGGCGACCGGTACGACGACGACATGGCGCGGGTCTCCGCCGTCCACCGGTGAGACGGTCAGTTCGACCGGCTTCCCGGCGGAGCCGGTGAGCAGCGGTCCGGGCCCGGCCACCGGGTCGACCGGATGCCCGTCGACGGCGAGAACCGCGTCGCCGACGCGCACCGCCACGCCGGGTGCGGCGAGCGGCGAGCGGGCCGCCGGGTCGGAGGTCTCGGACGGCAGGATGCGGTCGATGCGCCAACTCCCCTCGTCCGTACGGGAGAGGTCCGCGCCGAGCAGCCCCTGCCGGGCGGAGTCGTCGCGCCATCCGCCGGGCGGCGTCACATAGGCGTGCGAGGTGCCGAGCTCGCCCTGCACCTCCCACAGCAGGTCCATCAGGTCGTCGTGGGTGGCGACGCGCTCCAGCACCGGGCGGTAGCGGTCCAGGACGCCGTCCCAGTCGATGCCGCCCATGTCGGGGCGCCAGAAGTTGTCCCGCATGATGCGCCCGGCCTCGTCGTACATCTGCCGCCACTCGGCGGCCGGTTCGAGGGTCCGGCGGATCCTGGAGAGGTCGACGGTGACGCTGCTGTCGCTGCCGCCGTCGTGGTCGTCGTCACCGGCCGGGACGCGGCTGTCGGACGGTACGACGCGCAGCTTGCCCCCGGTCCGCAGGGCGATCCGCCGGCCGTCGCCGCTGACCTCGAACCCGCCGACGTCGGAGGCGAGTTCCTCGCAGCGCAGTTTCTCCAGGTCGTACCGTTCGAGGACGGTCTCGGGCCGGCGGGCGTCGGGCGTGGCGCCGCTCGTGCCGAGCACTCCGGTCACCGGGTGGTTCAGCCACAGCAGTCCGTCCTTCGCGGCGCGCAGCGTGGAGTAGCTGGCGGCCTCGACGGGCAGCGGCACGATCCGGTCGGCGAGCCCTTCGAGGTCGATGCGGGTGACGGGCAGTGCGGTCGGGTTGTCCTCGCCCTCGCCGCCGCCCTTCTCCTTCTCGGTCGGGCGGCCGTGGCGCTGCGGTCCGAACGGGGAGGGCGTGGTGGCGGCGAGCGTCAGCAGATGCGGACGGCAGGCGCCGATGAACGCCAGGTCGAAGACGTGGGCGTCGTAGACCGGGTCGAAGGACCGCTCGGAGAGGAACGCGAGGTGCTTGCCGTCGGTGGTGAACGCCGGGGAGAAGTCCCGGAAGCGCAGCGGGGTGGCCTCGGCCACCGACAGGTCGGCGACGTGGGCGAGCTTGAGCTGCCTGAGCGGTTCGGGCCCGGGGTGCGACCAGGCGAGCCAGGAGGAGTCGGGCGAGAAGACGAGACCGGAGGCGTCGCCGTGTTCGCTGCGGTCCACCTCGTGGACCTCGCCGCTCTCCCGCTCGACGATCAGTACCCGCCCGTCGTGCGCGGCGACGGCGAACCGGCTGCCGTCCGGGGCCGCGGCGAGGTCGAGGACCCTGCCGATGCGGCCCGCGGCGAGGCGGCGCGGTACGGAGCCCGGTGCGATGCCGGTGGCGGGTGCGCACTCCAGGGCGTCGTCGCCCTCGGCGTCGGTGACCCAGACGACGTGCTGGTCGCCGTCGGCCTGGAAGGTGCGGGGCATTCTCGCCCGTACCCCCGGTTCGACGGCGAGCGCGCGGGCCGGGCCCTCGCGGTGGGTGACCCAGTGGACGGCTCCGCGCGTCCCGACCGCGCTGCCGCGGCCCGTGCGGTCCGGGGACGCGGCGTCGAGGTGGCTGCCGGCGTGCACGGGGTGGGGCTGGAGGTCGGCGCGCTGGCCGCCGAGCAGGATGTCGAGGCGGCGGGGCGCGGCGCCTTCGAGGTCGTCCAGCAGCCGGAGCTCACCGGTCGAGTCGTAGCAGACGCGGGTGCCGTCGGTGCTCGCGTGGCGGGCGTAGAAGCCTTCGGCCTCGGTGTGACGGCGCAGGTCCGAGCCGTCGGGGAGCGAGGAGTAGAGCGCGCCGACGCCCTCGTGGTCGGAGAGGAACGCCACCCGGTCACCGACCCACATCGGGCATTCGATGTTGCCGTCGAGGTCCTCGTGGAGCCGTACGAATTCCGCCGGGCCGTCGGCCGCGCCCTCTGCCGCGATCCACAGCTTGCCCGCGGTGCCGCCCCGGTAGCGCTTCCAGGCGGCGGCCTCGCGCCCCATGGTGGCCGAGAGCAGCAGGACCCGTCCGCCGGGCCCGTACGCGAGGGAGCCGACCGGCCCGTACGGCAGGGTCCGCGCGGGCCCGCCGTCGGCCGGGACGGCCCTGGCCCAGCTGCGCCGCAGCGATGCCTGCCCCTGGGTGCTGATGACGAGTACGTCGCCCTCGGGCGTCCAGCCGCGTACGGAGGTCCGCGCGTCGCCCCAGTACGTGAGCCGCTCGGAGGGGCCGCCGTCGACCGGCGCGACGTGCACTTCGGGCGCCCCGTCCCGGGTGGATGTCCAGGCGACGCGGGTTCCGTCGGGGGATATCCGCGGGTTGGTGACGGGTCGGTTGTCGGCGCTGACGCGCCATGCTCGGCCGCCGTCCAGCGGCGCCAGCCAGACATCGTCCTCGGCGGTGAAGGCGATCAAATCGCCCTGGACATGGGGGTATCGGAGGTAGGCAGGCTGCGTCACATCGATCACCCTAGGCCGCGGGCGTGCTCCGCGGAACCGAGTTGGCCGGAGTCCACCGGGTGGTTCGGTGCCTGCCACGCTCATTTGCCCCGGGGCGATTCGGTCACCGTGACCGTCACGGTGACGGTCGGCCGTGCGGTGCCGCTGCCGCCGCCCAGGGGCGGATTCGCCGCGCCGGCCGGCGGTGCGGCGTTGCAGTCACCCAGCACATCTGCCCGGAAGACGACCTTCCCGCCGGCCTTCGCGCTCAGGTCGCCCCGCACGCACCGCCCGTCGAGCTCCTGGGTCACGTTGCCGTTGATCGTGATGTCCTTGCCGTCCCGGGTCCTTCCGGTGCAGTCGACGTCCGCGACCCGGCGCGCGGAGGCGGCGGGCGACGCGCCCCCGATCAGGCCCGCGCCGGTATCGGCCGTGCAGTTGAGCCACTGGACATGGACCCCGCGGCTCTCCAGGGCGCTGGTGGCGGCCTGGTCGGTGGTCACGGCGATGGATGCGGAGTTCAGCCCGCCCACGGGCTCACAGGCCACCACACCGGCGGCCGCCGCGCCCGCGAGTGCGGACGCGGCCAGAAAGCGACGGGTCCTTCTCCGACCCCATGCCCTTGATGTCCCCATACGGGCAGCTTCCCACCGTTCCCCCACGGAACGGTAGACGACTTGCGGCCACACCGGAGTTGGCGCCGGAGCGCGGGAGGGGGCTCACGACCAGCGGCCGGTGCGCCCCAGCAGCAGTGCCGTCGCCGCCGTGCCCGCCGTCGAGGTGCGCAGGACGGACGCTCCGAGCCGGCAGGTACGGGCGCCCGCCCCGGCGAAGACCGCCAGTTCGTCCGGCGACACACCGCCCTCGGGGCCGACGACCAGCACGATCTCGCCCTGGGTGGGGAGTTGGACGGTGGCCAGCGGCTCGCTGTCGTGCTCGCGGTCCTCGTGCAGGACGGCGGCGAAGTCCGCCGCGGCCAGAAGCGCGGCAACCTGTTTGGCCGTCATCGCGTCCGCCACTTCGGGGAACCGCACCCGGCGCGACTGTTTGCCGGCCTCCCGGGCGGTGTTGCGCCATTTCGCGAGGGACTTGAGGCCGCGGTCGCCCTTCCACTGCGTGATGCAGCGCGAGGCCTGCCAGGGCACGATCGCGTCGACACCGGTCTCCGTCATCGTCTCGACCGCGAGCTCGCCGCGGTCGCCCTTGGGCAGCGCCTGGACGACGGTGATACGGGGTGTGGGCCACGGCTCCTCGCGGACCGTCGCCAGGTCCATGACCACGAGCCGGTCCTTGCCCTCGGCGGCCCTGACGACCCCTCGCGTCCACCGGCCGTGGCCGTCCGTCAGCACGACGTCCTCACCGGCGCGCAGCCGCTTGACCGATACGGCGTGCCGCCCCTCGGATCCTTCCAGGACGAACTCGGGCCCGTCGGGGACCTGTTCGACGACGAAGACCGGTGCGGTCACTGCGTACTCCCTGTGTTCACGGCCGTCCGTGCGGCGTCCAGTTCCTCGACGAGCAGTTCGATCAGCCGGCCGGCGGGCAGCTCGCGGGCCAGCCGGTGCCCCTGACCCGCCCACAGCGCCATGCCCTGGGCGTCGCCGGCCTTGGCCGCCGCCTTGCGCAGACCGGCGGTCAGATAGTGGACCTGAGGGTAGGCGGCGGGGGCGTACGGGCCGTGCTCACGCATGAAGCGGTTGACCAGGCCGCGGGCCGGGCGGCCGGAGAAGGCCCGGGTCAGGGCGCTCCGTACGAACAGCGGGTTGGTCAGCGCCTGCTTGTGCAGCGGATTCGCCCCGGACTCGGGGCAGACGAGGAACGCCGTGCCGAGCTGCGCCGCCTCCGCGCCCGCGGCGAGCACCGCCGTGATCTGGGAGCCGCGCATCAGCCCGCCCGCGGCGATGACCGGCATCTGTACGGTCTCGCGGACCTGGGTCACCAGGGAGAGGACTCCGATCCCGGTGCCGTCGGTCTGCGGGTCGTCGCGATGGGTGGACTGGTGGCCGCCCGCCTCTATGCCCTGGACGCAGACCGCGTCGGCGCCCGCCCGCTGGGCGGCCTGGGCCTCCTCGGGCGTGGTGACCGTCACGACGGTGTACGTGCCGACCCCGGTGAACGCGTCGAGGGTGTCCCGGGTCGGGCAGCCGAAGGTGAACGAGACGGCCGGGACCGGGTCCTCCAGGAGGATCGCGAGTTTGGCGTCGTAGTTGTCGTCGCCGCCGGAGTCCGGGTCGCCGAGCGGCGTCTCGTACCAGGCGGCCTCACCGGCGAGTTGATGCCGGTACACCTCGACGGCGCTCGGATCGGCGAGTGCGGGCTGCGGCATGAAGAGATTGACGCCGAAGGGCCGGCCGGTCAGCCCGCGCAGCTGCTTGATCTCGTGGTACATGCCGTCCGCCGTCTTGTACCCGGCGGCAAGGAAGCCAAGACCGCCCGCTTCGGCGACGGCCGCGACGAGCTGCGGACAGGAGACACCCCCTGCCATCGGGGCCTGCACGATCGGATACCGGCAGAGATCGGTCAACACGGATGACATGACCGCATCGTGTCACGTCCCGTACGCCTCGGCGTGCCCAGCCCCGGGTCCTCTTTGTCCTTAAATCTGTCCTCGAACGCCGGACGGCTCGGCAAGCGAGCCCGTCCGGCGTTCAGGAACAGCGTTCAGGGACGATGCGCAGGAACCGGTACGCAGGAACGGTGCACAGGGACGGTGGACGAATCCGTGTGCACGAACCTGTACAGGGACCGTCAACGGCCGTTGAAGGCGTCCTTCAGACGGGAGAACAGCCCCTGCTGCCCGGGCTGGAACTGGCCGGTGGGCCGCTCCTCGCCGCGCAGCTTCGCGAAGTCCCGCAGCAGTCGCTCCTGGTCCGGGTCCAGCTTCGTCGGGGTCATGACCTCGACATGCACGATCAGATCGCCGCGCCCGCCGCCCCGCAGATGCGTGATGCCGCGGCCGTGCAGCGGGACCGACTGGCCCGACTGCGTGCCGGGCCGGATGTCGACCTCCTCCAGGCCGTCGAGCGTCTCCAGCGGCACCTTGGTGCCGAGCGCGCCCGCCGTCATGGGGATGGTGACCGTGCAGTGCAGATCGTCGCCGCGGCGCTGGAACACCGAGTGCGGCAGCTCGTGGATCTCCACGTACAGGTCGCCGGCCGGGCCGCCGCCGGGGCCGACCTCGCCCTCGCCCGCGAGCTGGATGCGGGTGCCGTTGTCGACACCGGCGGGGATCTTCACGGTGAGCGTGCGCCTCGACCGGATGCGGCCGTCGCCGGCGCACTCCGGGCACGGGGTCGGCACGACCGTACCGAAGCCCTGGCACTGCGGGCAGGGCCGCGAGGTCATGACCTGGCCGAGGAAGGACCGGGTGACCTGGGAGACCTCACCGCGGCCGCGGCACATGTCACAGGTCTGGGCGGAGGTGCCGGGTGCGGCGCCCTCACCGTTGCAGGTCGTACAGACGACCGCCGTGTCGACCTGGATGTCCTTCGTGGTGCCGAACGCGGCCTCGGCGAGATCGATCTCCAGCCGGATCATCGCGTCCTGGCCGCGCCGGGTGCGCGAACGGGGCCCGCGCTGCGACGACGTACCGAAGAACGCGTCCATGATGTCGGAGAAGTTGCCGAAGCCACCCTGTCCGAATCCGCCCGCGCCACCGCCGCCGGAGGCGGACAGCGGATCGCCGCCGAGGTCGTAGACCTGCTTCTTCTGCGCGTCCGACAACACCTCGTAGGCGGCGTTGATCTCCTTGAACCGCTCCTGGGTCTTCGGATCGGGGTTCACATCCGGATGCAGCTCGCGAGCGAGCCGCCGGAATGCCTTCTTGATCTCGTCCTGAGATGCGTCGCGGCGCACGCCGAGTACGGCGTAGTAGTCCGTGGCCACTTACGACTCCGCCAGGATCTGTCCGACGTAACGTGCCACTGCGCGTACCGCTCCCATCGTTCCGGGGTAGTCCATGCGGGTCGGTCCGACCACGCCGAGTTTGGCGACTGCCTCGTCGCCCGAACCGTAGCCGACCGCGACGACGGACGTGGAGTTGAGCCCCTCGTGGGCGTTCTCGTGCCCGATTCGTACGGTCATGCCTGAGTCCTTGGCCTCGCCGAGCAGCTTCAGCAGCACGACCTGCTCCTCCAGTGCCTCCAGCACCGGCCGGATCATCACAGGGAAGTCGTGCCCGAAGCGGGTGAGGTTGGAGGTGCCGCCGATCATCAGCCGCTCCTCCGTCTCCTCGACGAGGGTTTCGAGCAGGGTGGAGAGCACGGTGGAGACCGTTCCCCGGTCCTCGCCCTCGAATGAGTCCGGCAGATCCTGCACCAGCTGCGGGACATCCGCGAAGCGGCGCCCGACGACCCGGCTGTTGAGCCGGGCCCGCAGATCGGCGAGAGACGTCTCACCGAACGGGGCGGGGCAGTCGATCATGCGCTGTTCGACCCGGCCGGTGTCCGTGATCAGCACGAGCATCAGCCGGGCGGACGCCAGCGACAGCAGCTCCACATGCCGCACCGTGGACCGGGTCAGCGAGGGGTACTGCACGATGGCGACCTGCCGGGTCAGCTGCGCGAGCAGCCGTACGGTACGGCCCACGACGTCGTCGAGGTCGACCGCGCCGTCGAGGAAGTTGTGAATGGCACGGCGTTCCGGCGACGAGAGGGGCTTGACGCCCGCGAGCTTGTCGACGAAGAGCCGGTAGCCCTTGTCCGTCGGGATGCGTCCCGCACTGGTGTGGGGCTGGGCGATGAAGCCCTCGTCCTCCAGCACCGCCATGTCGTTGCGCACGGTGGCCGGGGAGACCCCCAGCTTGTGCCGCTCGGTGAGCGCCTTGGAACCCACGGGCTCCTCGGTGCCGACATAGTCCTGGACGATGGCGCGCAGCACTTCGAGTCTGCGTTCGCTGAGCATCGCGCACACCTCCAGCTGTTCCTCGGTGGTTCTCGGGCCGTACCTGGTTCATTCCCAGGAATCCGCCTGGCACTCTGTCGTCGCGAGTGCCAGCAATCCCCCCGCCAGTGTACGGCGGCCGAGTGGGGGCCTAGCAAGGGCGACCGGCCACGCTACCTCGGGACCGCGCAGGTCGTTGCCGATAGCGTCGCGGTATGGATGCCTCTTGGGAAGAGTTCGGCTGGGAGCGACTCGGTCACGGAATGGGGCGACGGCGCCTGCCCGGATGGGATGCGACCGTCGCACTGGTGGCCGGAGCGGAGGGAGTTCTGCTCTACGACACCGGATCGACACTTCGCGAAGGCGCCGAAGTACGGGCTCAGGCACAGGCCCTGCTCGGCCGCAAGGTGACGCATATCGCACTCAGCCACCCGCACTTCGACCATGTGCTGGGCACCGCGGCGTTCTCCGGCGCCCAGGTGTACGGGGCGGTCGGCATGGCGGGCCTGCTGAAGGCCGGGGCGGACGCCCTGTACGCCTCCGCGGTACGCCACGGGGTGTCCGAGCACGACGCGGCGGAGGCCACCGGTGTCGTGGTGGCGCCGCACCACGAGGTGTGCGGTGAGTGGACGCTCGATCTGGGGGGCGGCCGCCAGGTGCTGCTGGCGAACGTGGGCCCCGCCCACAGCGGTCACGACCTGGCCGCGCTCGTGCCCGGTTCCCCCGCGGTGGTGCTCTGCGGGGACCTGGTCGAGGAGTCCGGCGAACCGCAGGCGGGCCGGGACGCGGTCCCGTCGCGCTGGCCGGCCGCGCTGGACCGGCTGCTGGAACTCGGGGGCGAGGACGCGGTGTACGTGCCGGGGCACGGGGCGGTGGTGGACGCGGCGTTCGTCAGGGGGCAGCGTGACCGGCTGGCCACCCTCTTCGGCGTGTCGTGACCGGTTTCCGTCCTATCGTCTTCCGATGCGCAGCTACCAGCCGGACCTGACCCCACCATGGAAGAGGTCCGCCCCCGTTCCCGAGGTCCCCGCCGATCCCGATCTGGTCGTGGAGGAGGTCTCCACCGGATTCTGCGGTGCGGTGATCCGCTGCGAGAAGACGGCCCAGGGACCGACGGTGACCCTGGAGGACCGTTTCGGCAAGCACCGGGTGTTCCCGATGGAGCCGCGCGGCTTCCTGCTGGAGGGCCGGGTGGTCACGCTCGTACGGCCGTCGGCCGCCGGGCCCGTACGCCCGGCGCGCACGGCCTCGGGCTCGGTCGCGGTCCCCGGGGCGCGCGCCCGGGTCGCGCGGGCGGGCCGGATCTATGTGGAGGGCCGCCACGACGCGGAGCTGGTCGAGCGGGTCTGGGGCGACGATCTGCGGATCGAGGGCGTGGTCGTCGAATACCTGGAAGGCATCGACGACCTCCCGGCCGTCGTGCGCGCATTCTCCCCCGGCCCGGACGCCAGGCTCGGCGTCCTGGTCGACCACCTGGTTCCCGGCTCCAAGGAGTCCCGGATCGCGGACCAGGTCTCGGACGCGAACGTGCTGGTGGTCGGCCACCCCTACATCGACGTGTGGGAGGCGGTGAAGCCGTCGTCCGTGGGGATCAACGCCTGGCCGGTGATCCCGCGCGGCCAGGACTGGAAGACGGGCGTGTGCCGCGCGCTCGGCTGGGAGGAGAACACCGGCGCGGCCTGGCAGCGGATCCTGTCCACGGTGCGCTCGTACCGGGATCTGGAGCCGGCCCTGCTGGGCTCCGTGGAACACCTGATCGACTTCGTGACGGCGCCGGTGGACAGCCCCTCCGGCATTTGAGGAGCGGGGGTCCGGGTGCACCCGCGCCCCGCATGCACCCGTGCCCCGCCCGCCCCCTCAGTCGACCAGATCCCGCACCACCGCGTCCGCCAACAACCGCCCCCGCAACGTGAGCACCGCCCGCCCCTCCCCGTAGGGCGCCGGCTCCAGCAGCCCGTCCTCCACCGCCCGGCCCGCCGCGGCCAGCCCCGCCGGTGCCAGCAGCGACAACGGGCACCCGTCCACGAGCCGCAGCTCCAGCAGGATCCGCTCGACCCGCCGGTCCTCCGCGGAGAGGATCTCGCGCCCGGCCCCCGGCGACCGCCCCTCGGCCAGCGCCTGCGCGTACGCCCCCGGATGCTTCACGTTCCACCAGCGCACCCCGCCGACATGGCTGTGCGCCCCGGGACCGGCACCCCACCAGTCGGCGCCCCGCCAGTACAGCTCGTTGTGCAGGCACCGGCCCTCGGGCGTACGGGACCAGTTCGACACCTCGTACCAGGAGAAGCCCGCCGCGGCCATCGCCTCGTCCGCGATCAGGTACCGGTCCGCGTGGGCGTCGTCATCGGTCATCGGGATCTCGCCGCGCCGGATCCGCCGGGCAAGCTGCGTGCCCTCCTCGACGATCAGCGCGTACGCCGACACATGGTCCGGCCCCGCCCCGATCGCCGCGTCCAGCGAGGCCCGCCAGTCGTCGTCGGACTCCCCGGGCGTTCCGTAGATCAGATCGAGGTTGACGTGCTCGAAGCCCGCCTCCCGTGCCTCGGCGACACAGGCCTCGGGCCGGCCCGGCGTGTGCGTGCGGTCCAGGATCTTCAGCACGTGCTGCCGCGCGCTCTGCATCCCGAACGAGACCCGGTTGAAGCCGCCCTCGCGCAGCTCGGCCAGATAAGCCGGATCAACGGATTCCGGGTTGGCCTCGGTGGTGATCTCGGCATCGTCCGCGAGACCGAACTCGTCGCGGATCGCGCCCAGCATCCGTACCAGGTCCCCGGCGGCCAGCAACGTGGGCGTGCCGCCGCCGACGAAGACCGTACGGACCGGACGCGGATCGTCGCCGAGGACCTTGCGGGCCTGGCGGACCTCGCCGATCAGGTGGGCGGCGTAGTTGTCCCGGGAGGCCAGCGCACCGCCGGAGCCGCGCAGCTCGGTGGCGGTGTAGGTGTTGAAGTCGCAGTAGCCGCAGCGGGTCGCGCAGTAGGGCACATGCAGGTAGAAGCCGAGCGGCCGGTCGGCGGCGCCTTCCAGGGCATGGCGGGGCAGCGCCCCGTCGTCGGGTACGGGTTCACCATCGGGCAGTACGGAAGGCATACCGCCCATTGTCGCTCGCCGCCGGGGAACCCCGGGCCACGTCCATGATCACGGAAGCCGCCCGTCCCCGGACGCCTGGCCTCACCCCGCCTGCAGCACCAGCAGCGCCAGATCGTCATCGGGCGGCCGCTCGGCGAATTCGTGCACGGCCCGCTTGATGCGGTCCGCGATCCCGTCCGCCGACAGCCCGGCGCAGTCGGCCAGCGCACGGGCCAGACCGTCCCCGTCGTCGAACATCAGCGCCCCGGAGCGCCGCTCCGTCACGCCGTCCGTGACGCACAGCAGGCTGTCGCCCGGTGCCAGGTCGAAGCTCTGGCTCTCGTACGCGACGTCGTCGAAGATCCCGAGCAGCATCTGCGGCTCGGCGGCCGGGCGCACCTCGCCGTCGGGCCGCAGCAGCAGCGGCAGCGGGTGGCCCGCGCTGGCCACGGTGCAGCGCACGCCGCCGTCGGGCAGCGGCACCAGTTCCCCGTACAGCAGGGAGAGGAAGCGGGACTGCCCGGTGTCCGCCGTCTGCTGGCCGCCCGCCGCGGCCACCATGAGCGCGGCCGCCTCGGCGGCCTCCATCGCATCGTCGAGGAGCAGCCGGTTGAGCCGGTCCAGCACCTCGCCGACGCCGAAACCCTCACGGGCCAGCAGCCGCAGCCAGGGCCGGGCCAGGCCGGTGACGACGGCGGCTTCGGGACCGCTGCCCTGGACGTCGCCGAGGACGAAGCACCAGCGGTCGCCGGGGCACGGGAAGATGTCGTAGAAGTCACCGCCGACGACCCCGTCGTCGCTGGGTTCGTACACCAGTGAGCTGGTGACGCCGGGTATGTCGGCGACCTTGCTGGGCAGCAGTGCGCGCTGCAGGATGCGGCTGATGGTGGCCTGCCGGGTGTAGGCGCGGGCGGCGCCGACGGCGAGGCCGACACGGCGTACGAAGTCCTCGATCAGGGCGGTCACTTCGTCGGGGACGCGTGCCGTTCCCTCGCGGCCGAGGAGTACGGCGCCGAGTGTCCGGCCGCCCGAGGTGATCCGGTAGGCGAGAGCGGACTCGGGGCGCTCGTCGGCCTTCTCGCCGTCCTCCTCTTCCCCGGGCCAGGGCAGCGAGACGGGCCCGGTGCCCACCCGCTCGGGCAGCCGGATCGGGTCCTGCTCCAGCAGCGTACGCAGTTGCCCAGTCTCGGCCTCGTCGCGATGCCAGACGCTGGCGAGCCGGGGCACTGCCGCGGGACCGCCGTTCTCGGGTTCCAGCCAGATCGCGCACCAGTCGGCGAGTCTGGGCACCAGTAACTGTCCGGCGAGCGCCGCCACGATGTCCTCGTCGAGCTGGCCGGCGAGCAGGTCCGAGGCCTCGGCGAGGAACGAGAGCGCGCCGCGGCCCGCCCAGTCCGCGCCGTCGCGCAGGGCCCGCCGGGCGCTGGGGGCGAGCAGTTCGGCGGCGCGCAGCCCCTGCTGGAATCCGGGCTCGGTGGACGGTTCGGGAAACGGGTTCCAGTCGTCGACGGGGAGCCGGGCCCAGACGGTCTTGAGACCGGTGCGGTACGTGATGCCCCAGCGCTCGGAGAGGGTGCCGACGAGCTGGAGTCCGCGACCGTACTCGGCGGGATCGGCGGAGTCGGTGGTGACCCCGCTCTCCGCCGTGTCGGCCGGGCCGCCGTCCTCCGGTTGTTCGCTGCGCACGGCGCGGGCCGGGTGGTGGTCGGAGACCTCCAGCACCAGGGCCGCGGCCTCGTCCTCGGTGGCCTCCTCCAGCCGGCACAGCAGCTCGACATTGGTCCCGGCGTGCACGACCGCGTTGGTGACCAGCTCGCTGACGACGACCGCCGCGTCGTCGGCCAGCCGCTCGCTGAAGCCCACCGCCGCCGGCAGTCCGAGCCCGCTCCATTCGGTGAGCGCCGCCTGGACGAACCGGCGGCCGGCGGAGGGTGCGAGGAGGTTTCCGGGCAGGGACGTACGGGCGACGGGCCGTGCGTCCGCATGGCCGACGGTGTTGCCGGGACGTTGAACGATGTCCCGCTGCAAGGGAATGGGCCCCACGGTGCAGCTCCTGACCTGTTCTCGCTCTGTCTGTTCTCGTTCTGTCTGTCTGTTCTCACTGGGCGCCACTGACGACACCGACAGAGTGACAGATGGACCATGCCCATAAGCGACGAGTTGCCGAAGTGAGCGGAGAAAGTGAGCAGAGAAAGTGAGCGGAGCGGGACAGGGGCGGCCGCACCGTGCGGCCGCCGCCCGAGGAGCTGCGTTACGCCTCGCGGCTCCCCGCGTACATGTCGTCGATGAGGCCCTTGTACTCACGCTCGACGACCGGTCGCTTCAGTTTGAGACTGGGCGTCAGCTCGCCGTGCTCGATGTCGAGATCGCGGGGCAGCAGCCGGAACTTCTTGACGGTCTGCCAGCGCTGCAGCCCCTCGTTGAGCCGCCTCACATAGCCCTCGATGAGCGCGACGGTCTGCGGGGAGGCCACCACTTCGGCGTACGGCTTCCCGCCCAGGCCGTTCTCGGCGGCCCAGCCGAGGATGGTCGGCTCGTCGAGTGCGATCAGCGCGGTGCAGAAGTTACGGTCCGCGCCGTGCACCAGGATGTTGGAGACGAACGGGCAGACCGCCTTGAACTGTCCCTCGACCTCCGCCGGGGCGATGTACTTGCCGCCGGACGTCTTGATGAGGTCCTTCTTGCGGTCGGTGATCCGGAGGTAGCCGTCCGCGGACAGCTCGCCGATGTCACCGGTGTGGAACCAGCCGTCCGCCTCCAGCACCTCGGCGGTCTTCTCCGGCAGCCCCTGGTAGCCCTGCATCAGGCCGGGGCCGCGCAGCAGGATCTCGCCGTCGTCGGCGATCCGTACCTCGGTGCCGGGGAGCGGCTTGCCGACGGTGCCGGTGCGGTAGGCCTCGCCCGGGTTGACGAAGGAGGCGGCGCTGGTCTCGGTGAGGCCGTAACCCTCCAGGATGTGGATGCCGGCGCCCGCGAAGAAGTAGCCGATGTCGGGGGCGAGCGCCGCGGAGCCGGAGATACAGGCGCGCAGCCGGCCGCCGAAGGCCTCGCGGATCTTGGCGAAGACGAGGGTGTCGGCGACCTTGTGCTTGGCGCCGAGCGCGAACGGGACGGAGGCCGTTCCGGTGCGCCGGAAGTTGTCCTGCGAGACGGTCGCGTACTCGCGGGCGACCCCGGCCGCCCACTGGAAGATCTTGTACTTGGCCCCGCCGCCGGCCCGTGCCTTGGCGGCGACACCGTTGTAGACCTTCTCGAAGATACGGGGAACGGCGGCCATGTATGTCGGCTGGACCACCGGCAGATTCTCGATGATCTTGTCGACCCGGCCGTCGACGACGGTGACGTGGCCGACCTCGATCTGGCCGGAGGTGAGGACCTTGCCGAAGACGTGCGCGAGCGGCAGCCAGAGGTACTGGACGTCGTCCTTGGTGATCAGGCCGGTCCCGACGGTGGCCTTGGCCATGTACGACCAGTTGTCGTGCGGCAGGCGTACGCCCTTGGGGCGGCCGGTGGTGCCCGAGGTGTAGATCAGGGTGGCCAGCTGGTCGGACGTGATCGCGGACACCCGCTCCTCGACCGCGCCGGGGTTCTTCGCCAGGTACTCGGCGCCGCGGGCCTCCAGGTCGGCGAGGGTGAGCACCCAGCCCTCGGGGTCGCCCTCGGCGGGCCCGGCGTCCTCGGGGTCGATGACGACGACGTGGGCGAGGTTCGGCAGCTCGGCGCGGCGCTCGCGGGCCTTGGCCAGCTGGCCGGCGTCCTCGGCGATCAGCACCCGGCTCTCGGAGTCGGAGAGGATGAACGCCGACTCCTCGGCGTTGGTCGACGGGTAGATCGTGGTGGTGGCGCCGCCCGCGCACATCACACCGAGGTCGACGAGGATCCATTCCACCCGGGTACTGGCGGCGAGCGCGATCCGCTCCTCCGGCTGAACGCCCAGACCGATCAGCCCTGCCGCGATGGCGTACACGCGCTCGGCGGCCTGTGCCCAGCTCAGCGACTTCCACTCATCGGGCCCCTCGCCGGCGGCCGAAGGGACGGGGTAGCGGTAGGCCTCCCCGTCCGGGGTGGCCGCCACGCGGTCGACGAAGAGGTTCGCCACGGAGGGCGGTCGGTTATCGATCAGGGTCTGTGTGTCGCTCACGACATCCTCCGGGCCTGCGGCAGTGCTTCACGACCGGCTGCTTGTTCCTGCTGACTGCTGCTTATTCCTGTGCCTGTCCTGCGTACGTCTGCGTTTCTGTCCTGCGGTACCTGGCCTGCGGTGTCCGGCCCGCGGTGCTCGATCCCGCTTGTTTAACTGGCGAGTAACTACGAAGCCGTGATCAGGGTAGAGCGCGCGCGTCCGCGGCGTAAGAGGCAACGGGCCGCCGCTTCATAACAAACGGGCCCCTGTGTCGCAGCGCGCTGCGACACAGGGGCCCGTTGGGCTACCACCGAGTAGGGGCGGGACGGAGCCGGGCTGCAGACCCGCTCCGGAACCGGAGCCGGAGCCGGGAGCCGGGGTGCAGGCCGGAGCCGGGAGCCGGCCCTCGGCCTCGCGGCGGGGGCTACTTCTTGCCCTTGCCCTCCCCGCCCGACTCGTCCGTCGACAGTACGGCGATGAAGGCCTCCTGCGGCACCTCCACATTGCCGACCATCTTCATCCGCTTCTTGCCTTCCTTCTGCTTCTCCAGCAGCTTCCGCTTACGGGAGATGTCACCGCCGTAGCACTTGGCGAGGACGTCCTTGCGGATGGCGCGGACCGTCTCACGGGCGATGACCCGGGAGCCGATGGCGGCCTGGATCGGCACCTCGAAGTTCTGCCGCGGGATCATCTCGCGCAGCTTGGCGACGAGCCGCACGCCGTACGCGTACGCCTTGTCCTTGTGCGTGACCGCGGAGAACGCGTCGACCTTGTCGCCGTGCAGCAGGATGTCGACCTTGACGAGCTGGGCGGACTGCTCGCCGGTGGGCTCGTAGTCGAGGGAGGCGTAGCCCCGGGTCTTGGACTTCAGCTGGTCGAAGAAGTCGAAGACGATCTCGGCGAGCGGCAGGGTGTAGCGGATCTCGACCCGGTCCTCGGAGAGGTAGTCCATGCCGAGGAGGGTGCCGCGCCGGTTCTGGCAGAGCTCCATGATCGCGCCGATGAACTCGCTGGGGGCCAGGACCGTGGCGCGCACGACGGGCTCGTGCACCTTGTCGATCTTGCCCTCGGGGAATTCGCTCGGGTTGGTGACGGTGTGCTCGGTGCCGTCCTCCATCTCGACGCGGTAGACCACGTTGGGGGCGGTGGCGATGAGTTCGAGACCGAACTCGCGCTCCAGCCGCTCGCGGATCACATCGAGGTGGAGCAGGCCGAGGAAGCCGACACGGAAGCCGAAGCCGAGCGCGGCGGAGGTCTCCGGCTCGTACACCAGGGCGGCGTCGTTGAGCTGGAGCTTGTCGAGCGCCTCGCGCAGGTCCGGGTAGTCCGAGCCGTCCAGCGGGTACAGCCCCGAGAACACCATCGGCTTGGGTTCCTTGTAGCCGCCCAGCGCCTCGGTCGCGCCCTTGCTCAGGGAGGTGATCGTGTCACCGACCTTGGACTGCCGGACATCCTTCACACCGGTGATGATGTAGCCCACCTCGCCCACACCGAGGCCGTCGGCCGGGGTCATCTCCGGGGAGGAGACCCCGATCTCCAGCAGCTCGTGGGTGGCGCCGGTGGACATCATCCTGATGCGCTCGCGCTTGTTGAGCTGGCCGTCGACGACACGGACGTACGTGACGACACCGCGGTACGAGTCGTAGACCGAGTCGAAGATCATCGCGCGGGCGGGGGCGTCTTCCTTGCCGACCGGGGCCGGGACGTCCCTGACCACGCGGTCGAGCAGCGCTTCCACACCGAGGCCGGTCTTCGCCGAGACCTTGAGCACCTCCTCCGGCTGGCAGCCGATGAGGTTGGCCAGTTCCTCGGAGAACTTCTCCGGCTGCGCGGCCGGCAGGTCGATCTTGTTGAGGACCGGGACGATGGTGAGGTCGTTCTCCATCGCCAGGTAGAGGTTGGCCAGCGTCTGGGCCTCGATGCCCTGCGCGGCGTCGACCAGCAGGACCGTGCCCTCGCAGGCGGCGAGCGAACGGGAGACCTCGTAGGTGAAGTCCACGTGGCCCGGGGTGTCGATCATGTTGAGGACATGGGTGCGGCCCTGGTCCTCACCCGTTTCGGGCGCCCAGGGCAGACGTACCGCCTGGGACTTGATGGTGATGCCGCGCTCGCGCTCGATGTCCATCCGGTCGAGGTACTGAGCGCGCATCTGCCGCTGGTCGACCACGCCCGTCAGCTGAAGCATCCGGTCGGCAAGGGTCGACTTGCCGTGGTCGATGTGCGCGATGATGCAGAAGTTGCGGATCAGCGCCGGGTCGGTACGGCTCGGCTCGGGCACGTGGGTAGGAGTCGCGGGCACGCAGGGTCCTGATTCTTGAGACGCCGAACGCCGTGTCTCGGGTCGATGTCGGTTCGGTCGGATCGATACGTAGCCTCCATCGTCCCATGGTTGCGGGGCGGAGACCGGTTTGGGCCGGTCGGAGCGGGGCTGGTACCGTTGACAGCTGTGCCTCGCGACCCTCTCGGGCCGTGCGGCGCACATCGAAGATCCAACGAACCTGAAAAGGCTCTTTCGTGGCGAACATCAAGTCCCAGATCAAGCGGAACAAGACGAACGAGAAGGCGCGCCTGCGCAACAAGGCCGTCAAGTCCTCGCTCAAGACCGCTATCCGCAAGGCCCGTGAGGCTGCCGCCGCCGGTGACGTCGAGAAGGCCACCACGGCCGCTCGCGACGCCTCCCGCGCGCTCGACAAGGCCGTCTCGAAGGGTGTCATCCACAAGAACGCCGCCGCCAACAAGAAGTCGGCGCTGGCCTCCAAGGTTGCCTCCCTCCAGGGCTGAGCTCTCTGATGTAACCGCCGGAACGGACCAGCGGGCCCTCTCTCCCGCCCCTGACCGGCCCCCGCGCCGCACACCGAACCTGCGTTCGCCACGCGGGTGCGGCGCACCGAGTGTGATCCGAGGGCCCCGGCCTCCGCTCTCCCCAGAGCGAGGCCGGGGCCTTCGGTGTACGCCCTGCTCGGGCCGCCCAGCACGCGCTATGTCTTTTTGCGGTCCGGCCACCGCTTTCCTACCGCTTATCGCGATCCGGCCACCGCTTTCCTACCGTCCGGACCGCGCCGCCCGCGCCACCGCGACCACGGCCTTCTCCAACGCGTACTCCGGGTCGTCGCCGCCTCCCTTGACCCCCGCGTCCGCATCCGCGACCGCCCGCAGCGCCACGGCCACGCCGTCCGGCGTCCACCCGCGCATCTGCTGGCGCACCCGGTCGATCTTCCACGGCGGCATGCCCAGCTCACGGGCGAGGTCCGCGGGGCGTCCTCCGCGGGCCGAGGACAGCTTGCCGATCGCCCGTACGCCCTGCGCCAGCGCGCTGGTGATCAGCACGGGCGCCACTCCGGTCGACAGGGACCAGCGCAGCGCCTCAAGCGCTTCTGCGGCCCTTCCCTCCACTGCGCGGTCGGCGACGGTGAAGCTCGATGCCTCGGCGCGGCCCGTGTAGTAACGGGCGACGACCGCCTCGTCGATCGTGCCCTCGACATCCGCGACGAGCTGCGAGACAGCGCTCGCCAGCTCCCGCAGATCGCTGCCGATGGAGTCGACCAGCGCCTGACACGCCTCAGGGGTCGCCGAGCGCCCCAGCGCCCGGAACTCCGACCGCACGAACGAGAGCCGCTCGGCCGGTTTGGTCGTCTTCGGACAGGCGACCTCCCGCGCCCCGGCCTTGCGCGCCGCGTCCAGCAGCCCCTTGCCCTTGGCGCCGCCCGCGTGCAGCAGAACGAGGGTGATCTCCTCGACCGGATCGCCGAGGTACGCCTTGACGTCCTTGATCGTGTCGGCGGAGAGGTCCTGCGCATTGCGCACGATCACCACCTTGCGCTCGGCGAAGAGCGACGGGCTCGTCAGCTCGGCGAGGGTGCCGGGCTGGAGCTGGTCCGAGGCGAGATCGCGGACGTCCGTGTCGGGGTCGGAGGCGCGGGCCGCCGCCACCACCTGTTGCACGGCGCGGTCGAGGAGCAGGTCCTCCTGGCCCACGGCGAGCGTGAGGGGGGCGAGCGGATCGTCGGTGGAATTCCTTCTGGTGGCCATCGCCGTCCAGCATCCCACGTGCCACTGACAGCCGGCGGACTCCCCACTTGCCTCGTGCGGACACCGGGGCAGCCCCGCTGTCCGGCGTGATTGAGTGCGGCGCGACCCCGGCGCAGATATCGCTCGCCTGGCTGCTGCACCAGGGCGACGACATCGCGCCGATCCCCGGCACGAAGCGCAGGGCGACGCTGGAGGAGAACCTCGCAGCGACGGAACTCACGCTCGGCTCGGACGACCTGCGGCGCCTGGACACGGCGCTGCCGCCGTCGGTGGTCGCCGGTAGCCGATATCCCGAGAGCCTCATGCACATGAACGGCCGTTAGGCGCCCGACGCCACTGGCTCGGCGGGGCGGAGCAGACCGGACCGCGCGGTGTACCCGGTACGGGAGAATGAGCAGGTGAGCGATGTGAGACATGTGCTGGTGCTGCCCGACCGCGATGCTGCGGAGGAGGTGGCCGGTGAGCTCGGCGACCGCTTCGGGGTCATCGAGGAGCCCCAGCTCGTACGCGACGCGCTGGCCGGCGAGGACGACGCCGAGGACGCCCAGTGGCTGGTGGTCGTGGAGGACCCGTCGGGGCGGCTGGACTCCGCGGCGCTCGACGCGTTTGCCGCGGAGTACGACGGATGGCTCGAAGCACCCTAGTGGGGCGCCCGGGCGCCTGCCGGCTCAGCTCTTGGGGACGATCTGGATGTCCATGTCGATGGCGATGCTGGAGCCGACGGCTGCGATGCCTCGGGCCAGCATGGTCTGCCAGGTGAGAGTGAAGTCCTCGCGGTGCAGTTCCGTGGTGGCCCGGCAGGCGGCGCGGGTCTCGCCCTCCAGGCCGTTGCCCAGGCCGAGGTACTGGGTGTCCAGCGTGACCGTACGGCTGACGCCGTGCAGTGTGAGCGCGCCGGTCACGCCCCAGCGGGTGCCGCCGCGGTGGACGAAGCGGTCGCTGTAGAACTCCAGCGTCGGGTAGCGGCCCACGTCGAGGAAGTCGCTGGAACGCAGATGGTCGTCGCGCATCTGGACATTGGTGTCGATCGACGCGGCATCGATGATCACGTGCATGGCAGAGTTCTCCATACGGTCGGCGATCCGGACAGCACCGGCGAAGGTGTTGAACCGGCCATGAATGCGCGCCATACCGATGTGCCGGGCCGTGAAGCCGATCTGTGAGTGCATCGGCTCGACCTCCCACTCGCCCGGAGCGGGCAGCTGCGGGGGCGCGGACAGTTGCAGCGTCACATCACCGAGGCTCGCGTGACCGCCCTCGACGACCGTGGCCGCGCCGTGGAACGGGGTGAAGCCCTCGGCCGTGACGGCCAGTCGGTACTCACCGGCCGGGACGGTGGCGAGGACGCTGCCGTACGGGTCCGTCTCACCGCCGACGACCTTCCGGCCCGCGCTGTCCGTGACGACGAACTCGGCCTGCGGCACGATCTCGTTGACGGGATCGAGGACCCGGCAACTGAGCACTCCCGCGGTGCGTGGCACCTCGAAGCCGGCGAGGGCGTTGCCGCGCGCGGAATCCGTCGTTCTCTTGCTTCCCAGCCAACGGCCGAACATCTTCTACCTACCCTTGGGGGCGATTCACCTTGGGCCCTGACGGCTGGACGTTCTCGTCGGAGCAGCGGCCCACCGACGAGCATTCATTCGATCACCAATGTGGCGTTCGAGGCAAACAGAGCAGCTCGCAGGGGCTTGGGTAGAGGTGTTACCGATGGTCCGAATTGGCCACTCGGCTTGTGCGCCCCGCCGGGCGGAAGCCGCCGGGCGGAAGCCGCCGGGCGGGGGCGTCCGGCCGGCGAGGTAGGGCTCGGGCTCATGAGCTGCCCACCGCGCTCAGCCCCGTCCCGGCACCCGTCACGGCGATCGCGCCGTCCGTGTCCGTGCGCAGCACCACCGCGCCGCCGGCTCGGAGCGCGTCGACGGTGCGCGGGGCCGGGTGACCGTACGGGTTGTCCCTGCCCACGCTCACCAGGGCGAGTCTCGGGCGCACGCTGTGCAGCAGAGCGGGGTCCTGATGGGCGGAGCCGTGATGGGCGACCTTGAGAACGTCCACCGGCGGCAGCGCGGGATACCTGCGCAACAGCCCTTGCTGGGCCGGGGGTTCGAGGTCGCCCAGGAGCAACAGGGTCAGCCCGCCGGTCCGGACGTAGAGGGTGACGCTGGCATCATTCGGCTCCTGCGGCACGCGTCCCGATGCGGCTCCCCGGAGCACCGGTACGCCGCCCGCCCCCGTGCCGCCCGCCGGCCACAGGACTCGCCAGTCGAGGGGCCCGATCCGGCGGCGTTCACCGGGGACCGCCCGCATCAGGGGGACGCCCGTCGCGGCGGCCGTTCTCCGTACGAACGCGACCTGGTCCGGAGGTTCGTCCAGGCTCGTCGTCTGGATCGCCCCGACCGCTCTGCCCCGCAGCACACCGGGCAACCCCCGCACATGGTCCGCGTGGAAATGTGTGAGGAGCAAAAGCGGCACCTCGGTGACGCCCAGGTCGCGCAGACACCGGTCGACGAGCCGCGGGTCGGGGCCGGCGTCGACGACCACGCCCCTGCCCTCCCCCGCGGCCAGCACCAGGGAGTCGCCCTGACCGACGTCTTCTCTGTCAAGTTCCGCTTGTTGAAAAGATCTGTGGCTAGTAGGGCGAAGCATGATCCCCGGCTACGAGAGTCTTGCCAGAGCCCACGTTCACTTGTACGCCGACACCTGTCTTCTGCCATCGGTCCAGGCGGCGCCAGCACGTCTGACCCGAGCGAACCCCAGCTCCAGAGGCAGGAGTTGCCAGGCTATGTCGTTGCGGAGGACGAACAGGAATGCCCTGGAGGCAGAGCCGGTCCGGCCAGGGCGGCAGCAACGGCTCGATCAGCGCCCACAAGTCGTCGTCCATGATCCACAGCCGAGTACTCACACCATTACGAGCTCTAAGCAGGAGGGGCGCTGGACAAACCGGCACGGTTGTCGTCAGTCGTTCTCGGGCGACGTCCGCCGCCCTTCGACGACGACCCAGGGACGCATACAGACCGCGACCGATCGCACGAGAGGTAATCAGGCACAACCTGCGGCCCAGCCTTCCAGGCCCGAACACGTGATCGATGCCAGGTGTTCGCCCGACCGCTAGCGCAAGGCGGGCTATGGCTCGGCGGAGCAGGGGCCCCGCGGAAGTTCCGAATAGCCACCTTGGCTGTCGCACTTCTCTGCTGTACTGCTGACCAACGAGCACAGGACGGGTTGGAGTAGCAGCCGCAGTAGCAGCGGGCACGCGCCTGAGGACGACCTAGCCCAACGGAGCCCGACCACCCATCCACCCGACAGTAGCGCGTTGCCACCACCCGCCCACCGTTGAAATTGCTCCAGCCATGACCTCGCCCGCCAAGAAGAGTAAGTTTCGGAGGATCAGTGGACTACAACTATGAATCGCTGCTGGATCAGCGATTTCAGATGCTTTGCCAATCACTTTTGACTACCGAGTATGACAACATTCAATGCTTCCCTATTGGAATGGCCGACGGGGGGCGGGACGCCACTTCCCGCGCGGGCGGTCGCCTCGAAACGGTCTTCCAAGTCAAATTCACGCGCAATCCCAGCGCCATCAAGAACCCCAGCAAGTGGATTATTGACGCCCTTAAGGGCGAAAAGGAGAAAATCGACAGACTGGTCGAGCGAGGCGCAACACGGTATATCATCATTACTAATGTCCCACCAACGGCCAGTCTCGACAGTGGCACAATTGACAAAGTCGATGCGTATCTCGCAGACGATGTCCCTATTGACGCTTACTGCTGGTGGCGCGATGACCTAGATAGGCGACTTGACGGTCAATTTGACCTGAAGCTTCGATACCCGACACTGCTATCCGGCGTCGACATGCTTCGCCTTCTATGGGAGAACCTCGGATCGCGTCAGGACTCCGAACGTCGACACATGGCGCTGACCGCCTATTTCGCCCACCAAGCAGAGATCGAGGCGACTATTCGATTCAAACAGGCCGAGCTTCTCCCAAGTTCCTTGCTTAATCTTTTCATCGACGTTCCGGCAGCAATCCCAAACACTGCAAGCAAGTCGGAGTCTGATCATCTTGCACTGCAGTATATAAATCACCTTCAGCGAAGGATGAGGGAGGCAAGAGACGGGAGTGATACCGCAGCCCAGGCGCGCTTTGAACGAATGACTGCGATGGCACCATCGCTTCACTTCCCCGAGGGCATGCATCACCGAGAACTCATTTACATGCTGGAATCCTCGAAAGCTTTTAGCGGAGCTGCCGAATTGCTCATGGACGAGCAATTCATGGAGAACTGCCCCGCCATCGTGTTGGAGGGCGCCCCCGGTCAGGGCAAATCAACACTCTCTCAGTACCTGGCGCAAATTCACAGGTTGCGCATCCTCAGCCGAGAGGACGAACTGCGGCAGCTACCACAGCGCTACACCGAGAGCGCAATCCTAATTCCGTTCAAGATTGAGTTGCGCGACCTTGCATCATGGATGAAAGGGCAAGACCCGTGGTCTGGAACAGGAGGCTCACAGCACGATAAACCCAAAACTCTCGAAGGTGCTCTTGCCGGCCACATCGAGAGGTATTCTGGGGGCCTTGTGTTTGACGTATCCGATGTCGCATTCATGGCACGCGAACGTCCAGTATTGTTGATCCTCGACGCGTTGGACGAGGTCGCAGATCTGGAGGACCGGCATCGGGTCGTTGAAGAAGTCAGCTCCGCCATCACACGCTTGCGACAAGTTAATTCAAACTTGAAGGTTCTGATCACAAGCCGGCCAACCGCGGTAACTGGAGCCCCGTCATTCCCGCGCACTAAATTCCACTATCTATCCTTGGCGCCGATTCCGCAGGATTTGGCCCTTGAGTATGCAGATAAGTGGGGCACTGCCAGAAAACTGAACAGATCAGACATCATTGAAATCAGTCACGTGCTGAAACAAAAAATGTCTGCACCGCACATGGCTGAGCTTGCGAAGAACACCATGCAGCTCTCCATTTTACTGAGTCTCATCTACCACCGAGGGTCGAGCCTCCCTGATAAACGGACTGAACTATATGACGCTTACATTGCCTCGTTTTTCAACCGGGAAGTTGAAAAAAGTCAAGTAGTTCGCAAGAACCGAATGCTTCTGATCAGCTTGCATCAGCATCTGGCATATTACATGCACGCCAGAGCGGAGAGCAATCGCACCACAGGACGTATCAACTTCGATGAACTAAAGCGGGTTGTCACAGACTATTTGAACGCCCATAAAGAACCGCCGGACGTGCTGGATGACCTGCTGACAGGCATGGTCGAGCGGGTGGTTGCTCTAGTTTCTCGCGTAGAAGGGACCTATGAATTCGAAGTACAACCGCTGCGTGAATATTTCGCCGCACGCTACCTGTACGACACGGCACCCTATGTCCCTGCGACTAGCGTCGGCCGTGGAACGAAACCTGATCGCTTTGAGGGTATTGCACGCAACCCTTATTGGATGAATGTAACCCGGTTCTTCGCGGGCTGCTTTACGGTCGGGGAATTGCTAGATCTCGCGGAGAGGGTTTGCGCCCTATGTGATGCACCAGAGATGGCAGGATCAACCTATCCTCGCTCATTGGCCCTTTCTCTTCTGCAAGACTGGGTCTTCTCCCAGTCTAAGGTAGCCACGGAAAAGGTGATTGACAAGGTTTTCAATTCCTACGGAATCCGATCTGCCTATCTGGCAAACAGTGAGCATCGGCGCTCTCCTTGGTCTGCGACGTCATATTTCGATGTGAGCCTCTCGCCGACAACTGGGTCCGCATATCTTACAGAACAGAGGCGGGCAGAATTCTTCGACTGCAGCTTGCCGACCGAACATACTCGCGCTGTCGCATTCCTTCTCGGGAAGCAAACAGAAGAAAGAGCGGAGTTGCAGTCGGAGTGGCTGGACCGCTATAGATCTGGAGATGAGGCTGAGCGGCTCAAACTACTGCGTCTTGCAAAATGGGCTGACTTCAGTGCACCGTCACGCCACCTGAGATCGCTCCACGGAGAGAAGAGCGCGCATATGCTGCTGCGGCTATTTACTGCTGGGGGGCCTAACGAAAATATCGTGCCTGTGTCGCGCCATCGCGATCTGATCCTGGCTAAGCTAAACGGGCCTGATCAATTCGACATGGAGAATGGGCCTGGCGCTCTCGGTCGGGCACTCTTGTGTACGCTGCCAACCATTTGGTCATACCGGGCCATGGAAGGCGCAGGCCACTTCATGTTCCAGCACATGGGTATTCCTCTAGAAGAGAGTCGGTCCAAGCCGCTTGCCTTGCTTACGGATATCGCCCGCCCTCTCTATGAGGGAGATGAATCACTCACGGAGGGTCTTGCTAGCTGGCGATACATTGTCCGGGAAGTCGATGCGGCATTCGGAATTAACTGGTCAACTTTTCTGATCGGCCTGATCTCGGCGTCAGTGCCCTCGCAGCATGATCGAGGAACCGGTGCTGATGAATTCTTCTCAGACGAGCACTCGCTTGTTGATCGAATCCGCAATGCTAGACGCCGCGGCAAAAACGTCGATTGGTGGAACAGTCAACTGCAGGCAGCAAGTACAGATTCGGAAAAGGAGCGACTGCTAGCAGCAGCTTACTGCTGGGCTGATGTAGATACTCTGCGCGCACTCTGGGAAAGCATCGAATCGGTAGTTGACTCCCTTCCAGAACCGTCGTTTATGCGCCTCGCAGACCTTGCCAACCTCGCAGCAATCCGCGTATCTAAGCGCGCCGGCGAAGAGGTTCAAGTTACCGCCAGCTGGCTCAGAAGGGCGGGTATGGGATCACGCATGTTGACCCTATTCTTCCATCGATTTCCTGCAGGGGCAGCGAAGGATCGAGTTTTTTCCAAAAAGACCGGAAATGAAATTTCTCCCCTGTTGGTGCAGTCCATCCTCGCGTACGCCTGGGACCGTCGCATTCAAGGAATCATCAGCGATACGGAACTCTTGTCCATCACGAAAAAGTTCTACCGCCATGAAATCTTCTTTAATCACAGCTTCCCTGTTCCTTCATTGATTACCGAGAAGCGCGCCCTTCGGGGCGTAGCTGAACAGGCACTGAAGAATCCAGATGCAGCCCCAGACAGTTTTATCATCGCAGCCGAGCAGACACTTCGGTCCACGTCACGGAAACCCAAGCCGGTACTGCGCATTGCCGAAAAGGACAAATGGTTCTCTTAGAGCTCGTAACACGATCAATGAGCGGGTCTTCTTGAGACGTCGGTAGCAGATGAGGCTGCAGGCGAGTGCTGAAGGCGTTGTGGAAGCTGGTGCGGCGTTCTCATCGGACTGCGAGGCGTTGAAGTGGTGGAGCAGGGCGAAGGTCTGCTCCACGGCTTAGCGGAGTTTTCCCAGACCCTTGATGTTCGGGCAGCCCTTACGCAAGACGACGGGCAGGATCCGGCGCTCGCGCAGCGCGTCTCGGCTTGAGTTCTGGGCATCACCCCATTCGTCCGTTGAGGTTCTTCCTCAACGGACGAATGGTCGGGGCTGGGTCGGAAGGACATGGACGTTGCTCGGTCGCTCGGCCAGTTGAAGCCGGAGCTGTCGGTTCTCCATCACCACCTGGTGCAGGGCGCCGACCAGTGCCTCGTTGTCGGCCTTGAGCTGTCCGATCTCCTTCAGTGCCTGGGCCCGGAGTTCCTTGGCCTTCACCAGCTGCCGCCGGAGACGCTTCTCGCTGTCGGGCATCTCGCCGCGGGCTCGGACCTTTTCGTAGAACTCGTTCTTGAGGTCGAGGTGCCGCTGGGTGAGGGCATTGCGGGGGACGTCGGCCTCGGTGGCGAGAGCGACGATGGTCAGAGCCCCGTTCGACCGCTGCGGGGTTCCTCCGAGGATGCGGTCCATGGCCGCGCGGATGCGGTCGCGTTCGTCAGGTGCGGGGCTCATGCAGGCGCCTCCGAGATGGTGAGCCGTTCGCGGTAGTGCTTCTCCGCGAGGTGTCGCAGCCCGGCGGCATGGCTCCGGAGCCGTTCGGCCAGGGGCTCCGGGACGAGTTCACCGACGCCCTGCTTGTCGAGTTCGTTGGCCTTGAGGACAAGCTCGGTGACGTGCTGGTCGGTGCGGGCAATGTTCGCGCAGGTCGACACGCAGCGATCGAGGCTGGGCGTCGTCTGGCTCGCTCGGAGTCGACAAAGGGCCTTGTCCGGGTTATAGACGCAGGTCAGGAAGGCGTGCGGGTTGTCGTGAACGGCCAGGGTGGAGTTCGTCAGTAGCTTGCGGGCCTGGCGGGCGGTGAAGACGATCCCCTCGAAGACCGGTGCCTGGCCAGCGGCGAAGATGGCCCGCCGTGCGGCCGGCCCGGAGATCCCACCCCCGGCGGCCCGGTCCGCGGCGAGGGTCGCAAGGGTGTCGGCGGTCGCCCTGGCGGTCTCGATGTCGAGCAGGTCGTGGATGCCGTCGCGGCTGCGGGAGGCATAGCCGGCGCTGACGGCGGTTCGCATGTGGCCGTACTGAATCGCCAGGGCAACCAGTCCTCCCGGTCGGCGGGCGATGTGCCAGGCCAGGGTGCGGCGGAACCGGCCCGTCCCGATCGCGCCGTGCGGGTCCCGCGGGATCACCTCGTGCGGACGCTCCAGACGGAGGGCCAGCTGAGTGACCCACTCCACGAAGTTCTCCACTCGCTCGCGCAGGGTTTCGGTGCGAAGAGCAACCTTGGTCCCCTGGCCGAAGCCGCCGAACTGGTGGAACTGACTGCCGAAGAGAAGTTCTCCACCGGGGACGATCTGCTCCAGCACGCGGATAGCAGAGACGACCGGAGTGATGGCGACCCAGGGCACGTCTCGCAGTTCGCCGGTGGAGAGGTGGTTGCCGTCCTCGTCCACGGCCGTCTTGTAGACGTATCCGTGGATCACGTGCCGCTGGCCGGGTTCGTCCGGGTCGGGGCAGCAGCCGGACCGCAGGCCGAGGACTTCGCCGGGCCGCATTCCGGTCAGGTAGGTCAGGACGATGAAGCAGGCCGTGCCGAGGTGTCGCATGAGTAGGGGCGCCTCATCGAAGTCGATGCCTGGCGTCCAACCCGTCCCGCCGACCGTGCCGTTGACCGGTGAGGGCAGCGGGCAGCGGCCCGGGTGGGCGGCCAGATACTCCTTCCACCGCCGGCGCTTGCTCGTGGCCGTGGTGACCTGTTCCAGGGCCGAGCCGGTGAGGCCGGCGATGTAGAGGGACGCGGCCAGCCGCCGCCCGTTGACGTTGATCGTCGGCATGGGGTGTCCGTGCTCGGCCAACTCGGCGAGGTAGGTGTTCAGCCGGGCCAGGCCCTGCTTGGTGCGCGGGGCCGTCTTCGCGACTTGGGTCAGCCGCCGGTTCTCGGACCAGGCCGCCAGGATGTCCCCGCCGAAGTCGTCGACCGTCCTCAGAGCCCAGATCAGCAACGGTCCCATCGTCTCCGTGCTGATCGCCTCGGTGATGTTCTCGCCGCCGGCCGACGCAGCGGGCAGGAAGTCGTCGATGCCGTCGCGTTCCCAGGGCGGTTCGGGAAGGTGCAGCGGGACCGGGCTGATCCGGTCGAACATCCACAACCGCGTGAGCCCGACCAGTTCGGCGCTGACAGTGTTGCGGTTGGCCTTCGGCTTGCGGCTCAAGGAGGCGGCGTACTCGCGAAAGTCCTCACCTGTGCAGGCTGTCATGCTGGTGACGCCGCGCTTGCTCAACCAGATCGCGAACCGTCTCCACTGCAAAACGCTGCGGTAGGTCGTGGCCGAGGACTGCCGCGTCCGCATCGAAGGCGCACGCCCCTCCAGGAAGATGTCTGGCAACGCGATGTTGATCATCAGCCAGGCCAGGTAACGGCACTCCTCCCGCATTGAGGCCGGAAACGGCTTCCAGAGGACGCGGGCCCGTTCCGTACTCGGGTTGGCGTTGATCGGGTCCAGTGACCAGGCGTCATCGCCGTAGGAGGAGACCGGGCCGGTGTAGCCATCGACGAACAGGCCCGTGGGGATCACGGGTGTGTCGGTGACCGGGACGGTCAGGGGAAGCTCGGCGGTCAGCGTGCTCACGAGTCGAAATGTCCGTTCAGAAGGCTGTCGATGATCTGCCGGTCCAGGGCGCTGACGTGCTGCTGTGCCTGGTTCCAGACCTCGGTGCCGAGCCGCTGCCGCAGGTCCTCCAGCCGGGCATGAGCGTCGTACCAGTCCGTGTTCCAGGTGGGCGGGTCCAGGACGCTGCGGAGGTTTTCCAGGGCGGCGTGCAGATGGACGAGCCGGGGGTAGTGGACCGGGGCGATCCGGGCGTTCGGGCAGGCGGTGCAGAGCAGGAACGATGCCCCGCAGCCCGCGCCGGGCGGCGTGAACGGGCTGTGCTCGAAGTCCGAGCACGACGCCGTCGCCGTCTCCTGGTCGCCTGACTGCGGTGTGTCGGCGAGCTGGGCCCGCAGCATGGACCGGCGGGCAGCCTCGACAGCGTCGTTGACGCCGTCGACGATGACCTCGACGGCGGCCTGCCGGGCCTGGGGCTCGGGCAGCACGTAGACACGGTCGTGGGTGTCCTGGGTGTTCTGGCCGGGCTCGCGGCGGTGCACCACGTTCACGGTCTTGCGGCCCCGCCGCAGCACCTTGCCCGGCAGGCCCCGCTCTTGCGCCCAGAGGGCGACCGCATGGGTGTCGGCGCCGAGCCCGAACGGACCGACGCGGATCAGCTCGCCGACCGCGTTGGCCGCCGCCCAGCTCTTGTTGCCCTTGCTCCGCCAGACCAGCAGCCGGTCGACGGCGGGGGTCCGGCCCGCGACGTAAGCGCGGGCCAGGGCCGTTGCCTCCAGCGCGTCCGAGATCAGCCGTCCGGCCGAGTCGGCGCCGTGGTCAGTGATGTTGCGCGACTCGAAGTGGTGCCCGGCGTGACGCCGTCGCTTCTCCAACTCCAGCCGATAGACCCTCACCCCGCTCTTCTCTCCGGAGTCAGGGACGGCCCGCGGGACCGGCATCTCGGACATGGTGGCACCGTTGAACCCGAACTCCGTGACCAGCAGCACCCCGAGCGCGGCCGCCTCCAGCCGTGCCAGAAACAGCCGCTTCCAGGTGTGATCCGGAGTCCCGCCGCCCAGCACCTTTGCGTAGTGGGGAACGACCGACCGTGTCCTGCCGTTCGCGCTCGTTCGCCGGGGCAGGTCACCAGTCCGCGCCAGCAGGTCCAGGGCCTCACCGACCGCCCACTCCCGGCTGCCCCGTGCGAAGTCGCCGTTGCGCCAGGCGTTCAGGTGCCCGGTGTTCTCCCTGATCCGCAGCAGCGCGGACCGGAAGGTCCGCCGGGCCGCGGCCTTGATCGCTCGGAACTCGTCCGGCTCGAAGGCTATCTCCTGCACTTTCGGTTCCGGAAGGCGCCGGGCCATCACCGCCCTGACCTCCAGCGGCAGGCGGCTGTTGCCCCGCAGCAGCAGCTGCGTGACCATGACCTGGTTGTAGCCGTTCTCCGTCTTGGTTCTGCGGCTCAGCCGCCAGGCCGACCACATTCCGGCCGTCAGATCCGGGACATCCGCTGGCGGAATCTCCTGCTCTGACCAGAACTTGCCCAGAGTGTGCAGGTGCCGCCAGGTACCCATGCTCGTCTTCAGCGACGTCCAGGAGCCGTCGGTGCACTTCGCCGCGAAGAGCACCGCCAGTGAGCGCTGCATTGCCGGAGCCATCGGGAGCTGCCCGAAGTCGTAGGCGCGTGTGGCGCCCTGCTTGGTGGTGTGGCGTACCACCACGTCGCTCGGGTCCTCTCCGAGTACGGCGGGACGGCGGAAGGGCGTTGTTGGCAAGGTGGCCTTGCTGCCCCGGCCGCTCATGCCGACACCGACGGCGGCACGAGCTTGGCGTCGATGTCCTGGATGCCCTCGCTCTCCTCGGCGATCCGGGCCAGCAGTGAGGTGACCCGGTCCTCGGACCACCCCTCGCCGCCGCCCTCCACCGGCTCGGGTTCCGCCATCAGCGAGCGCAGCTGAAGGTCCGACACCGGCGCGAGGTAGATATCCCGCGTCGTCTCCAACTGGGCGTGTCCCAGAAGGTCCTGGACCATCCGCCACGGGTCTCCGTAGAGAAGCCGGAAGTCCCGCCTCTCCTCTGGTGTCAGCCCCATCCGCAGGTCGACGACGTGGTGCAGGACCACGAGCATGTAGAGGGCGCAAGAATGCCTGGCCATGTGCGGGGTGCAGAACGGCGGCTCGGCGACGACACCGCGCAGCACTTCGGCGCATCGCTGCGACGCGGTGCGAAAGACGTTCTCCCACGACGCCGGACGGAACGGCAGCCCGGACTCGTTCAGCCACAACCACAGCGGCTCCGGCCCCGCCGGGCCCTCTATGAACAGCGTCATCCGCTCGGCCACGGTCGCATCCGACACCGGTGTCCGCCCCTCGACCCCGTCCTGATCCCGCCAGTGCAGCACCCTCTTGCGCAGCCCCGCGACCTTGGTGACCAGCCGCATCCGCGGCAGACACTCGTATCGCCCCATGGCCTGGGCCCGCCGGATCGCGAAAGCCCGCGACGACTCCATGTAGCCCTCGACCTCGCCCACCACCGGCGCCGAGGCGTAGAAAGTCCGGGCCCGCTTCGACTTGGTCACCACCGGCGCCAGGCGGCCCGCGTAGTAGCGGGCGCCACCCAGCCGCGTGCGCGGCATCTCGATGGTCAGCAACGACGCCGACTCCGTCAGCCGCATCCCCGACGACAACAGCAGGTCCGCGAAGGCCGCATTGCGGTCCTCCAGCCGCCCCACCCAGCCCGCCGCCGGCACCCCGCAGGCCGTGTGGCCACGCAGACCGACGCTCACCCAAAGGCGGTACGTCCGAGGCGTCAGCCAGTGGACATCACTGGACTTCGCGTCCTTCGCCCGCGCCTGCGGAACCCGGATCACGTCGCCGGTGCGGCCGATGAAGTCGCGCATCAGCACCGGATTCCGTACGACGTACTCACGCCGCTCGGCCCACTCGTAGAGGCGGGTGAGCGCGGCCAGCCCGCGGTTCCAGCGGGAACCGCCGACCTTCCCCGGGTTCGCGCCGGCCCGGGTCCGCCAGTACTCGAAGTCCGCGAGATCGTCGTCGGTGGCCTGATTCCAGACCTTGCCCCGGCCCCACAAAAAGTCGAAGAACAAGCAGTAGTCGTCCGTGTAGTTGCGTTTGGTCTCCGGTGCCAGCCTCGCGAACCCCGACCGGCACAGGTACACGCTCAGCAGCTCGTCGACCCTGTAGTCCGGCGACAGCATGATCGGGTCTCCCGGATGGATCCCAAGCCGGTCCTCACGGTCGGCCAGGTCCTCCATACCCGCGAGTACGGGTACCCGTTCCACGGGTACCAATCGCCGCTCAGGTACCCAGTAAACTCGCCAACCCACTTACCCCACCTGTCAGTTGTTCCTCATCAACACGCTAATTTAATGGGGAATGGTCGGCACATCACGAACGCCCAGTCAGGCGGCGGCCATCCGGTCAGCACACGGGTGAGCGGAACCGGGCGCAGCACCGCGACGATCAGCAGCAGCGCGGCGGCCGAGCAGACCCAGGGATGGCGCACGATACGACGGGCGGACAGCACCACCACTGCCGTCAGCGCGGCGAGCAGCAGCGCACCCTTCCCGCCGTCGGGCCAGTCGATCTCCGCCCCGGGCAGGGCCGCCCCGGTGCGGGCCACCGAAGCGATCCACCCGGCCGGCCACCCCGCGATCCGGGCGAGCAGCTCCGCCACCGGTATGGCCACCGGCGCCAGGGCGAGCGCGGCGAACCCGAGGACCGTGGCCGGCGCCACCGCGAACTCGGCCAGCAGATTGCACGGGATCGCCACCAGACTGACCCGGGAGGCGAGCAGCACGACGACCGGCGCACACACGGCCTGCGCCGCGGCGGCTGCGGCCAGTGCCTCGGCGAGCCGGGACGGAACCCGGCGCCGTTGCAGCGCTTCGCTCCACTTCGGGGCGACGGTGAGCAGGGCACCGGTGGCCAGCACGGAGAGGACGAAGCCGTAACTGCGTGCCATCCACGGGTCGTACAGAACCAGCAGAAGCACCGCGGCGGCCAGCGCGGGGATCAGCGCTCTGCGGCGCCCTGTGCCGATGGCGAGCAAGGTGATCAGCCCGCAGGCCGCGGACCGCAGCACGCTCGGCTCCGGCCGGCAGACGATGACGAAGGCGAGCGTGAGCCCGCCGCCGAGCAACGCCGTCATCCGTAGCGAAATTCCCAACCGGGGCGCCAGACCTCGGCGTTCGACACGCACTGCCATGCCCGGCGGCCCGATCAGGAGAACGAGCAGGATCGCCAGGTTGGCACCGGAGACCGCCATCAGGTGGGTGAGGTCGGCCGCCTGGAAGGCATCGTGCAGTTCCGGAGTGACCCGTGAGGTGTCACCGACCACCAGGCCGGGCAGAAGCGCCCGCGCATCGGGATCGAGCCGCTCGGTCGCCTGCCGCAGACCACCACGCAGAGCGCCCGCCATGCGCTGGACCGCGGAAGGGGGCCCGGTGACGTGCGGCGGGCCCTTGCCCTCCAGCCGGAGTACGCCGGCGTTGCGCTCCCCTTCATGCAGCGGTGGCGCCAGTCGGCCTCCGACGTGCAGCCGTGTGGAGGGGAGCAACTCCTGCCACCGGGCCATCGATCCGCCGGGCGAGACGATCAGCAGCACCGGCGTACGCAGCCGGGTGACCGCACCGTCGTGCCCGGTCAGCCGTGTGATCTCGGCATCCACGAGGAGGGAGACGGGCGTGCTGTGGTCGCCGCGCACCCGAGGCACGGTCTGCCGGGCGTCGGACGTCACCGTCACCTCCGCGTCGACCCTCGCGAACCGCTGAGCCAGCTCGTGGACCGGCCCCTGCCGTACGTCCGCGCTGTGCCAGCCGGCCGACGCGGCCCCGGCCGCCGCACAGAGCAGCGCCGCAGCGGTTGCAATTGCGGTGGTGTGCGGCCGCCGCGGGTTGTGTACCGCGCTCTCGTCATCCGCCGCCCCTCCCCCGGTACCGGCCGACAGCCCTCGCATCGCACGGGTCGCCGACACTCCGGACGTCGCCAGGAGCACTATGGCCGCAGCGACGCAGAGCATCACGCCCGCCGTGGTCCACCGCCCCGGAGCGCCGAGCGCGAGCGCCGCTCCGGCCCAGGCCGCCAAGGCCGGCGGGACCAGCCGAAGGTCGAGTGGGCCTTCCTGCCGCGGGTCGGAGGCACCCAGCCGCCGGCCGGAGGCCGCATGGACGTCCGGGTGGCTCATGGCACCACCAGAGGTTGGAGGTCGGCGAACCGGCGATCGCCGATTTATCCGAACCAGGTGTCAGACCCGATTCCTAGGATTTGAATGAGCCGTATGTAACCGATGGGGGATCGGGGCTGCCCAAGTGGCCCCAAGCCCCGCGTAGAAGTGAGTGATGCGTGCAGATTCGCGCCGAGAAGCAGAACAACCCCGTGGCGGACGAGGTGAGCGCCCTCGTGGCGGTCACTCGGCCGATTATCGCGGGGATCTATCACTCGATCGGCCGAGACATGCTGACCACCCTCCGGCGAGAGGACATACCGCTCAAGCTCCTCGGCAAGATCAGGAGCCAGGGAGACGGGGACACCGGGATCGCATTCGAGTACGCCGTTCACGATGCGGTCGTGAACAGCGTTCCCATCGTCGTCGAGCGGGTGGCCGACGCTCTCGGCCGTTGCAGGATCTACCAAGGCGACCCGGCCTCGATCCTGTTCGCCATCGAGAAAAGCGGCTCTCAGCAGTTGATCTCGACGGAGATCGACCTCATTACCGCCGAATCAAGAGTGTTGTCCGGAGAGCGCGGGCAGCCAGTAAAGCTAAAGGCACAGTTGAACCGGCTTGCCGCTGCCTTCCGGCGAGCCAACACCCGCGCGCAACTACCCCAGAGCATCAGGGGCCTGTGGAAGGCTGACCTTTTCCTCGGTTCCACCGAGCCCGACCATTGGGTGGGCACGACGGTCAAGATCAACCGTTCGCATCTCGAAGCGGCCAGGGGCCTGCGGGTTGCCATCGTGCCGAGCAAGGCGGGAGTCTCTGACGCGATCAAGAAGGATGAGCAGAAGAACCTGATCATCTGCCCGATGCCTCACGACGGCAGCTTCATGCAGGTGTTCTATGAGGGTTGGCGAATCGTGCAGGCACTGTGCGAGACCAACTTCAAGATGCCCAAGGAGGTGGACCTCCCCAGCCCCATTGATCGGGAAGTCGCTCGTGTCTATATCGAGCGGCGGGAGTTTCCCGTCCCTGACGTCCTGGAGGCCACCAAGAAGTTCGCGCAGCCGGAGCTTCTTGTCGCCGACGAAGCCTCCGCGGCCAACGTGCCCTTCGGCGCGACTGTAGAGCCGGAGACCTCGACAATCATCACTCCGTTCCCGCGCATGACTAGCTAGCGCCAGTTGTCCCGCCAGCTGCATGCGGCTGGCGGGACAACTTCAGCTCAGAGTTTTCGGCCGATTGGAGGCCCGAACCTCGGCATGCCGAGGTTGGTTCGGCCGTGCCGTTGAGCCAGGTCCTGCATCGTCTTGAGCTTGCCCTGTGCTGCGGCGAGTGTGGCTTCAAGGCCGGCGACTTCTCCGCGCCAACCGCGAGTGTGGGCTTCATCGAGGCGGGCTTGAAGGTTGCTGATGATCTCTTCCATCCGGTCCTGTTGCTCGGGATCCGGCCGAAGGGCAGGGCAGCGAACACACGCGTGTTCATGGACGCAAGCAGTGCCGTAGTCCCTGGTGCAGACGCCGAGCGCGACCTTGCGGAGTTCGAAGTGGGTAACGAACTCGTCCCACTCCTCCGGTGTGAGGTCGCGGTATTCCTCGCTCGGCCGCAACTGCCGGCGGCGGGCGATGTAGGACCGGTGGTGGGAAATGACGTCCTCGGGATAGATCGCCGCGTATCCCATGGTGGTGTTCACGTCCTCGTGCCCAAGAATCTTCGCCGTGATGTGCGGCGGCAGGCCGGCTTGCAGAGCGTCGGTCGCGAAGATTCTCCGGAAGTCGTGGGGCGTGAGGTCCATTGCCTCCCCGGTCTGGTCGGTGAGCCCGGCCCGTGCCAGGGCTTCGCGCAGGACGCTTGCGATGAACGCGGGCGGGAGCGCGGTCGGGATAAAACCGCGACGCCGTTGGAAGAGGAACGGCAGGCGAGGGCTGTGCAGTCCTTCGTGCTGGTCGTAGCGGGAGATCAGCGGCAGTGATCCGTGGCTCTCGCGAACGCGTTGGATCACCGTGGTCAGTACCTCGCCGAGTTCGGGTGAGACCAGTAGCAGGCGCTCGCGGTCGGCCTTGGAGGGGGCGACCTGGAGCATGGGGACGACCTCGCCGGTGCTGGGCAATGTGTAGGCGATGAAGCTGTAGTGGGTGAGTTCGAGGACTTCCTCGATGCGCATGCCGGTGTGCCGCAGGGTCTCGACCGATGCCCAGGCCCAGAAGGAGCGCTCGTCTTCGCGGGTGAGGTCGCGTTGCTCGCCGGTTTCCGGGTGGATTACGGCGACCCGTCGATGGTCGGATTGCCGGCCGGCATGACGCTGCCAGCGTTCGCCGCCGACGTCGACTCCTTCTCCGAAGTCGACTGCCGCTGTGCGGTCGAAGAGGTCTTTGGTCTCCCGGCGCCAGCGCTCGACGGCCGCGACCAGGGTCGGCAACAAGGGCGCCCGGGTCCGGGTGCGTTGGTGCATGCGCGCGATCGTGCGCTTGCGTTCCTTGGCGATCTGCGTGGCCGAGGAGGGGATGGGGTTCGGGGCGACCCAGGGGCCCCAGCGGGCTGGATCGTGTGCCGCCCACTGAGCGAGATCGATGTAGAAGGCCCGGACGATAAGGAGGATCGGCTGGAGTTGCAAGCGTTCCTTGCCGACTCTCCCGGGGCTATGGCGGATGGTTCGGAGTCGTTCCTTCCAGGCCGTGACCGTCTGCTGGTTGAGCTTCAGGCTGTTGATCCCGGGGTGGTGGTCCTCCAGGTCCTTCCAGAACAGTTGGCAGAGCGTCTGTGACTGTCGCCGCAAGGAGGAGTAGTCCAGGTCAGCGGACCGCGCGGTCAGGTAGTCGACGAGCAGATCGCGTACGGGTCTGCAACTGATGTCGTAGTAATCGACCATCTCCGCAACGGTGAGTTGTCCCTTGACTGTGAGCGCGCGCAGGCGATCGGGAACATGCTCGCCAAACGTCCCCAGCTCGAAGAGCACCGTGTAGAAGGCGCGGTCGTACTTCCCACCGTTGCCGGGCAGCACGCGGTCGTATACCTCGATGTACTCAAGGCAGTCCCCGACAGTGATGTCGCTGATCAGCCCGCCTTTGCTCAGCATGATCCGGGCGAGGGTCTTGACCACCCGGGCCCGGGTTCGTTGGGCATCCCGTCCCGTTGCGTCGAGATGGGCGACGAGCCGAACGTGACCGTCACGGTCGAACGTCGCGGGCACCCGGGACAAGACGTAGTTGAAACGCTGCCGCAGGATCCATTCCAGCGATGGGTGGAAGGCTTGCGCCTGCATCATCCAACACATCGCGGATCGGGCCTCGGGCTCGTCGTAGGAGACCCACTCGCCGCGAGCCTTGCGCCAGGCGATGAAGTCCTGGACCCATTCGGTGTCCTTATCTTCCAGCCCGCTGGACAGCCATCGGTCCTGCCAGGTCTCGCCGGTCCACTGCGTGAACCACTCCAGCAGTTTCGGTGTCGCCCGCCGCAGCCGCGCGAACTGTTTCCGGTCGGAGTGGTAGTCCTCGGAGACCGCGAGTACCCGCTGATAGAGCTCGGCCGGGCCAAGCTGGGAATGCGGCCAGGACGTCGGCCGCAGCCGAGCCGGCGGGATGTCCCACTGCCTGATGGCAGGCCGCCCCCGGCCGTCGGCCTCCGGTTCCGCTGCAAGCTGTGGCGGGATCTCGGTTCGGTTTGCTCGCATCACGCCCATGGTCCGGTCCCTCCGAGGAGTGTCGTCAGGACTTCGGGTCGGTATCCCTCGGCCGGGGCCTTCGGCTGCGTGCCGGGCCGGGCCGGGGCGTCGTAGTGCGCCCGCATGCGCTCGATGACGTCCTCGTCCCGGGGCTCCGTATAGATCTGTGTGGTGGTGATCTGCGCGTGGCCGAGCACCCATTGGATGTCGGTCAGGGTCAGCTTCGGATCGTCGACCATGCGGTGGGCAGCCGCATGTCGCAGGTCGTGAAGGCTCCAGTTCGCGCCCAGCGTTTCGTTGGCGCGGGTGAACACCATCCGGGCCGCGTCGTAGGTCAGTGGCTTCCACGGGCGTCGCAGGGTCACCCAGAGCGGGGCGTCGGGCCCGCGCGGGACATCGGCGGCCAGCTCGTGGCGGTAGAGCTTGAGCCAGACGAAGGCGTCAGTGGAGGCGGGCAGCCATTGCAGAGCCCGTGTTCCCTTGCGGATGACTCCGATGAGCTGTTGCCCGGTGTTCAGCCGCTCGTTCGTGACGCCGACCAGTTCCGATGCCCTCGCGCCTGTGGAGATGAAGAACGCCAGCAGGGCCCGGTCCCGGTTGGAGCGCAGGGCGGCGAAGACCTGGTCAAAGAGCCGGTCAGGGATGTTGCGCGGGGTTCGCCGCGGACGGCGCTGCCGCAGCGGTGCCCGACGGTGCCGCCTGAAGGTGTCCATCGGATTGTGGTGGGCGTTCACCCGACTGCCGTCGGCGGTCTTCACCGCCGGGACCGGGTTGACCAGCGGGCCGTCCCCCCCGGACAGATGGTGGTCGTAGAACTCCCGGAGCACTGCGAGGTTGTGGTCGATCGTGGCGGGCGCGTACTTCGTGTTCAGGTAGCGCTTGGTGGTCACCGGGTTGGTCTGGCCGGCCCTCTTGTTCGGCCGTCCCGGTTTCGTCGCCTCGCGCAGCCACAGCACGAAGTCGGTGACATCCGTCCGCGTGGCTTTGTTCCACGGCACGTCGATCGCGTCGAGGAAGCGGAGCCACCGCAGCAGAGCCAGCCCGTACGAACGGAGGCTGTGCGGGCTGTAGTCGCTGGCGGTCAGCTCACGGAAGTAGTCACTGACCGGACGTACCTCGCTGCCGTCGACATCGAGCAGCCGGTACGGCACCGGCCCGTCGCCGGACGCGACCAAACGGCCGATCTGCCGTACACGAAGCGACCGAATGTCGCGCATCACAGTGGTCAAGAAGCCCTCCCATAGGTCCCAAGGGAACTGGGACGCTAACGAGGGCGGTACGGTCCTCGGCGTCACCCGGTCAAGACACACCAGCTAGTTCGGTCAACACGACCCCGTTGACTTCGCGGAGTTCGTCGACGGAACGGAAACCGCCGTGCTGAGTGCGGTAGTCGACGATGTGCTGGGCGAGAACCGGACCGACACCGGGCAGGGAGTCGAGTTGTTCGACGGTCGCCTGACTGAGGCTGACCGGTCCTGTTGTGCTGCCGCCGCTGCCGGTACCGCCCGTGGCGGCTCCTCCCGTCCCGCCTATGACCGGAGGGCCCGGTGGGGCGCCCACCACGATCTGCTCCCCGTCCATGAGCACCCGCGCCCGGTTGAGCCCGGCGAGGTCGACACCGGGCCGGGCTCCGCCCGCGGCCCGGATCGCGTCGGCGACCCGTGCGCCGGACGGCAGTTGATGGATTCCCGGCAGTCGAACTTTCCCGCTCACATCGACGACGATGTGCCCACCCGGCCCTGTCGTGGGTGGCGGCCCCGGTAACGGCTCGGGCACTGCCGCCACCCCCGGCACCGGCTCCGATGTCCCGGCGTGCGCAGCTTCGTTGACCGGATCAGGAGCTCGTACGGAGTGGGGGCGCGCGGACCAGAAATGCACTGCGGCGAAGACCGCGGTCGCGATCAGGACAACGGCCAGCGCGGCAAGGGTCCTTGGCTCCAAACCGCATCTGAGCCGAAGCCACACCGGAATCCGCTCCCGCAGCGCCGGTACCGCCCTCGCCCGCAGCCCCGGAGCCGACGCAGAAGCCGGTGTCGAGGCCGGCGCAGAAACCGGTGCCGAGGCCGACTCAGAAACCGGTGCCGAGGCCGGCGCAGAAGCCGGTGCCGAGGCCGGCACAGAAGCCGTAGCCGTGGTCGTAGCTCTACCGGGAGCGGGACTTGGTGTCGGGCTCGGGACTGGAGCAGGATCCGGAGCGAACGCCGGAACGGGATTCGGGACCGAAGCGGGATTCGGGACCGAAGCGGCGACCGAAGCGGCGACCGAAGCGGGAACGGGCGCCGGAGCCACGGCCACCCCGAGCGCGGGCCGCGCGACCCGTCCGCCGTACGCGCCTCCCATGAGGGCGTCCGCCCGCCGCCGCGAAGCCGCCGCCACGGCGTCCGTGCGCCCACGCGAGGACCGTCGTCGTCCGGGTCCGAGGCCGGGACCGCTACGGGCGCGGCCTGGGCCGCTGCCGCTGGTTGCACGATGTGATCGGGGAGCCATGCCTCACGACGGTAGGCACCTCCGCCCGAACCCGCTGAGCGGACCGGATTTCGGTGGACAACCGAGCAGTTGTGGATATCTCGGCCACCCCAAGGAGTGAGATCCGAGGGCCGATATCCAAGAAGCAGGGCCGCGAACCGGCTTCAGCGCGGCGAGACCACGGCCCCGAGCAGTCCGGGCCCGGTGTGCGCGCCGATCACCGCGCCCACCTCGCTGACATGCAGATCGACGAGGCCCGGCACCCGCTCGCGCAACCGCTCGGCGAGCCGCTCGGCCCGCTCGGGTGCCGCCAGGTGATGCACGGCAATGTCCACCCGACCGCTGCCCGAGCGTTCCGCGACGATCTCCTCCAGGCGCGCGATGGCCTTCGAGGCCGTCCGCACCTTCTCCAGCAGTTCGATACGGCCGCCGTCCAGTTGGAGCAGCGGCTTCACGGCGAGCGCCGATCCCAGCAGCGCCTGCGCGGCACCGATACGACCACCGCGGCGCAGATAGTCCAGCGTGTCGACGTAGAAGTACGCGGAGGTGCCCGCAGCCCGCTTCTCCGCGGCTGCGACGGCCTCGTCCAGGCTCCCGCCCGCCTCCGCCGTCTCCGCCGCCGCCAGGGCGCAGAATCCCAGGGCCATGGCGACCATCCCGGTGTCCACCACCCGCACCGGAACCGATGCGTCCTTCGCCGCGAGCAGGGCGGCATCGTATGTGCCCGAGATCTCGGCCGAGAGGTGCAGCGAGACGATGCCGCCGGCTCCGGCCTCGGCCGCCGCCCGGTACGCGGCGGCGAAGACCTCCGGGCTGGGCCGGGAAGTCGTCACGGGGCGACGCTTCTGGAGCGCCAGTGCGAGGGAGCGGGCCGAGGTCTCCGTGCCGTCCTCCAGCGCCTGATCACCGAGGACGACGGTCAGCGGCACCGCGGTGATGCCGTGCCGCTCCATCGCCTCGGGCGGCAGGTAGGCCGTGGAATCGGTGACGATCGCGACATGGCGGGACATGAGCGGGAGGTTACCTGGCGAGTCCTCGGCTCGGCAGTCCGACCCCGACCGAATGATCGCTCCGGACCGCTTCGGACCGCATCAGGTCACCGCCGGTCGTCGAACGTCTCAGTTCGTCGTTTCGGGCCGAGCTGCCTTCTGCCACGGGTACTCGGTCCGTCGTTGCGGGTCCGGAGCCGTGATCGCCTGCGCCGTACCGTCGGCCGGCCCTCGTTCCTGCCCTGGCCGGCTCGTCTGCCCTTGCATCTGGTCTTGCCCCGTCTCCCACCCCCGTCCCTGTCCCTGATCGCGGCTGCCGCCCCGCGGCTGCCCCTGGCCGTGGACCGGTTCGTCCGGCTCCACCGTCCAGTGCCGCAGCGCCCCGGCCTCCACATCGATCTGCGCATTCAGCGCGTCCAGATCGTCGTCGGCGAACTGTCGCACCCGGTCCCGCGCGGCCCATCGCAGCGAATCCGCGGAGTGTGTGATCCGCTCCGTACGCTGCTTCAGGCCCGGCAGCATCGACGCGACCGTCGCCGGGTCGGGCTCGCGCTCCAGTCTCTTCAGGTCGTCGTCCAGCTCCCGCCCGTGCACACTCAGCCGCTGGAAGAGGCCCAGTGACTCCGAGAGCGAGGCATCCTCGGCGGCTCCCGTCTGCAACGCCTCCTGCGTGGCCCGCATGGATGCGCGAAGCGCGAGCCGCAGCTGGGCCAGCTCTCCGCCCACGCCCGTCTGGCCGTAGCTCTTGGCCCGCAGCGTGGTGTCCTCGACGGTCCGGCGCGCCTGCGTGATCGTACGGTCCACACCACGCTTCGCCACGCCGATGGCCTTGACGCTCACATACACGCCCAGGGCCACGAACGCGAAAAAGAGCAATCCCAGGATCAGGATCACGGCTTCCATGAGCGCCCCTCGCATGTCGTTTCGGCTGCCGGGTGCCGGCCCCTCCACCGTAAACGGAAAGGGCAGGCCGCGGGTTCCCTCGGAACCCCCAACCTGCCCGTAGGGGAACGCCCCCACACCGCGGCACAAAACCGGCGAATGCTCGACGACCGTCACGCGGGGGCGACGACCGCCATCATGCCGGGACGATATTGACCAGCTTCGGCGCCCGCACGATCACCTTGCGGATTCCCGCGCCGTCCAGCGCCGCGATCACGGCCGGGTCGGCCAGGGCCAGTGCTTCCAGCTCCTCGTCCGTGATCGACGGGGAGATCTCCAGACGCGCCTTGACCTTGCCCTTGACCTGCACGACGCAGGTCACGGTCTCGTCCACGACGTACGCCGGATCGGCGGCCGGGAAGTCCTGGTGCACGACCGACTCGGTGTGGCCCAGCCGGTGCCACAGCTCCTCAGCGATGTGCGGCGCCAGCGGCGCCACCAGCAGCACCAGCGACTCGGCGACGCTCCGGGACAGCGGGCCGCTCGCCTTGGTCAGGTGGTTGTTCAGCTCGGTGACCTTGGCGATGGCGGTGTTGAAGCGCATCCCGGCCATGTCCTGGCCGGCCCCGTCGATCGCCTTGTGCAGCGCCCGCAGCGTCTCCTCGCCCGGCTCGGTGTCGACGACGGTGACCTCGCCGGTCTCCTCGTCGACGACGTTGCGCCACAGCCGCTGCAGCAGCCGGTACTGGCCGACGACGGCGCGCGTGTCCCACGGCCGCGACACGTCCAGGGGGCCCATCGCCATCTCGTACAGGCGCAGCGTGTCCGCACCGTACTCGGCGCAGATCTCGTCCGGCGTGACGGCGTTCTTCAGGGACTTGCCCATCTTGCCCAGGACGCGGCTGACCTTCTCGCCCTGGTAGTAGAACTTTCCGTCGCGCTCCTCGACCTCGGCCGCCGGGACCGCGATGCCACGGCTGTCCCGGTAGACGAACGCCTGGATCATGCCCTGGTTGTACAGCTTGTGGAACGGCTCGGCGGACGAGATGTGTCCCAGGTCGTGCAGCACCTTGGACCAGAAGCGCGCGTACAGCAGGTGCAGTACGGCGTGCTCGGCGCCGCCGACGTACAGGTCGACGCCACCGGTCGGCTGCCCCTCGCGCGGGCCCATCCAGTACTGCTCGATCGCCGGGTCGACCAGCTTCTCGTCGTTGTGCGGGTCCAGGTAGCGCAGCTCGTACCAGCAGGAGCCCGCCCAGTTGGGCATGGTGTTGGTCTCGCGGCGGTACTTCTTCGGGCCGTTGCCGTCGCCCAGGTCCAGGGTGACGTCGACCCAGTCGGCGTTCCGGGACAGCGGGGTCTCGGGCTGGGTGTCGGCGTCCTCGGAGTCGAAGGTGCGCGGCGAGTAGTCGTCGACCTCCGGCAGCTCCAGAGGCAGCATCGACTCGGGCAGCGGGTGGGCGATGCCGTCCTCGTCGTAGACGATCGGGAAGGGCTCGCCCCAGTAGCGCTGACGGCTGAACAGCCAGTCACGCAGCCGGAAGTTGACGGTGCCCTCGCCGACGCCGTGTTCCTTCAGCCACTCGGTGATCTCCGCCTTGGCGTCGACGACGCCCAGGCCGTTCAGCGAGATCTCGTCATTGGCGGAGTTGACCAGCTTCGCTTCGTACGAGGAGAAGGCGTCGTCCCATGCCGAGGGATCCGTGCCGCGGTCGTCCGACGGCTGCACCACACAGCGCATCGGCAGCTCGAAGGCGCGCGCGAAGGCGAAGTCGCGCGCGTCGTGCGCCGGCACGGCCATGATCGCGCCGGTGCCGTAACCCATCAGGACGTAGTCGGCGATGAAGACAGGTACCTTCTCGCCGCTGACCGGGTTGGTCGCGTACGCGCCGGTGAAGACGCCGGTCTTGTCCTTGGCCTCGGCCTGCCGCTCGACGTCGGACTTGGCGGCGGCCAGCTTGCGGTACGCGGTGACGGCCTCGGCCGGGGACGCGTGTCCGCCGGTCCACACGGGGTGGGTGCCCTCGGGCCAGGCCGTCGGAATGATCCGCTCGACCAGCTCGTGCTCGGGCGCCAGCACCATGTAGGTGGCACCGAACAGGGTGTCCTGGCGGGTGGTGAAGACGGTGATGTCGCCCGCGCCGTCGACCGGGAAGTCGACGCGCGCGCCTTCGGAACGCCCGATCCAGTTGCGCTGCTGCAGCTTGATGGCCTCGGGCCAGTCCAGCCCGTCCAGGTCGTTCAGCAGCCGGTCCGCATAGGCCGTGATGCGCATGTTCCACTGGCGCAGCTTGGCCTTGAAGACCGGGAAGTTCCCGCGCTCGGATCGGCCGTCGGCCGTCACCTCTTCGTTGGCCAGTACGGTGCCCAGGCCGGGCGACCAGTTGACCGGCGCGTCGGAGGCGTACGCCAGGCGGTACCCACTCAGGACGTCCGCGCGTTCGACGGCGCTCAGGGCGCTCCAGTCACGGCCGTCCGGAGTGGGACGCGAACCGCTGTCGAACTGTGCGACCAGCTCGTCGATCGGGCGGGCCCGGTCGGCCTCGGTGTCGTACCAGGAGTTGAAGATCTGCAGGAAGATCCACTGGGTCCACTTGTAGTACTCCGACTCGATCGTGGCGAACGAGCGGCGCTTGTCGTGGCCCAGGCCCAGCCGACGCAGCTGAGCGGTCATGTTCTCGATGTTGGCCTCGGTGGAGACCCGCGGGTGCGTGCCGGTCTGCACGGCGTACTGCTCCGCGGGCAGGCCGAAGGCGTCGAAGCCCAGGGTGTGCAGCACGTTGTGTCCGGTCATCCGCTGGTGGCGGGCGAAGACATCGGTGGCGATGTAGCCCAGAGGGTGACCGACGTGCAGGCCCGCACCCGAGGGGTACGGGAACATGTCCATGATGAATTTCTTCGGCTTGGCGGCCAGTTCCGGATTGCCCGCCAGGTCACCGGTCGGATTCGGCGCCTCGTACGTGCCCTCGGCGTCCCAGAAGTCCTGCCAGCGTGCCTCGATGTCGGCGGCCATCGCCGCCGTGTAGCGGTGCGGCGCAGCCGTCTCGGCTGCGGAATTCGTCTCGCTCATGATCCTCAAAGCTCCATCGATCGTCATCTGCCGGCGCCCACGTCTACGGACACGCGTCTACGGAAACGAAAAATCCCCTCGCACAGGAGGGGACGCCGCGCCGATTCCGACCAGGCATTCTCACCGGTCGGGACTGATCAGCGCGGCTCGCTAAGCAGAAGGCGTACGGCACGCATGGCGTCAGGGTACCGCACGGGCCCCGGGCCGGTCCTGGCGCGACCGCTCCGTGGACAGGGCGGCGGGAGCGACCGCACGGCGGAGCATCCGGGCAGCGGGACTCCGGACACCGCTCTGTTCCGTACCGGGACAACCGATCAAAAGTCCGTACCGGCCGGTGGCGAGCGGCTCGGCATGCCGCAACACGGGGTCACGCAGCAGTTGACGTTGACACGCATGCACGAGAAGCGGGTCACCCTGTAAGAGTGACCCGCTTCTCATTTCTTCACTGTGGAGCTAAGGAGAATTGAACTCCTGACCTCCTGCATGCCATGCAGGCGCTCTACCAACTGAGCTATAGCCCCGTGCTGTGCGGCGCCCGGTTCCGTTTGCCCCTGGCGACATCGAGAACATTACCGGTGACCCCGCCGGTCCACCAAATCGTTTCCCGCCTGCCTGGATTTGACCAATTCTGCGGCACCTCGGTCAGGCGACGAAGCAGGCGGAACGCAGCGGTCCACAGGGGCACACGCAGCGGGTGTACACAGCAGGCACACCCAGGCCTCACGCGGTGGCGAAGGAGTAGAAGCGCTTGAGAGTGCAGTGCTCCTCCAGCAGCCGCCCGTAGATCGGCTCCCCCTCGAGCTCCCGGTAGGTCTCGATCGGGTCGCCCTTTATGATCAGCGCCCGCGCACACTCCTCGCACCAGTACTGGTACTCCGGATTGATCGGATCCATGTCCCTGACGATGGGCGTACCGCCGCCGCACCAGTCGCACTTCCGCCTGTGTGCACCCATGAGTCAGCTCCGGCTTTGGCCACGGGCAGTGCACACGCAGGAGATTCCGCCGTTCTCGCCGAGCATGTGGGCCGCGCGGAGCGGGCCACCGGCAAGGCGACCGGTCCGGGCACGGCGTTCGGGGACAAGGAGCAGGTCCGGGACCTCGTGGCGGCTCGCAGGCATCGCGCGCTCCCTCCCGTTCGGTCCGTCGCCCCCTCCGGCGGTCCGATTCTGCCATGACCCCGCAAGGGGGTCAGCCCGGCGGATATCCGGTCGGTCACCGACGCCGCACGAGACCCGCCGACACACCCGCCAGCGCCGCCACCGACAGCGCGAGAGCGCATGCCCACAACGCGTGCCCCGGCCCGTGCACCCCTGGCGTATCAAGGCGGTTGAGATAGAACGTGCCGAAGGTCGCGACACCGATCAGCTGACCGAGCTGGGCGACGGTCACCAGTACGCCGCTCGCATCAGCCGCATCCTCCGGACGTACGTTCGCCAACGCCCCCGTAAGGGTGGGGCTGAAGCCCAGCGCTATGCCGCCGCCCATGACCGCAGAGGCCGCATACAGCCAGAGACCGCCGTCGCCTCCCTCGCGCATCAACAGCCCGATGGCCACGGAACCGATGGCCACCAGGGCGAACCCGCCCGGAACCAGGGCACCTTGAAGCCGCGCCGGCCACCGGCGCCAGGTCAGCCCGACCGCGCCGAATACCAGCGCGGTCGGTGCGAACATCAGCCCCGTGCGCAGCGCCGAGTAGCCCAGGCCGCCCTGGATGTGCAGCGTCATCGCGAAGAGGAAGCCGGCGTTGATCGCCATCACCACGAGAATGCGCAGCGCCGCCCGGGCGATACCCGGGATGCGCAGCACCCTGAGCCCGATCAGAGGCGCACCACCGCGCGCGGCAAGCCGTGACTCGTAGCTGGCGAACCCGGCGAAGAACCCCACGGAGGCAATCAGGCAGACCCGGGTCCAGACCGGCCAGCCCAACTCCTGCCCGAGCACCAGGGGGACGGTCAGCAGGGTGACGGCGGCGGCCAGCAGCACCAGCCCCGGCAGATCGAACCCGCGCGCCCGCGCCTGGACCCTGGCAGCCCCCGTACGCGGTTCGCCGGGCAGCACACGGATGCCGAGCACCAGCAGGACCAGCCCGATCGGCACATTCACCAGGAAGACCGGCCGCCAGCCCGCGCCGAACAGATCGGCGCTGACCAGCACCCCGCCGACCACCTGCCCGGCGGCCGCACCGGTGGCGAGCACCGCACTGTAGGCGCCGAGCGCCCGGATCCGCGCCTCGCCGGTGAAGTGTCGCTGAATGAGGCTGAGCACCTGCGGAATCATCACCGCCGCACCCGCCCCCTGGATCAGTCGGAAGGTGATCAACTGCCCGGTTCCTGCCGCGAGTCCGCAGGCCAGCGAGGCGGCGGTGAAGACGGCGAGTCCGGCCAGATGGGCCCGGCCGTGTCCGAGCAGGCCGCCGAGCCTGGCGCCGGCGATGAGCAGCACGGCGTACGTGATCGTGTAGCCGGCCACGATGAGCTGCAACCCGGCTCCGGAGGCGCCGAGTTCGCTCTGGATCGTCGGAGCGGCGACGTTGACGATGAAGATGTCGAGCAGCGCCATGAACTGAGCCGCGAGCACCAGGGCGAGCATTCTCCCGGGGCGTTTGTCAGTGGTGACGTCTTTACTGGTTACGGAACGTGGAGTTGTCTCGGCGGTCGTCGTCATGGCGTCGAGCCTGGCCCCGGGTGGATACGGGTAACGAGAGCCCGCTGATGCTGGTACCGACAGCACCTGGCAACTCCCGTACGAGGCAACGACGATGGGGGTGTGACATCGGTGACGACACATCAGCCGGCCCGGCACCGGAGGCGTCCGGAGCTCGCGGCCTTTCTGCGCAACCGCCGGGCACGGGTGACGCCCGCCGATGTGGGCATGGCGCCCGGACTGCGCCGCCGCACCCCGGGCCTGCGCCGCGAGGAGGTCGCCCAGCTCTCCGGCATCGGTGTCACCTGGTACACCTGGCTGGAACAGGGCCGTCCGATCAACGCGTCACCACAGGTCCTGGACGCCGTGGCGCGCACCCTGCGGCTGGACACGCCGGAGCGCGAACATCTCTACCACCTGGCAGAGGTGGCCTACGCCCCCGGCAGACAGACCGACGCGATCGAGGTCGGGCCGGAAATCCAGGGCATCATCGACGCGCTCGATCCGCACCCCTCCGTGGTCTACAACACCAGGTACGACATCCTGGCCACCAACCCCGCCTACCGCGATCTGTTCGACATCCCCAAGACAGTGGGAACGGGCATACGCAATGCGCTGTGGACGCTGTTCACGGTGCCCGAGGACGCCTGTCCCATCGTCCACCGGGCCCAGGAGCTGCCGATCATGGTGGCGACGCTGCGGGGAGCCTACGGGCCGCATACGGGCGAGCCCGCCTGGGAATCGTTCATCGAAGGCCTCTCGGCCGCCAGCCCGTACTTCGCCGAGCTGTGGCGCAGCGGGAATGTCGCCCCGCCGGGGCCGCGGGTGAAGACCTTCCGGCACTGGGCGGCCACCGCCGAGATACGGATGACTTCGGTGTCGCTGTCCGTCAATGGGCTGCCGGAGTGCCGGATCGTGGTCTACACCCCGGCCGACGAGGAGAGCGGGGAGCAGGTGGCGGCGCTGCGGCGGCGCCGGGAGGCGTGACCGGACGCACAGTCAGAGGGGCGGGCGGGGGAACGGCCGGGGGAAACGGAACAGCCAGGGAGAACGGTCAGAGGCAACGCAAAGATCCCGCCCCCTGGTGGGGACGGGATCCTGATTGTGGAGCTAAGGAGAATTGAACTCCTGACCTCCTGCATGCCATGCAGGCGCTCTACCAACTGAGCTATAGCCCCGCTGTTCGCTCTGTTTCCCTGCGTTTCCGCGCTGCGAACAAGAAGAACTTTAGCCTGTGACCAGCCAGAAAGTGAAATCCGGCCTCCGCCGCCCCGAGGTGACCTCCGAGCGCCGTCCGGGCCCGCCCCACGGGCAGCCCCCGGCGATCCCGCCGCTCCGCCGCTCCCGGCAGTCGCAGGTGCCGGCACCGCCGGGTGAGGGCACTGCTCGGTGTCGTCGCCGGTGGATGACGCCGCTGCTGGGCCTCGTCACCGCTACGTGTCGTCGCCGAGTACCGGCTCGGGCAGCGTGCCGGCGTTGTGCTCCAGCAGGCGCCAGCCGCGCGCGCCCTCGCCCAGCACCGACCAGCAGCAATTGGAGAGCCCGCCGAGCCCTTCCCAGTGGTACGACTCCAGGCCCAGCAACCGACCGATGGTGGTACGGATGGTGCCGCCGTGGCTGACGACGACGAGCGTGCCGCTGTCGGGCAGCTTGTCGGCGTGTTCGAGTACGACCGGGGCAGCCCGGTCGGCGACCTCGGTCTCCAGCTCACCGCCACCGCGGCGCACGGGCTCACCGCGCTTCCACGCGGCGTACTGCTCGCCGTACTGCCCGACGATCTCCTCGTGCGTGAGGCCCTGCCAGGTACCGGCGTAGGTCTCCCGCAGTCCCGCGTCGTGCGCGACGTCGAGGCCGGTGATCGCGGCGAGCTCGGCGGCCGTGGCCGCCGCCCGCTGCAGATCGGAGGCGACGATCGCTGCCGGCCTCAGCGAGGCGAGCAGCCGGGCGGCCCGCTGGGCCTGCCCGATACCGGCCTCGGTGAGCGCGATGTCCGTGGAGCCCTGGAACCGGCGCTCCAGATTCCATGCCGTCTGACCATGTCGCCAGAGGACGATCCTGCGGCCCCTGCCGCTTCCGCTGCCGTTCAGCTCTGCTCACCTTCCGTGCTGCCGGTGAGCTGGGCGTGCTCCGCGGCCTTGCCGCGGGTCTTGACAGCGTCCTCGGGGAGCGCGATCTCGGGGCAGTCCTTCCAGAGGCGCTCCAGCGCGTAGAAGACACGCTCCTCGCTGTGCTGGACGTGGATGACGATGTCGACGTAGTCGAGGAGGATCCAGCGCGCGTCGCGGTCGCCCTCACGGCGTACCGGCTTGGCGCCGAGCTCCTTCTGGAGCCGCTCCTCGATCTCGTCGACGATCGACTTGACCTGGCGGTCGTTGGGGGCCGAGGCCAGCAGGAAGGCGTCCGTGATCGACAGCACATCGCTGACGTCGTACGCAATGATGTCGTGCGCGAGCCGGTCGGCGGCCGCCTGAGCGGCGGCGTTGATGAGCTCGATGGAGCGGTCCGTGGCGGTCACAAGCAGGCTTTCGTCGGCGGTCAGATCAACCCCTAGGGTCTCACGGACCGCCGACAGCCCACACAGCGAACGTTCGAAGGTGGAATCGACATCATCCGGGCGGCGCGGCCCCGATCATTTGATCTCGTAGTTCTGGCCGAGCACGACGGACACATCCGCGTTCGCGGCGGGCTTGCCCTGCTTCACCGCGCTTGTCGGCAGGCCCAGGGTCTTGGCGACCTGCGTCGCCTTCTCCTTGTCCGCCGCGGTCTTGTAAAGGACCTCGGACAGTGCCGCGGCCTCGGCCGTTCCGCCGCCGACGAAGGCATAGCCACCGTTGACCAGCTTGATCCGGGCTGACTCGGTGCCGTCCTTGTCACCGGTGGCGTTCTTGACCCCGACCCGTACCGTCGCGTCGGCGGACGGCGACTTCACCGTGCCCCCCAGGACGTCCTTGACGACACTCTCGGTGTCCGCTTCGGTGAGTGTGCCGTCGGCCTGCACCGGCAGCAGTGCTGTCTTGTAGTCGCCGGTCTCGGCGCGCTGGGCGAGCTTCGCGAGGGAGGTGCCCAGGTCCTTCTCGGGGAGCGACGGGTCGAGGATCTGCGCCAGCGTCTGCACGGTGACCGTGGCGGCCTTCGGATCGTCCGAGATCTTCCGCAGAACACCCCGCAGCACCTCCCCGAACCGCGTGAGCTGCTTCGTCTCTGCCTCACCGGGCGCCCGGTAGGTGGCGTACGCGACGGCCATCCGGCCGCTCAGGGTCTGTGCCTCGCCCTTCTTCACCAAGGGGGAAGCGCCCTCCTTCGTGTCGGGAACCTCGGTGTCGGTGTCGGCCTCGATGTTGCCGACCAGATCGACCAGGGTCTCCAGATAGGGCGTGTCGAGCCGCCACGTACCGCTGATCTTGGTGCCCAGCAGTGTGTCGATGGAATCGCGGGTGCCGGTGGTGCCGTCGTCCTCGACGGACTTGCCGAGGGTGGTCGTGACGCCCTCGTCGTCGGAGACCGCGAGCGAGTTGGGGAGCAGGACCGTGGTGCCCTGTTTGGTCGTCACATTGTCGACGAGCAGCGCCGTGGAGGTGCCGCCCTTCTTGGTGCTGCGCAGATGGACCACGATGACGTCCCGCTGCTGCGGTCCCGTCGACGCCGTGTTGTCCTTCTCCGAACCGGAGAGGCCGGGGATCTTTCCGGCGGACCAGAGGTAGCCCACACCGCCGACCACCACCAGGACCACCACGACTATCAGCGCGACCATGCGGTTGCGGCCGCGGCGCCGCGCCTCCTCGCGCCGCTCACTGCGGCTCTCGGTGAACTTCAGCCAGTCGATGACGTCTTCGGAGTCCTCGTCGGGCTCCTCGATGAAGGAGAACTGCTCGGTGCGGTAGTCGGCGCGGCGCTGCCCGGGAACGGCCACATCCGGCCCGGCCCCGGCGTCGCGCTCCGGCCGGGGCTCCTGCGTGACCGGCGCCGGTGCGGGCGGAGGCGAGGGCTGTGCCGAGGGCTGCGCGGAGGCCTGCTGCGGGATGTTCCACTGTCGGGTGGTGTCGACCGCGGCAGGCTGCCGGCCGGTGTCGTAGCCGTAACCGTCGTAGTCGCCGTAGGTCTGCTGCTGAGGCGGCTGCGGTTGCTGAGGCGGCTGCGGTTGCTGAGGCGGCTGCGGTTGCTGAGGCGGCTGCGGTTGCTGAGGCGGCTGCGGTTGCTGGGGCGGCTGCGAGCCATACGGGTCGTACGCCTGCGGCTGCTGGGCCTGGGGCTGGGCCTGGGCCTGGGCGTACGGGTCGTATCCGTACCCCTGGCCGCCCTCATACGGCTGCTGCTGGGGCGGTTGAGGCGCATACGGGTCGTACGCCTGCTGTCCGGCCTGCTGGTACACCGGCTGCCCGTACTCGTCGTAGCCGATGATCTGCGGCTGCTGGTAGTACGGGTCGTACGGGTTCTGTCGGTCGTTCACCGGTGCCCCTCTGCGTGGCTCATTCGCCGCGGTACAGCTGGCGCTTGTCGATGTAGCGGACCACACCGTCCGGCACCAAGTACCAGACCGGCTCCCCCTGCGCGACCCTCTGACGGCAGTCCGTGGACGAGATTGCGAGCGCGGGTACCTCCACGAGGGAGACCCCGCCTTCCGGCAGTCCGGGGTCCGTGAGCACATGCCCCGGCCGCGTCACGCCGATGAAGTGGGAGAGCGAGAAGAGTTCGTCGGCATCCCGCCAGGTGAGGATCTGGGCGAGTGCGTCGGCGCCGGTGATGAAGAAGAGGTCCGCATCGCCGTGGACCGCGCGCAGATCCCGCAGCGTATCGATCGTGTACGTGGGCCCGCTGCGGTCGATGTCGCTCCGGCTGACCGAGAACTGGGGGTTGGACGCCGTCGCGATGACCGTCATCAGATAGCGGTCCTCGGCCGGGGAGACGTCTTTGTGGCTCTTCTGCCACGGCTGCCCGGTCGGAACGAAGATCACCTCGTCGAGGTGGAACTGGGCGGCCACTTCACTGGCCGCCACCAGGTGTCCATGATGAATCGGGTCAAATGTCCCGCCCATCACGCCGATTCGGCGCTTTCTGTGGCCGGTAGGCACTTCCTGCTCTCCCATGCGTGCAGAGCCTACTGGCACAGCTGTACGCCTCCGCCTCAGCGGTCGCGGTTGAAACGAGTGGTGATCCACAGCAGGAGCAGCAGCACGACGAACGCACCGCCTCCGGTGAGATACGGGGTGAGGCTTTCGTGGTTGCCACCGTGTTCGCCGCCCTCGGCGGCAAGGGTGACCAGCTGGTGCGCGGTGCTCGTGAGGCTCATCTTCGGCAGGACCTATCGATCGGAAGTCGGAAGGAAGACGTCGCGCACATCGTATGCGGGTGCCCCGGGCACGCTCACGCCGACTCAGTCGTTGTTGTTGTCGTTGCGGTATCCGCGGAGCAGGAACCAGGCGAGCAGGCCGGCTCCGACGAGCGAGGCGAGCAGCACGATGCGGAGCGTGTTGCCGGGCCCCTGATCCTCGGATGCGGCGGCGAGCAGAGCAACGGTTTGCGGCATGTCGGGCGTCTCCTCAGTTATCCACAGCCCCCCGCACACCGTAGCCCCAGCACCTACGCTGGGATTTGTCAGGGGGCGAGCGACGTCTCGTACGAACAGGGGGCCCATTCATGACCGAAAGTAGCCACGAGAGCCGCGAGAACGTGCCGAGCAGACAGCGCAGGCGCTTCGCAGGGATCTCGTCCCGGGCCTACGAACACCCGGCGGACCGCTCGGCTCTGGTAGCCCTGCGCAAGCTGAGCGGTTTCGACACCGTCTTCAAGACACTGAGCGGTCTGCTGCCCGAGCGGAGCCTGCGACTGCTCTTCCTCTCCGACTCCGTCCGGGTGAGCGACGCGCAGTTCGTCCATCTCAACGAGATGCTGCGGGACGCCTGTTACATCCTTGACCTGGAGAAGGTCCCGCCGATGTACGTCAATCAGGATCCGCAGCCCAATGCCATGTGCATCGGTCTCGACGAGCCGATCATCGTGGTGACGACGGGGCTGGTGGAGCTGCTCGACGAGGAGGAGATGCGGGCCGTCATCGGCCACGAGGTGGGACACGCCCTCTCCGGCCACGCCGTGTACCGCACGATCCTGCTGTTCCTCACCAATATCGCACTGAAGGTCGCCTGGATCCCGCTCGGCAATGTCGCGATCATGGCGATCGTTACGGCGCTGCGAGAGTGGTTCCGCAAGTCGGAGCTGTCGGCCGACCGGGCGGGGCTGCTCGTCGGCCAGGATCTGCAGGCTTCGATGCGCGGTCTGATGAAGATCGCGGGCGGCAATCATCTGCACGAGATGAATGTGGACGCCTTCCTCGCCCAGGCCGACGAGTACGAGAAGGGCGGCGATCTGCGCGACTCGGTGCTCAAGATCCTCAATCTGCTGCCCCGTTCGCACCCCTTCACCACGGTGCGCGCGGCCGAGCTCAAGAAGTGGTCCGAGACCCGCGACTACCAGCGGATCATGGACGGCCACTACCCGCGGCGCGACGAGGACAAGGACACCTCGGTGACGGATTCGTTCCGGGAGTCCGCGACGCATTACGCGGACGCGGTGCGCAGCAGCAAGGACCCGCTGATGAAGCTGGTCGGCGACATAGCGGGCGGTGCCGGAGACCTGGGCGGCAAGCTCCGTGACAAGTTCACCGGCCAGGGCGGGGGCGCGGCCGGCAAGGACGGCGCTACGGACGGCTCGGCGGGCTCTGCGAGGCCGGAGGAGCCGGGGGACCCTGATGGGCCGGGGACTGCGCCGGGGCCTGCGGGGAGCTGACCTCCAGCGTTCCGCACAGTGCCGCCGTGGGACGGCCCGTGGAGTACGGGTCGCTGCCCGCAGGGCCGTGGGAGACGGCGCGCTGCCCGGCGAGCAGCGGCCGCAGCGTACCGGTGGTGTCCGTCGGGCACGCCTGCGGTCCGGCCTGGACATAGCTGGTGCGAACCTCCAGCCGGTGCAGCCGCAGGTCTTCGCGGTCGAAGCGGAAGACCAACTCGCGCCGTACGGTGAAGAGCGAGGCACCGTCCGCCCGTTGGGGCCCCGAGGCGGCCGGGCGGAGCGTGTAGGTGAAGGTGTGGTCCGACCCCACTTCCAGGGTGTCGGACCCCGCCTCGGTGTAGCTCAGAGTGCCCCGGACCCGGATGTCCGGACCGGCCAGCGCCACCTTCGCCGGGTCGAACCGCACCAGCCAGCCGGTCGGGGCATGCTGTCCGTCGTCGTCCGGCCGGTTCATACTGCGGGCGAACTGGGCCGTCTGGTCGGGGTCGAGCAGCTGTTCCACCGGCCGCACCGCATGGCCGGTGAGGACGGCGGGGTCGAGCGAGGACGCCACCAGGTAGTCCTTGACCGTGGTCAGGGCCGCCGCCACCTGGCTGTCCGAGAAGTTGTCCGTCGCCCGGATCGCCGGCAGGTTGATGCCTGCGGCACCTTTTGCGAACTGCGCTGCGGCACTCTTCGCAAGGAGATCTGCGGGTGTTCCGCCAGGCACGGCGGACCGGGGGGCCAGGGGTACGACGGTCGATCTGAGGGTCTCGGCCCTTCTGCCGACGGGCGCCTGGTAGGGATGGCGGAAGCCCATGTACACGGCCGTCGCGAAGGCCAGGGCGATCAGGAGGACCAGGGCGATGGCCGCTCTGGAGCCGGCTCGGAGGCTCCGGGACGGGAGGCTGCGTACGGCGCGGGCGTGGTCCCCCATGCGTTCCTTGGCGGAGAATTCCTTCAGCCGTGCAGCACGTACGAACGACTCGTCGAAAACGAGTGACCGGTACTCGTCCTCACCGCCGCCCGGTGCGTTCTCGGGCGGATTTTCTGGTGGTTCTCCACGGTCTGCCATGACTTCTCCCGACTCCACGTCACCGACCGGGGCCGAAACGCTTCGCTCTGCTTCGGCCGAGTGGCTTCGGACAGGTCCTGCCCGTCATGTGTTCGCGTGACGTCGCATGACTGCGCATGTACGGACGAGTGAGAAGCCCCCTCGTAGAGAGGGGTCACACCTTCAGGGTAGGTCGATTACGACCGAGGTAAACGCCGAGCGCTGGAGAACCACCGGGGAGTTGCCCGTGAGCCCGGAGAACCGCCCTCAGGACGGGCGCGGGACGTCCCCAGGGCCTGCGCGGGACGAGCTGAGGACCCGCGTGGGACGCTCCCAGGACGTACGCGGAAGCTCCCGGGACATGCGCGGGACGCCCTCGGAACGGGGCGGGGACGCCCTCGGAACCGGGCGGGGGACGCGGGGACAGCAGGCGGCGCACGCGGGGCGGGACACGGCGTACGCGGGGCGCTGTCGGTCCGGTGGCTTCAGCCGGTGTGGGGGACCGCAGAGACCGTGGGGCGGAGGTAACCGGCCGAGGCCGGAGGGATGGCGCTGGGGGCGGGTCCCGGGGCGCTGTCCACGCCCGTGGTGGCGGGCGGTGGGGCAGGATCCTGGCGGTTGGCCGAGCTGTTGCGGTAGACGGCGCTGAAGGCCAGCGCGACCATTCCGATGCCCATCAGCACGGCCAGCAGCCAGGCCACCGGCCGGTGCCAGCGTGCCGCACCCCGGTAGGGGCGCAGGGCGCCGCCGTGGCGCCCGTAGGGGCCGGTGCCGTACGCGTCGTCATCAGGGTCCAGCGGGTCGTCGTAGGCGCTCGCGCGGCCGTATGCGCCGCCCGGCCCGTATCCCTCGTCAGAGAGATCGTCGTCCGGCGGGCCGCCGCCCGCCCGCGCCCGGGACGCCTCGGCCTCGGCGCGCGCCTGCGCAGCGGCCAGCAGCCGCTCGACCGCGGTGGGTTCATGGATCTCGGCGGCCCGTACGAAGTCCTCGTCGAACACCACGGAGGCGAAGTCCTCGTCCGCGCCCCCGCGGTCGTCGTCGGGCTCCCAGCCGTCCGGGAACGGCCTGCCCCCCACGTCGTCCGACACCACTCCAGACTAGACCCGCCGGGTCGTTCTGGGCAGGGAGCCGGCAACATTCACCGGACGTGGACGGTCACCGCACGTGGCCGTCGCCCGTGACGATGTACTTCGTCGAGGTGAGCTCCGGCAGCCCCATCGGACCCCTGGCGTGCAGCTTCTGGGTGGAGATGCCGATCTCGGCTCCGAAGCCGAACTGGCCGCCGTCGGTGAAACGCGTGGACGCGTTCACGGCCACCGTCGTGGAGTCCACCAACTGGGTGAAGCGGCGGGCCGCGGCCTGGGAGGTGGTCACGATCGCCTCGGTGTGGCCGGAGGACCAGAGCCGGATGTGCGCGACGGCCGCGTCCAGCGACTCCACGACGGCCGCGGCGATGTCGTACGAGAGGTACTCGGTCTCCCAGTCCTCCGGCGTCGCCGCCACCACGGTGGCCTTGGACCCTTCGGCGTATTCGAGGACCCGCTCGTCACCGTGCACGGTCACCCCGGCGTCGGCCAGCGCCTCCAGGGCGCGCGGCAGGAAGTCCGCGGCGACGTCCTTGTGGACCAGGAGCGTCTCTGCGGCGTTGCAGACGCTGGGACGCTGCGCCTTGGAGTTGATCAGGATGTCGACGGCCATGTCGAGGTCGGTCTGCGCGTCCACATACACATGGCAGTTGCCGGTGCCGGTCTCGATGACCGGAACGGTGGACTCCTCGACCACCGTGCGGATCAGCGAGGCGCCGCCGCGCGGAATGAGGACGTCGACGAGGCCGCGGGCCCGCATCAGTTCCCGCACCGAGTCGCGGTTCTCGCCCGGCACCAACTGCACCGCGTCGGCCGGAAGACCGGAGCCTCCGACGGCGTCCCGGAGCACCCGCACCAGCGCGACATTCGAGGCGTACGCGGAGGACGAGCCACGCAGCAGGACTGCGTTGCCCGACTTCAGGCAGAGGGCCGCGGCGTCGACCGTCACATTGGGCCGGGCCTCGTAGATGATCCCGACGACGCCGAGCGGCACCCGGACCTGCCGGAGATCGATGCCGTTGGGCAGGGTCGAGCCGCGGACGACCTCGCCGACCGGGTCGGGCAGCGCCGCCACGTCCCGCACGTCGGCGGCGATGGCGCGGATCCGCTCCGGGGTGAGGGTGAGCCGGTCGACGATCGACTCGCTGGTCCCGGCCTCGCGGGCACGGGCGACGTCCTCGGCGTTGGCCGCGACGATCTCGCTCGTCCGCACCTCCAGCGCGTCCGCGATCGCCAGCAGCGCATCGTCCTTCGCCGCGCGCGGCAGCGGCGCGAGGTCGGCGGCGGCGGAGCGTGCCCGGTAGGCGGCCTGGGCGACCGGGGACATGTTGTCGTACGGCGAGAACGTGGTCATGCCCGCAGAGTAGTGCGCACACTGCGGGCATCCCTCACGTATCCCGTGATGCGAGACAACTGCCCCGAGGCCGTTTCCGAGATGCGGGACAGCCGCCCCGGAACCGCCCCCGGGACTGCTCCGCGGCACGGGACGACCACCCTCAAGACAACCACCCCGGAGACGACCGCCCCGGAGACGTCGCCGTGCTCAGTAGGGGTGGACGCCGACCGGGGCGGCCGGGGGCGGTCCGTATCCCTCGGCGACGCGCTGGTGGTACGTCTCGCGGTCGATGACCTCCAGGCCGACGATCTCCCAGGGCGGAAGCCTGGCGGTGGACCGGTGCTCTCCCCAGAGCCGCAGTGCGACGGCCGCCGCGTCGTGCAGATCGCGGGCCTCTTCCCAGTAGCGGATCTCCGCGTGGTCGTTGGCGTACCGGCTGGTCAGCAGGAAGGGATGGTCGTGCGCGAGCTGTTCGAGCCCGCGTCTGACCTCCGTCAGCGGGATCGCGGCGCCCGAGACACTGAGCGTGATGTGCCAGAGTCTCGACGGAGTGCGTTCCTCCTCCGCCCCGGCCGGCTCGGACCGCGTGGTCCGGTCGTCCGCACGGTCCGGGGACCGTCTCTCGTCGGACCGTCTCTCGTCGAAACCGACACCTGCTCCGACACTGGTCAGGGCCCGGCCACCCGTTCCTCGGGGCGGCGCCCCCGGGCGCGCTCGTCTCACCGGCGGCCTCCTGTGAATGCGTTTGCTGTGCTGTACCCCGCTGTGCCCCCCGTGACAAAGTTGACCAGTCCGCGGCCGAGGATGGGGCGGTTTTCACGAAGGTCCCCGCCCTGAGGCTGGACTTTCAGCCGTTTCAGGGTGTCTGTCGGGGGTGCAGGACGACGAGATCGTCCCTGTGTACGACCTCGCGCTCATATGCCGGACCGAGTTCGCGCGCCAGGTCGCGGGTGGAGCGGCCGAGCAGCTGCGGGATCTCCTTGGCGTCGAAGTTGACGAGTCCGCGGGCCACGGGGCGGCCTTCGAGGTCGCGCAGTTCCACCGGGTCGCCCGCGGTGAACTCGCCCTCGACCGCGGCGATTCCGGCGGGCAGCAGCGAGCTGTGCCGTTCGACGACCGCCTCTACGGCCCCGTTGTCGAGGGTCAGCGAGCCCTGCGGAGTGGAAGCGTGGGCGAGCCAGAGCAGCCGGTCCGCCGACCGTCGTCCGGTGCGGTGGAAGTACGTACCGGTGTCTCGTCCGGCCAGGGCGTCGGCGGCCCGGCTCGCCGAGGTGAGGACGACGGGGACTCCGGCGGCCGTGGCGATCCGGGCGGCCTCGACCTTGGTGACCATGCCGCCGGTGCCGACACCCGCCTTCCCCGCGCTGCCGATGGTGACACCCGCGAGGTCCTCGGGCCCGGCCACTTCGGCGACCCGTGAGCTGCCCGGGGTGCTCGGGTCGCCGTCGTACAGCCCGTCCACGTCCGAGAGGAGGACCAGGAGATCGGCACGGACGAGATGGGCGACGAGCGCGGCGAGCCGGTCGTTGTCGCCGAACCGGATCTCGTCGGTGGCGACGGTGTCGTTCTCGTTGACGATCGGGAGCGCGCCCATGTCCAGGAGCTGGTCGAGGGTGCGGTAGGCGTTGCGGTAGTGGGCGCGGCGGCTGGTGTCGTTGCTGGTGAGCAGCACCTGGCCGACGCGCACGCCGTACCGGGCGAAGGAGGCGGTGTAACGGGCGACGAGCAGCCCCTGGCCGACGCTGGCCGCGGCCTGCTGCCTGGCCAGGTCCTTGGGCCGGCGGAGCAGCCCGAGCGGGGCGAGCCCGGCCGCGATGGCGCCGCTGGAGACGAGCACGATCTCGCGCTCCCCACCGCTCCTCACCCTGGCGAGCACGTCGACGAGCGCGTCGACGCGATCCGCGTCGAGGCCGCCGGCCGCGGTGGTGAGAGATGAGGAACCGACCTTGACCACGATCCTGCGGGCCTCTGCGACGCCCTGCCTTGCCCCTGACACGTACATCCCCAATGATTCGGCCTCCGCCCGGTCCCCGCAATCTACGCGAGCGGCGGGACGGGCGCCTGTGCGTTCCGCCCCGTGGACGCGAGCCTCCGGGCCCGAGCCGCCGGGCCCGAGCCACCGGAGCCGCTCCTTCCGACTCCGCGCCTCGGGATCAAGGCACTCGGCTCTTTGCGCGACCACCCGTTGTGCGACCACCCGCATCTATCGAGGCAACCCTGCGGATCTCCCGACGGCATCCGCTCACTGTCGGCAGAATCACTGTGCCCGCACCGGAGGAACCATCGAGGCGTCTCGGTCATCTAACAGCCGATAGGGTGCACGGCGGGCGGCTTCCTATGCCCCCTTTTCAGCAGCGCAGGCCCCACACCCGCCGCCGGCCAGAAGGACCTCTACCAGACATGGGACAGCAGAGATGCCAGTCAAAGTAAGTGTCGTCATTCCTGTATACAACCCAGGCAAGTACATCGACCCCTGCATCGACTCGCTGCTGCGACAGACCCTCCCTGCAGGGGAGTTCGAAGTTCTCTTCGTCAACGATGGCTCGACTGACGACACTCGCGAACGGCTCGAAGAGCTGGCCGTGGAACACTCGCATTTCCGTGTCATCACCATCCCGAATTCCGGCTGGCCCGGAAAGCCCCGCAACATCGGTGTGGACGAGGCGAAGGGCGAGTACGTCCAGTTCGTCGACCAGGACGACCATCTCGCCTCCGACGCCCTGCGCCGGCTGTACGAGATGGGGCACCGCAACGGCTCCGACATCGTCATCGGCAAGGTGGCCAGCAACTTCCGCGGTGTCCCGCACGGCGTGTTCAAGAAGAACCGCGAGAAGTGCAACCTGCGCGACGCGCCCCTGTACGACAGCCTCACCCCGCACAAGATGTTCCGTACGGAGTTCCTCCGCGAGAACGGCATCGCCTACCCCGAGGGCAAGCGCCGCCTCGAGGACCAGCTCTACATGATGCAGGCGTACTTCCCCGCCGAGGTCGTCTCGATCCTCGGCACCTACACCTGCTACTTCTACTCCCGGCGCGACGACGGCAAGAACGCGGGATCCACCAGGATCGTCCCCGCCCAGTACTACGGGAACCTCCGCGAAGTCCTGGACGTCGTGATGGACAACACCGAGCCGGGCGAGTTCCGGGATCTGCTGCTCCGCCGCTTCTACCGCGTCGAGATGCTGAGCCGGCTCAGCGAGCCCGCGGTGGTGAAGTACCAGCCCGAGTTCTTCCAGGAGATGTGCGACGCGATCAGGCCGCTGGCCATCGACTTCATGGGCGACGGGGTGCACGACGGCCTCGGCCCGCTGCTGCGGATCCGCTCCACGCTCCTGCGCAGGGATGACCGGGAGGGTCTGCTCCGGATCGCCCGGTTCGCCGGGTCCGTCAAGGCGTCGGCCCGTCTGGAGGAGTTCGCCTGGCAGCCGGACGGCCGCGTCGCTCTCACCGTGTCCGCCCGGCTGGTCCAGGGCGACGACGAGGAGCCGGTGAAGCTGCTGCGCCGGGACGGCCGGTACTTCCTGCACCCGGACACCGGTGGCGGGCTGCTGGCGGCGGACGAACTCCTGGACGTCACCGACGACATCGACGGGTTCTCCGCCGAACTGTCGCTGCGCAATCGCGAGACGGCCGTCGAGTGGCCCTGTCCCGCGAAGTTCACCGCACAGACCGATGACCTCGGCGACGGAGCCTGCGAGATCGTCCTGCGCGGCAGCGGTCATGTGTCCTCGGAGGCGGTCAAGGGCCGCAGCCGGGTCTCCCGCGGCTTCTGGGACGTCTGGGTGCCGCTGCGCGGCCTGGGCCTGGTCCGCAAGGCGAGGCTGGGCGCCGACCGCGCCCCCGAGGTGGACACCGCCTGCCTGCCCGCGTCACTCGGCTCGCCGGCCCGTGGCGTCATCCCGTACTTCACCGAACCGCACGGCAACCTCACGCTCGATGTGGCCCGCCGCAGCAAGAAGCTCGCCACCTACCTGGACGGCCGTCCCGTGTTGCGGACGGCGGGCCGTCGGCCGGAACTCCGGCTGGACCTGTTCACGTCCACCACCACCGTCGCATCCGACGCCCAGCTGGACCTGAGCCCGGCCGAGGGAACCGGCTCGGCCGGGCACACGGTGCGTACCGTGCTGTACCCGGTGGCGGGCCGGGCCCATCTCAAGGTGCCGAGCCGCGCCCCCGGCGTCACAGCGGGCGCCTGGAAGCTCTCCGTCCGGCTGGACGGCGAGAAGGGCCCCGCGCTGAGCCTCTGCGACGTCACCGTCGGCAGGCGTGGCCGGATCCAGCTGGATCCGACGCTGCCGGAGGCCGCGGGCACGATCACGGCCGGCATGGTCGCGCAACGCCGTAAGGCGACTCTGCGCCGGGCGCTGCGCACCGTCGGCGGGCCCATCGTGCGCAGGCTCCCCGCGCAGGGCCGTAAGCGGGCGCGCCGCCTCGCCGGCCGGCTCACCGGCTGATCCACACCCGCAAGATCCACCGTCTCCACCGACGAGACGGCCCACCAACAACACCAGCACCAAACACACCGAACAAGGACGTGATCGCATGCGGCAGCTCTCCATCGCGGGCGCCTGGGTGCATGAGCCCAAGGTCTTCCCGGACAGCCGCGGCAGCTTCCACGAGTGGTTCAAGGCGTCCGAGCTCAGCGACGCCGTCGGACACACGCTGCAGCTCGCGCAGGCCAACTTCTCCATCTCCAGCCGGGGAACCCTGCGCGGTGTCCATTTCGCCGATGTGCCGCCGAGCCAGGCCAAGTACGTCAAGTGCGTACGCGGCGCGGTGCTCGACGTCATCGTGGACATCCGGGTGGGCTCCCCCACGTACAAGCGGTGGGAGGCCGTCCGGCTCGACGACGTGGACCATCACGCCGTCTATCTCGCCGAGGGTCTGGGCCACGCCTTCATGGCCCTGACGGACGACGCGTCGGTCGTCTACCTGTGCTCCGAGGGCTACGCGCCCGGCCGCGAGCACGGCATCGACCCGCTCGACCCCGGGCTGGGCATCGAGTGGCCGGAGGGGATCACCCCGCTGCTGTCCGACAAGGACGCCGCGGCCCCCTCGCTGGCCGAGGCCGAGGAGCAGGGCCTGCTGCCGTCGTACGAGGCCTGCCAGGCGTACTACGCCGAGCTGCGCGCCCGCGGCTGAGCCCGGGCGGGAACGCCGAAGCCCCCGTGGTCCGTTACGGACCACGGGGGCTTCTTGCTGGTCCGGGACGGTCGGGCTCGTCCCGGACCGTCGATCGAGCCCGGCCGCGGAAAAGTCAGCCCGTCACGGCCTCGACGCGCCGCCGCAGGGGCGCGAACGCCGAGCGCGGACGGCGCAGGTTGCGGGCGCGGGCAAGGGCCGGCCAGAAGTCGGCGCCGAGCAGTGCCTCCGGCTGGACGGCGTGCTTCCGCACCAGCACCTCGTCGGGCACATCCTGCGGATCGGGTACGACGTACTCCTCGATGATCTCGTCGTACGCGTTCTTCAGGATGTTGCTCTCCGGGTTGGCTCCGAACACGGCGACCACACCGGTCGGTTCCGTGTCCACCTCGACGACCACCAGGTCGGGACGGTAGCGGCGCAGCACCTGCACCACCTTGTACACGTCACCGGTCCAGAACTTGGTGTGCCGGTCGCGGGCCGCTTCGTCGACATCGCGCGGCAGCATGTCGTCCAGCACGATCACGCTCGACCAGCGGGCGTGCTTCTCGACGTTCATGAAGTCGCGCAGGGCGTACTCGAAGAGGTGCATGCCGTCGATGAAGGCGAGCTCCAGCTTCGGGTCCCCGCCGATCACGTTGAGCGGATCACGGCGGGCCAGGGCGCGGAACGGGTTGCGGCCGTTGCGCAGGTGCAGCAGCGGGTCCTTGCGGGCGAAGAAGGCGTCGCTCGTCGCCCTGACCAGGTGGACGTCGCAGCTGATGTCCGTCACGACGCGGAAGGCGGGGTCGACGGCGACGGACGGCACTCGTGAGAGGGCCAGGCTCCTGCCGTCGTTGACCCCGATCTCCAGATAGTTCCGAGGACGGTAGACGCGGTGCAAATGACGCAGAAAGTCATGGCGGTTCACGTGGAGCAGCCCTTCGGAGGAAACCAACTGGTCTGGTCCCCGGCGAAGTTACCTCATGACCGCACTGTGATGTAAGCGTTCTCCGCCAGGTAAACCTTTGTTGTTCGGAACTTTTGAATTCGACGAGATTTGGCCATCGATACGATCATTTGGTGATCACGGCCGCTCTGCTGCGAGAAGTGCCGGAAATGCCTCGTCCAGCGCCGCCCGCCAGTCCTGGATCGGTTCGATCCCGGCCGCCGCCCAGCGATCGTGCCCGAGCACGCTGAAGGCGGGCCGGGGAGCCGGCCGTACGAAGGCCTCGCTGGTCGTGGGGCGGACGCGTGCCGGGTCGGTGCCGAGCAGCCGGAAGATCTCCCGGGTGAGGCCGAACCAGGTCGTCTCGCCGCCGCTGGTGCCGTGGTAGACGCCCGCGGGGGCGGTGCCCGCGAGGGCGGCCTGTCCGAGCCGGACGAGGCGGTCCGCCAGATCGACGGTCCAGGTGGGCTGTCCGCGCTGGTCGTCCACCACGTCGAGGGTGTCCTTGACGCCCTCCAGCTTGATCATCGTACGGACGAAGTTTCCGCCGCCCGCGCCGTACAGCCAGGCGGTGCGGACCACGTAGCCCGTGTCCGGCAGGGCGTCCAGCACGGCCCGCTCGCCGGCCAGTTTGGTGCGGCCGTAGGCGCCGCGCGGTCCGGTGGGGCCGTCCTCGGCGTAGGGCTTCTCGCCGTCCCCGGCGAAGACGTAGTCGGTGGAGACCTGGAGGAGGACGGCACCGTGTTCGCGGCAGGCCGCGGCGAGGACCCCGGGGCCCGTGCCGTTGACCCGCAGCGCGGCCTCCTCCTGGGACTCGGCGTCGTCGACGGCGGTCCAGGCGGCGCAGTTCACCACGACGGCGGGGCGGTGCTCGTCGAAGCCGGCGCGCACCGAATCGGGGTCCGCGATGTCCATGGCCGCGCGGTCCGCGGCGACCACGGTGACGTCCTCACCGGCGAGCCGGGCCAGGACGTCCCGGCCCAGCATCCCGGCGGCTCCGGTGACCAGCCAGACGGCGCTCACAGGGCGGCCCGGTCCTTCAGCGGCTCCCACCAGGCGCGGTTGTCGCGGTACCACTGCACGGTCTCGGCGAGGCCGGTGCGGAAGTCCTTGCGGGGCTCGTAGCCGAGCTCCTCGCGGATCTTGGTGCAGTCGACGGAGTAGCGGCGGTCGTGGCCCTTGCGGTCCTCGACGTAGGTGACGCTGGTGTCCCAGTCGGCTCCGCAGGCGTCCAGCAGCAGGCCGGTGAGCTCCTTGTTGGAGAGCTCGGTGCCGCCGCCGATGTTGTAGACCTCGCCGGCCCGGCCCTTCGTACGGACGAGTTCGATGCCCTGGACGTGGTCGTCGATGTGGAGCCAGTCGCGGACGTTGGCGCCGTCGCCGTACAGCGGGACGGTCTTGCCGTCCAGCAGGTTGGTGACGAAGAGCGGGATGACCTTCTCGGGGAAGTGGTGGTGCCCGTAGTTGTTGGAGCAGCGGGTCACCCGCACGTCGAGGCCGTGGGTGCGGTGGTACGAGAGCGCGATCAGGTCGCTGGACGCCTTGGCCGCGGAGTACGGCGAGTTGGGCGCGAGCGGGTCGGTCTCGGGCCAGGAGCCCTCGTCGACGGAGCCGTAGACCTCGTCGGTGGAGATGTGCACGAAGGTCTTGATGCCGGCCAGGTGCGCGGCGTGGATCAGGGTGTGGGTGCCCACGACGTTCGTACGGACGAATTCGGCGCCGCCGTCGATGGAGCGGTCCACATGGGACTCGGCAGCAAAGTGCACCACTTGGTCGTGCTCGGCCAACAGCTGGGCGACCAGCTCGGTGTCGCAGATGTCGCCCTGCACGAACGCGAAGCCGGGGTGGTCGCGCACCTCGTCGAGGTTGGCCGGGTTCCCCGCGTAGGTGAGCTTGTCGAGCACGGTGACGGCGATGTCACCGGGGCCCTCGGGGCCGAGCACCGTGCGGACGTAGTGCGAGCCGATGAAGCCGGCGCCGCCGGTCACCAGAATGTTCGTGGTCATGAAGAGATCTGCACCTTGCTGTGGTCGCCGAGCACGAGTCGGTGGGCGGACGGGGAACGGGGTGCGGGGGTCACTTCGACGTCACGGCCGATGAGCGACGCCTCCACGCGGCGGACACCGGCGACGGAGGCTCCCCTCAGGACGATGGAGTACTCGATCTCGCTGTCCTCGATCCGGCAGTCCTCCGAGACCGAGGTGAACGGGCCGACGTACGCGCCGCTGATCACCGAACGGGCGCCGATGATCACGGGTCCGACGATGCGGCTGCCGCTGACCTTGGCGCCCGCCTCGATCCGCACCCGGCCGATGATCTCGCTCTCCTCGTCGACGTCGGCCTCCTCGTGGGACGGCTCGATGGTCTCCAGGACGGTCCGGTTGACCTCCAGCATGTCGGTGACATTGCCGGTGTCCTTCCAGTACCCGCGGATCGTGGTGGAGCGCACGTCGCGCTTCTGGTCGATCAGCCACTGGATGGCGTGGGTGATCTCCAGCTCGCCGCGCCAGGAGGGCTCGATCGAGCGGACGGCCTCGTGGATGGCCGGGGTGAAGAGATAGACACCGACGAGCGCCAGATCGCTCTTGGGCTCCTTCGGCTTCTCCTCCAGCGCGGCCACCCGGCCGTCGGCGTCGAGCTCCGCGACACCGAAGGAGGTGGGGTTGGGCACCTGGGTCAGCAGGATCTGCGCATCGGGCCTGTCCGTGCGGAACTCCTCCACCAGACCGGTGATCCCACCGACGATGAAGTTGTCGCCGAGGTACATGACGAAGTCGTCGTCCCCCAGGAAGTCACGGGCGATCAGTACCGCGTGGGCGAGGCCGAGCGGCTCGTCCTGCGGGATGTAGGTGACCTCGATGCCGAGCCCGGAGCCGTCGCCGACGGCCTCGCGGATCTCCGGGGCGGTGTCGCCCACGATGATGCCGACCTCGGTGATCCCCGCTTCCGCGATGGCTTCCAGCCCGTAGAACAGCACGGGCTTGTTCGCCACGGGCACCAGTTGCTTGGCCGAAGTGTGTGTGATGGGACGCAGGCGGGTGCCGGCCCCTCCGGATAGTACGAGAGCCTTCACGTGACCAGTCCTCATGGGGGGGAGATGTCGGTCTTGTCGCAGCTGCGACTGTTGCCGATTTTACTGAGAATTGCTGTGCGATTCGCCGCGCGTCAACTCTGTGACCGAGAGGGGGACACACGTCGGGAGCCGGGCCGGACGGGCCCGCTCAGCCTGTGATGAGCCGTGCCCTCCAGCGCCGTACGTCCCGCCGTATGCGCCGGGCGGCGCGCCGCGACAGTGACGCCCTGCGGGCCGCCGCCGCGGGTTGCTCGATGCGCTTGCCGTCGTGCCAGTCGGGCACGGTGACCTCGAAATCGGAGTCCGAGAGGCCGCTCGACCGGTCCCGGAAGTGCGGGTACGCGAGGAAGAGCTGGTCGCCCTTGCGCGAACTGACCACATCCGGAACGGACTTCTTCCGTAAATACGTCAGCACGTCCACCAGCACGTCGGACCGGCCCCGCGCGACAGCAGCGAGCCGCAGCCTCTCGGCGACCTTGATCAGGCGTGCCACGCCGTCGTTCCAGTACACGTCCATGAGCGGCGCCGCGAGCTCCATCTTGTGGCGCCGGACCTCTTCCGCGTCACGGAGGAAGACGGGCCCGAACTGCTGGAGCATCCCGACCGTGAAGGGCCGGACCATCAGGAAGTCCCGCTTCGGCCCGGCCGGTTCGAGCCGGTGAATGAGCGCCATCATGGCCCGCATGGAATCGAAGCGCCATTCATAGGTGCCGCTCTTGGTCACATGCTTTCCGTCGTCGCGGCCGACCAGGTGATAGCAGGCGTAATTGGATATGACGGAGACTCCGGCGCCCCGCAGGTACGCCTCCATGGTGAAGAGCGCGTCCTCACCGGTCTTGAGTCCCTCGTCGAATCTCAGACCGATGCGCTCCAGCAGGTCACGTCGGAAGAGTTTCTGCGCACTCAGCGTGTAAATGACCTTGGAATTGTATACATTGACCCGTTCCTTGGTGGCTGTCCACATCGACATGGGCGCCCCGCGATTGACCCCGACCACCTTGCCGAGCACCACATCGGTGTGCGCCCGGTCGGCCATCGCGACCATCCGCTCCAGGGCCTCGTCACCGAAATAGTCGTCCGCGTCGAGGAAGAAGACATAGCGACCCCGGGCCAGACCGAGACCCACATTGCGCGGTCCGCTGGGGCCACCGGAATTCGCCTGCCTGATCACCCGGGTCGGGACCGCGGACCGGGCCGCGAACTCCTCCAGGTACTCGCCGGTTCCATCGGTCGAACCGTCGTCGACTGCCACGATCTCGATCCGGTCGGCACCGATGGTCTGCGCCTCCACCGATTCAAGACAACGGATCAGATAGGGCATTGCCTCGTATGCACCGATGATCACGGTTACGTCAGGAATTGGCTTCTCGTTCATATCAACAGAAGACAGTCGACCTCGAGCGTTGGTTGCCCGACACCACGCGCCTGAAGTGTGACCCTTATCACAAAGGCCCGGCGCAACCCTTTTAGGGCTATGCCGGGCCTGATGGATTGTGTTAACGAACCAGCCGAATTCTCAGCCGCCCACGCGTTCGGCGAGGCTTCGCGCCAGGCCCGCGTTCCGGGCCTCCGACTTGACCGCGAGAGCCTTCACCGCCGTGTCGAACTGCACGATCGAGGTGGGCTCGTCCGGTCCGAGGAGGTACTCCTTCAGCTCGCGCCGGCCGGCCGCCAAGGTGTCCGCCGCGCGGTCCACCACCGCCGCGAGCAGGGCGTCCAGCTCGGTCGCTGCATTGGACAGGATGACCGCGGCACGGACCGCGGTGTTCTGCCGGCGGAATTCGTCCTCGCCCAGCGCCGCCGAATCGGTGACCGCGTACGGCTTGCCGCTCGCGATGAAGTCCGACACCACGCTGGAAATGTCCGAGACCATGGCGTCCGACTCGTTGAAGCAGTCGTACAGCCGCATCCGGGCGCCCGTGACGACCTTGTGCTCCCACCAGCCGAGCGCCCGCCACGAGGCTGCGTTCCACTCGTCCTTGAGCCGCGCGGTCTCGGCCTCGCGCGCCGGGTCGGCCAGCGAGTCGCGGGACATCTCGGCCTCGTCCCCTGCGACGTGGCCACCGCTCGACAGTGCCGTGAGCCGCGCCTCGATACGGGCCAGTTCGGCTCGTGCCTCGGCCTGCACCGCCTGGAGCGCCGTCGATTCCTTCGCCCAGCGGGGGTCGGTGGCGCGCTCGACGGCGGCCTTCTCGATCAACGCGGTGATCCGCTGGTGCACGGCCTTGGCCTGGACGCTGCGGGTTCCCGTGAAGGGGTGCGGCTTGTAGAGCAGCCGGACCGGCTCCTCCGCGTTCAGCAGCCGCTTGACGATGTTCTCGCCGGCCAGCAGGAGCGAGGTGTTGCCGGGGTTGTCGTCCCAGCCTTCCCAGGTGGGGGCGTACAGCACGGTCGGGATCGGGTTCTTCGGCGCACCGGACCACTGCTGGATGGCAGCCAACTGCGGGCGGCCCACCTCGACGATGTCCTCGTCGCGCACGCCGACGTCGGCCAGCGCGTAACGGTCCCGGCCGGCCCGGCCCGCGGTCCACACCTCGTCGTAGGCCTTGCTGTACGGGTTGACGCTGGCGAGCTTGTCGCTGTCGCCGTGACCGATGAAGACATGCTTCATCGTCGGCACCCGGAGCAGGTGGATGTTCTTGCCGACGTTGGCCGCGTACAGCGCGACCCGTACCGACGAGAGGTTCATATTCATCAGGTGCACGCCGCCGGGCACGCAGAGCACCGGCACCGACGTCGTGTTCAGCTGAGGCAGTATCGCGCGCTCACGCAACAGGATCAGCGGGCGGCCGTCGAGCTGCGCCATGGTCTCCAGCCACATGTTGACCTGGTAGGCCGAATCCTTGGAGCCGGAGAAGTAGAGAACCACGTTCGGCTTGTACTCGCCCAGCCAGGTGTCCACGGCGCTCAGCACCTTGGACTCGGGCCCCACCAGTCGGCTCGGACGGATGTACGGGAGGAGCGCCGCCACGTAGCAGAGCGCGAGCACCAGCGTGATGGCCAGGCCCGCGTAGGCGAAGCCGGTCACCTCGGTCTCGATCGCGACCAGCACACCCACCATCGCGAAGATGTCCAGATGGAGCATCTTCTCCGCGGGGCGGTTCACCAGCAGCGACGGCGGGGCGTCCGGGATCCGCACCTGCTCCAGGTCGATGTTGCGCGTGACCACCGGGAGCTTGCGCCGGAGCTTGATGAGGGTGACCGCCGCGCTCTGCGGTGCCTGGAGACCGTAGAAAGCCAGCAGGCAGGCGACCGTCACGTAGAACAGCGTCTGCTCTCCGTACCCCATGCGGGAGAGCAGCAGGATCAGCAGCAGCTGGCGGACCAGGAAGCGGATCGAGAGCCCTGCGCGGACCGCGGCGAGCCGGTTGACCAGATAGCTGCCGCAGTGATGCAGATACTGGTCGGCCAGATAGGTCACCGCGGCGGCGCCGGCGAAGAACCAGAGATTGGGGATTATCGCCGCGAGCATGACGCACGGGAACCCCAGGGCCATGAGGAGAGCGGCGGCCAGCTCCGAACCACTGCCCACACGAGCCATGCGAATGGCTTTCGAAATCACGAAGTACCGCTCCCGAGGATGCCGACTGATTACCTTGCGAGGGAAATGTGAAGCCGGAACTTCACGAATTCGGACCCCTGCAGTTCGCTCGCGGGCGTCTACAGGGGTCCGAATAGTCGATTGTCAAGCAGTATTACACATCTGCCTGTCGGTCCAGGACAGCGGCCAGGGCCTGTTCGAACCCCGACGCCTCGGAAGCACCACGGGTCGGGTCCTGCTGGCGTACGTCGATGACATGGCCGGTCATCTCGGAGAGCAGGACGTCGAGGGAGGTCCTGGCGACCGCCTCGGAGGACAGCAGCGTACCCGCGGGCTCGTCCCCGAACGCTTTGGTGCGCATCGGCGTGGCGGTGCGCTCCGGGTTCACGCAGTTCACCCGCACGCCGTCGCCCGCCCACTCGTCCGAGAGCGCCTGGGTGAGATTGACCATGGCGGCCTTGGTCGACGAGTAGAGGCTGTACTCCGCGCGGCCCCGGGTGTAGCTGCTGGAGGTGTAGAGCAGCAGCTGGCCCTTGGTCTCGGCGAGGTACTTGTACGAGGCACGGGCGATCTGCACGGGCGCCAGGTAGTTGACGTTCAGCGCTTCCTGGATGGTCGTGTTGTCCGTCTCGGCCAGCTTGCCGATGCGGAGCACGCCCGCGGTGTTGATCACGTAGTCGACGCGGCCGGTGTCCGCGTACGCCTTGGAGAGCGCTTCGTCGACGTGCTCCGGGTTCTCCACGTGCGTACCGGTGGTGGAGCGGCCCAGGGCGTAGACGGTGGCGCCGTAGGACTCGGCGAGGGTCGCGATGTCCGCGCCGATGCCGTACGAGCCGCCGAAGACGACGAGGGTCTTGCCGGTGAGCAGTTCGCGGTAGGCGGCGTCGCCGGTCGGCTGCGGGACGGCCGTGGAGGCCAGCTGGAAGAGCTTGTCCGCGATGAAGACGTCGACGGGCTGAGTGACCTTCATGTTGTACTCGTCGCCCGCGACGACGTAGATCGGCACGTCGGGGAGGTACTTCAGGACGACCGAGCAGTCGTCGGTGGCCTGGAAGTTCGGGTCGCCCGCGGCGACCTCGTACGCCCGGCGGATCGTGGAGAGCTTGAAGGCCTGCGGCGTCTGGCCGCGGCGCAGCCGCGAGCGGTCGGGCACATCGGTGATGAACTCGCCGTCGCCGCCGTGGGTGCGGGTCACGATGATCGTGTCCGCGGACGGGATGGCGACGTCGACCGCCTGGTAGCGGTCCAGGGCGTCGACGCAGTCCTTGATGACGCGCTGCGACAGCAGCGGGCGCACGGCGTCGTGGAACAGGACGTTGCGGTCCTCGCCCTCGGCCAGGCCCTCACCGAGGGCCGCGATGGCGCGCTCGGTGGTCTCGTTACGGGTGGAGCCGCCCTCGATCACCCTGGTGACCTTGGTGAGTCCGGCCTTGGCGACGATCTTCTCCACGTCGGGCACGTAACCCGGAGCCATCAGCACGATGATGTCGTCGATGGAGTCGGCCTGCTGGAAGATCGACAGCGTGTGCTCGATGACAGCCTTACCTGCGATCTTCAGCAGCTGCTTGGGGATCGACAGTCCCACGCGCTGGCCGGTACCGCCGGCCAGCACGACTGCTGTGGTTCGGGCTTTGGCTATGTGCTGAGCAGACACAGACGACCTACCTTGCGGGGGCTGGGAGATACAGCGATGGTTGCACTCTCCGTTACCGTCTCGCAAGGTGGACGTCGGCCGCAGCATGCCGTATGGACACCTCGCGTTGCCCTGCGATCAGGGCGAATACCGGAATTGACACCTCCCGGACGGGTGACCGACGCCACACGGTTGAGCGGCATGAATCACCCTTGAGCGGGTTCTGCTCCGCCGATCGAGTGACGCCGGGAGCAGGCCGGGCCGCCGGACGGGACGACGGAACAGACCCGTCCGGCGGTATCGCCTTGACTGAAAGTGCAGTTGCGGCTGCGGCGCACGTCCTAGAACGGGTTGAAGTCGTCGAACTCGCGCTGTGCGTCGTCGCGTTCCGACTCGCGGTCGCGGCGGCGCATCGCCGCCGGGCGCGGCGCTTCGAGACGATGGTCCTCGCCACGTCGGCCGAGCATCTCCGCGCCCGCCGCCATGGTCGGCTCCCAGTCGAAGACGACCGCGTTGTCCTCGGCGCCGATGGCCACGCCGTCGCCCGCCCGGGCACCGGCCTTCATCAGCGCGTCCTCGACCCCGAGACGGTTGAGACGGTCGGCGAGATAGCCGACTGCCTCGTCGTTGCTGAAGTCGGTCTGGCGGACCCAGCGCTCCGGCTTCTCGCCGCGCACCCGGTAGATGCCGTCCTCCTCCAGCGTGACGGTGAAGCCCGCGTCGTCCACGGCCTTCGGGCGGATGACGATACGGGTCGCCTCCTCCACCGGCTTGGCGGCGCGCGCCTCGGCGATGACACCCGCGAGCGCGAAGGAGAGTTCCTTCAGGCCGGTGCGGGCGACGGCGGACGCCTCGAAGACGCGGTAGCCGCGCGCCTCCAGATCCGGGCGGATCATGTCGGCGAGGTCCTGGCCGTCCGGGATGTCGATCTTGTTGAGAACGACGATGCGGGGCCGGTCCTCCAGCCCGCCGTACTGCTTCAGCTCCTCCTCGATCATGTCGAGGTCGGAGACCGGGTCGCGGTCGGACTCCAGCGTCGCGGTGTCCAGTACGTGCACGAGCACCGAGCAGCGCTCCACGTGCCGCAGGAACTCCAGGCCGAGGCCCCGGCCCTGGCTGGCGCCCGGGATGAGGCCCGGGACGTCGGCGATGGTGTAGACGGTGCTGCCCGCGGTGACCACGCCGAGGTTCGGGACGAGGGTCGTGAACGGGTAGTCGGCGATCTTCGGCTTGGCCGCCGACAGTACGGAGATGAGCGAGGACTTTCCGGCGCTCGGGTAGCCCACCAGCGCGACGTCGGCGACGGTCTTGAGCTCCAGGACGATGTCGCGGGCCCCACCGGGCTCGCCGAGCAGCGCGAAGCCGGGGGCCTTACGGCGGGCAGAGGCCAGTGCAGCGTTGCCGAGGCCGCCGCGGCCGCCCTGTCCGGCGACGAACGTGGTGCCCTGGCCGACCATGTCGGCCAGCACGTTGCCGTTCCGGTCGAGCACGACCGTACCGTCGGGCACCGGCAGGACCAGGTCCTGCCCGTCCTTGCCGGAGCGGTGGTCGCCCGCGCCGGGCTGCCCGTTGGTGGCCTTGCGGTGGGGGCTGTGGTGGTAGTCGAGGAGCGTGGTGACGGCCTGGTCGACGACCAGGGTCACATCGCCGCCTCGGCCGCCGTTGCCGCCGTCCGGACCGCCGAGCGGTTTGAACTTCTCACGGTGTACGGAGGCGCAGCCGTGGCCCCCGTTACCCGCGGCGACATGCAGCTCGACGCGGTCCACGAAGGTGGTCATGGTTGGAACCTCCAGTTACATACGTGCAGAAATGTCTCACTCGTGCCGTCCCGCATAGGAGAAAGCCGTCTCTCATGGGAGAAACACGCGAAAGGCGGACCCGCTTCCCGTACGGGAAGTGAGGTCCGCCTCCGCAGAAACCGCTCGAGCGCCGTAAATCAGCCGGCGATCGGAACGATGTTCACGACCTTGCGGCCACGGTGCGTGCCGAACTCGACCGCACCGGCGGCGAGTGCGAACAGCGTGTCGTCGCCACCACGGCCGACGCCCGTGCCCGGGTGGAAGTGGGTGCCACGCTGGCGGACCAGGATCTCACCGGCGTTGACGGCCTGACCGCCGAAGCGCTTCACGCCGAGCCGCTGAGCATTGGAATCGCGCCCGTTCCGGGTGGACGATGCGCCCTTCTTGTGTGCCATGTCTCCTCAGTCCCTTACTTCGCAGCCGCGGGGATACCGGTGACCTTGATCGCCGTGTACTGCTGACGGTGACCCTGGCGACGGCGGTAGCCGGTCTTGTTCTTGTAGCGAAGGATGTCGATCTTCGCGCCCTTGTGGTGGTCCACGACCTCGGCCTGGACCTTGATCCCGGCCAGCACCCACGGGTCGCTGGTCACGGCGTCGCCGTCGACCACGAGCAGGGTCGAGAGCTCGACCGTGTCGCCAACCTGGGCAGTGGAAATCTTGTCAACCTCAACGATGTCACCGACAGCAACCTTGTGCTGGCGGCCACCGCTGCGCACGATGGCGTACACGCGGATCTCTACTCTCGCTCGGAACGGATCCCCTGATGCCAGCCGCTCACGCACGCCGAAGCCTGCAGCAATCCGGAATGGGCGAGCGGCCTCTCCCGGTGGACCGGGAGGGATGTGCTCAGAGGGAGGCATACGTATGCCGACGGTCAAGGCTACGGGGCCCGGAGGTAAGGGTCAAACCGGGTCTGCCGCTTCGCTCCTCCGGATCGACGCACCAGACCCGCTCCCACCCGCGTGTGCGAGCGTCCCGGCGGAAGCCGCCCGGATCGGTTCACCCCGTGGTCCAGGAGGACGGTCGGCCGGGTGGTTGATGCGTATTCCTGCCACCTCGGGGATTCCCGCCCTCCGGCGGGCCGCTCGTCGTCGGGGTCCGCCCGGCCGCCTGCCGCTCGGCAGCGGTCACGACGTAGGCTCACCGGTCGACGAGGCACTCGGAAAGGCAGACGTTCAGTGAATTACAGGGTTCAGCCCACCGCCCAGGTCGACGAATCCGCCCGGATCGGCGCGGGAAGCAGCGTCTGGGAGCTCGCCCAGATCCGCGAGGGGGCCCGCCTGGGCGAAGGCTGCGTCGTCGGCCGCGGCGCCTACGTAGGCACCGGGGTGCAGATCGGCAACAACGTCAAGCTCCAGAACTACGCCCTCGTGTACGAGCCCGCCGAACTCGCGGACGGCGTATTCGTCGGGCCGGCGGCGGTCTTCACCAACGACCACAACCCGCGCTCCGTCGACCCCGACGGCAAGCAGAAGCGCGGTGGCGACTGGGAGGCCGTCGGCGTCAAGGTCGCCGAGGGCGCCTCGATCGGCGCCCGATCCGTGTGCGTCGCCCCGGTCCGCATCGGCCGCTGGGCGATGGTCGCCGCCGGCGCCGTGGTCACCCGCGACGTACCTGACTTCGCCCTGGTGGTCGGTGTCCCCGCCCGCCAGGTCGGCTGGGTCGGCCGAGCCGGCGTGAAGCTCGTGGAACGCGAGGGCGAGCCAGGTCTCTGGGAGTGCCCGGAGACGGGGGCCGTGTACGAGGAGAAGGCCGGGGTGCTGACCGAGCACGCCGCGTAAGGGCTTGCAGATCATTAACACGTCGTCTTGATCTTGTCGTGGGGCTCGGCGGTTTGGGCGAGAACCCTGGCCTGGAGGGCCGCGAGGACGTCGGGTGGTGTCATCGCGGGTGGGATGACGATGCCGTGTGAGTCGAGCAGTTTCCTGTTCTTCAGGAGAGTGCGGTGCATCGCGGTCCGGCTGCTGCCGAGCAGTACGGCGAGAGGTTCTGCGGCCAGGGCGACCCGCAGATGGAGCACGGTAGCCAGGACCCGGTCGGTGCAGGCGAGCCGGGGCGGTCGGCCGCGCCGGGCAGCAAGAAAAGCTAGATGCGTGCCGACCGTCACAGCTTTCTCGGCACAGTCACGCATTTCCTGGGACCAGTACTCGTCATGCCCCGAGAAAATTACGGCTGTGTACTTCGAGGGATCCAAGCGCCCCTCGTGGAGATCAATGCTGCTGGCGTAAGTGATGTCGTATCCCAGGCTTCCGCCCAGCTGGCGGCACTGGTGTCCATATCGAACCAGCGCGCCATGCCGGATTCCGCGGAGGGCCGGCCGAAGGAGACCCGGAACGCGCGTTCTTCATTGCCGCCCAGCACCCCCTCGGCCGCGTACCCCTCGTAGAGGTTCTTCCCCGTACGCCCGTCGAGCGGCCAGATGTTGTAGGCCTGGTACGTGGCGAAGGGAACGATCAGAAGAATGTCGGACCCGCGCTCCGGGTCGCGTACGACGAAGGGCGTGTAGCTGCGGAATCCATCACGGGACGTGAAAACGGCCAGGAAGATCCCCGACACCCACGCGTCCGGGACATCCAGAGTCCAGGACACCGGCCAGGCGCAGGCGATGAGCCCGGTCTCCGGGTCCGGCCTCGGCGTGCTGTGCGGTTCCACCGGGACTTCGTCGCTGGTCACCAGCAGGCGTGCCCCGACTCCCCCGTAGTGCCCCGCACGGTAGACGGCGACCGTACAGGTCTGCACACGGTGCGATGCCAGATGGAAGTCGACGGACTCGCCCGGGGACACGGACGTCTTCGACGCATAGCCCTGGATCTGCGCGCCCTCGTCGTTCACGCCCGATGTGCCGCCATGACCCACGACCCACGCGTCCGAACCGGCAGCGCGGTTCTCGTCAACCACAGGGTTGTCGCCCGTTCTGGGGGCAGGCCGGGCGATCGGCGCGGACTCCGCCTCACCACGCAGCGGGGCCATAGCGCTGGGCCTCGTGCCTCACGCTTCACAGACGCGGCGCGTCACGATGAACCCTGGATGCTCTGCTCCCTGCCCCGCCCACGTCGCCTCATCGTAAAGGCCTCTCGCACACATCGTGCAGGCATTGTGTATCCGTGTTCAACCACACTTTGCCGTACGCGAGTTGGCGCGTCCGCCGAGTGCGGGAACCGTGGCCCACCCCTCCCGCGCGGCCTCCCGCGACGGAGACCATATGCTCGGCGGGCAGATTCGCCCCCAGGAAGGCGCAGCACGTGAACCACAGGGCCCAGCCCACCGCCCAGGCCGACAGGATCGCCGGGACAGGTGACGGTGGCAGTGTCCGGGAGCTCGCTCGGAGCCGCGAAGGGACGGGCAGGGACGGTGTCCCATCGAGCGCGCGCTAAGCCCGTAAACGCCCGAACGCCGGTGCCGTACAGGTCTTCTTCCCACCCACAGTCCTCCAACAGATGGTGACGCGCGTGTCGATACATCCGCCCTCGGGAGCCACCGGGCGTGACCGGTTGGCCTCGCTCACGGGGCTGCGTTTCTGGGCAGCTCTGATGGTGGTCCTCTACCACCTCTCGCGGCAGGCGGGAGAGCTCCCCTGGATCAGCGACGTCACCTGGTACGGGCGCAGCGGTGTCACGTTCTTCTTCGTCTTGTCAGGTTTTGTGCTCGCCTGGACATATGACGGCAAGGTCGTGCCCGCGAACGTATTTCTCTGGCGGAGGTTCGCCAGAATCTGGCCACTTCTAGCCGTTTCCACTCTTTGCTCTGTCGCGGTATGGCGTGCGCTGGGGACTGAGTTCTCGCTCCGGGGTGTGGTCGCCACGCTGGGGCTCGTCAATTCCTGGGTGCCCGAACGCCCGTACCTCGTGGGAGGCAACCCTGCCGCCTGGTCGCTCAGTGACGAAGCATGGTTCTACTTGCTCTTCCCGGTGCTGCTGACGCTCCCCCTGATGAGAACGGCCCGGGGTCGCACGTGGATCGCCGTGGTTGTGTGTGCCGCCTCGATCGCCGTCTGGGGGGCCGGAGCCCTGATCACGGATTCCCCCCTCCGCCTCTGGGCTCTCGACTACTTCCCGCCGACGCGGACTCTGCAGTTCGTCCTGGGCGTGGCCGCGGGTCTGGCCGTCAAACGGGGATGGCGGCCACCGCTCGGACTGCCCATCGCCGTCGCGCTGGTCGCCGCCTGGCATGTGGCGCTCGTCCCCTGGTCCCGAGCTGTCCCCGACAGCCTCTGGTACAGCCCGTACAGCGCCTCCCAACTGCTGTCGGCCCCGCTCTTCGCACTGTTGGTAGCGACCGCGGCGACGGCCGACCTCGAAGGGCGCCGGACCGGCCTCGGCGGCCCCTGGATGATCCGGCTCGGACAGTGGTCATTTGCCTGGTACCTGTTCCACGAGACCGTGATCAGGAGTCTGCTGGGCGGGCTCGGCCGGCCGACAACACAGCTCGGAACGGTGGGGATCTGGCTACTCACCCTGGTGCTGAGTCTGGCGCTGGCAGCGGTTGCTTACCATTGCGTGGAACATCCGCTCGAACGCCTGCTTCGCCGTAACGGCCCTGGCGGTGCCGCTCGCAAGTCCTCCGCCCGCCAGGCGAAGACACAGCGCCCAGGGGGCTCCGACTCAAGCACGGCAAGCTCTCCGTACCACATGACCGAGAAGAAGAGTGTCCAATGAAAGTCATCAGCATCGTCGGTGCCCGCCCTCAACTGGTGAAGCTCGCGGCTGTGGCAGCAGCGTTCGCCCAGACCGACCACCAACACGTCATCGTCCACACCGGACAGCACTACGACGCGGATCTTTCCGATGTCTTCTTCTCCGGTCTCGGCATCCCCGACCCCGACGTGCACCTGGGCGTCGGTTCCGGTAGCCACGGTGTACAGACCGGATCCGTGCTCTCCGCCCTCGACCCGGTACTCGAGGCCGAGCAGCCCGACTGGGTCCTGGTGTACGGCGACACCAACTCCACAATTGCCGGGGCGCTTTCGGCGGTCAAGCAGCATCTGCCTGTCGCCCACCTCGAAGCCGGTCTGCGGTCCTTCAACCGCCGAATGCCCGAGGAGCACAACCGGGTACTCACCGACCATTGTGCCGACCTTCTGCTCGCCCCCACCGAGGAGGCCATGCGTCATCTGGCCAACGAGGGTCTCGAACAGCGGGCTGCGCTGGCCGGCGATGTGATGGTCGACATCTGTCTGCGGATCCGTGATGCCGTGCTGGCCGGCGAGCACCCGGCTCCCGCGCTGCCCGAGGGCATCGACCCCACGAAGCCGTTTCTGCTGGCCACCTTGCACCGCCCCGACAACACAGACGATCCCGACCGGTTGTCCGCCATCATCGGGGCACTTGCCGCACTGCCGCTGCCGGTGGCACTGCTGGCCCATCCCCGGCTGACCGCGCGGGCCGATCACCACGGCATCGACCTGGCTCAGGGCTCGGTCCGTGTGGGCCGTCCTCTTCCGTACGCCGGACTCGTCGCCGCCGTGCTGGCGTCCTCCGGGGTGGTGACCGACTCCGGAGGGCTCCAAAAGGAGGCGTTCCTGCTGGACCGTGCCTGCACCACCATCCGCCCCGAGACGGAATGGATCGAGACTCTCGTGGACGGCTGGAATCACCTGGTTCCCGACCCGCACGAGATGGCGCCGGCCGAATGGGCTGCCCTGGCCACCCGCCCGGCCCCCGAGGCTCCGCACGGGGCGCCGTACGGCGACGGCACTGCCGCGCGGCGTGTCGTCGAACTGATGGAGCAGGCGACCCGCGCCAAGAGCTGACCACGTCCGCACACGGAGAAGGGCTCACCGGCATGTTCTGCGGGTGAGCCCTTCGTCGTCATCGGGGCGGCGTCACCGTCCAGGCGCCTTCGCCGGGCCGGAATCCTGCGCTCAGACGAGATCCTTCAGCAGTCGCTCGTACAGAACGACATACTTCTCCGCCTGGGCTTCCCAGCTCCACTCGTCGAGCATGCCGGGACGTTCATAGGCCGCGGTGTAACGGTCCCGGTCGTTCAAGACCATCCCCACTGCCCTGGCCAGGTCCTTGCTGTCCTCCGAGCGGAAGACCTCGCCGTTGCCGACCCGGGTGACTTCGTCCGACATGGCCTTGACATCACTGACCACCACGGGCAGCCGGGCCTGCATGAACTCGAAAAACTTCGTGCTGAGAGCGACCTCGTGGTTGACCGGTCCCTTGCGCAGCGGGTGAATACCCACATCCGCGGTCGACAGGAACTGCACCAGGGCGTCGTAGGGCACGTACGGCATGAGGTGGATCCGGTCGAAGACTCCCAGGTCCTCGGCGAGCGCCCGCAGGGAGTTCACGTAATCGCCGTCAAGGTTATTGATCATGAAGGCGGCATGGATGTCCGGGGCGTACTGCAACGACTCCACGATGGTGTGCAGACAACGCTGCGGCGCGGCTCCGCCGCAGTACACCGCCAACGGGGTGTCCGGGCCCAAGCCGCACGCCTCACGCACGTCCCGCGCCCCCTCGGGCGTGCTCCAGCCCGTCCCGTTGTCCTCGCCCGGCACCAGCTTCGGCGGGGCGTTGAGCGTGACGATCGGCCGCTCGACAAGACCGTGCGCGGTTTCCAGCATCTCTGCCAGCGCGGGGGAAACGGTCACGATCGCGTCAACATAACCGATGTGTTCGCGCTCGTAAGCGACCTGCGAGGCCAGCCACTTCTTCGACCGGTTGGCCTGCGCGAGGCCGGGCACGAACTCGTGTGCGTCGTAGATTACGCGCACATTTCGACCCGCTCTGCGGGCCCGTACCGCGGCTCGGGCCGCCACACCGATCATGCGGAAGTCATGCGCGTGGATCAGATCGGGCTGGAGTTCCTCGATCTTGTCCCGGTAGCTCAGCTCGTAACGGAGCGGCAGCGGGTCAAGGCGCCGCCAGGCCCGGTCCCCCATGGTGGTGCTCCAGAATCGACGCTCCACCTCTTCCCAGGTGCCGTCCTTGTCTCCCCAGTTTTTGGCGCGCGCCTTCGTCTGCCGTGTCCGGGCCTTGATCGTGGTGCGCTGGAGTTTGCCCACCGTTCGCTGTGCGAGCAGCGGCAGCTGTGTGGTCCGCGGCTCTTTGGAGATACCGGTGCGGGCGCCCGCGCCCGCACCGTTCATCTCCAACTCGGCCCAGATGACCTTGATGCTGCGGGACTTGAGGAGCGCCTCGTCCTGGCTCTGGTAGGACAGCGGATACCGGAGCTTGGTCATCCGTCTCCGGAGAGTCTTCCGGGGAGGCAGTCGCCTCAGCGTCAGGCGGTGGATCTGGGCCTCACCGATTTGGTAGGTATCCGGGCCGGACGAAGGGGCTCGGCCGATGAGGTGGACCTCCCACCCTGCTTCGGCCATGGCCCGGGCGCTCTTCTGAACTCGTGAGTCACCGTCGATGGTGTTGTCGACAAGCATCACGACTCGTCCGGGGCGGCTTTCTCGCATGTTTTCCATTCCCTCTACGAATCGGTGTTCAGCCACCGATGACCACGCGGCGTACGCCCGCCCAGTTGGCCGGGTCCGTCGTACGGCGGCCGTCGACCAGGACGCGGACGTCCGGGAGGTCGGCGGCGGCCAGCTCGCGGTACTCGGCGTGGTCGGCCTGGAGGATCGCGGCGGTGACGGTCTGGCCCTCGTGCGGGACGAGACCGTGCGCGGCCAGCTCCTCGGCCGTGTACATCGGGTCCGAGACGAACGGCACCGCGCCGCGCGCCTTCAGGGCCTCGACGGTCGGGAAGACGCCGGAGAAGGCCGTCTCCTTCACGCCGCCGCGGTAGGCCGCGCCCAGCACCAGCACGCCCACCCCGTCCAGGTCGCCGTAGGCGGCGGCGAGCAGGTCGACCGCGTACTCGGGCATGGCCGCGTTGGCCTCGCGCGCCGAACGCACCACGGTCGCCGAGGGGTCGTTCCAGAGGTACATCCGCGGGTAGATCGGGATGCAGTGGCCGCCGACGGCGATGCCCGGCTGGTGGATGTGGCTGTACGGCTGGGAGTTGCAGGCCTCGATGACCTTGAGGACGTCGATGTTCTGCTGGTCGGCGAAGCGGGCGAACTGGTTCGCCAGACCGATGTTGACGTCCCGGTAGGTCGTCTCGGCGAGCTTGGCCAGCTCGGATGCCTCCGAAGTGCCCAGGTCCCAGACGCCGTTGGGGCGCGGCAGATCCGTACGCTCGTCGAAGTCCAGGACCGACTCGTAGAACGACACACCGTGCGCTGCCGAGGCCTCGTCGATCCCGCCGACCAGCTTCGGGTAGCGGCGCAGGTCCGCGAAGACCCGGCCGGTGAGCACCCGCTCCGGCGAGAACACCAGGTGGAAGTCCTCGCCGGCCTTGAGGCCTGAGCCCTCTTCGAGCATCGGCGCCCAGCGGGTACGCGTGGTCCCGACCGGCAGCGTGGTCTCGTAGCTGACGAGGGTGCCCGGCTTGAGACCGGCAGCGATCGCCCTGGTCGCGGAGTCCATCCAGCCGAAGTCGGGCGTGCCCTCGGCGTCCACGAAGAGGGGGACGACGACCACGACGGCCTCGGACCTGGCGACGGCGGACGCGGTGTCCGTCGTCGCGGTCAGCAGCCCCGCCTCGACGGTCTCCTTGAGCTTGACGTCGAGGTCGTGCTCGCCGGGGAAGGGTTCGACGCCGGCGTTGACCAGCTCGACGACCTTCTCGTTGACGTCGGCGCCGATCACCCGGTGGCCCTTGGCGGCGAACTGCACGGCGAGCGGCAGACCGATCTTGCCCAGGGCGACTACACAGATGTTCATGGTTACTTCCTCTTGGAGCGCTTGGCGCCGGTCAACAGGGATCGCAGCCGCGATCCCAGCGGTTTCTTGGGCGGATGGAGCGGGCCGGTTCCGATCACCATGCGGCCCTTGGTGTTGAGGCGCGCCGCGGCCCGGTACGGGTCCGTCTCGCTGTGCCATCTACGGGCCAACGGCATGGGCCGGCCGTCGCCCCGTACCGGGATCTCGTACGTTCCGCCGGCCACGTCCACGAAGACCCGCACGCCTCGCTTGGCCGTACGGGGTTCGAGCGGGATCCGGGCCCGCAGCACGGTGGCGTTGCCGTCGTCCGTGAGTTCCCGGGTGAACTCCCCCTGCGCCGGGGGCAGATCGTGCCCGTCCGGCAGGCGGCGGGCGCGCGCCTTGTCGGCGCTCTTGGGCATGGCGCCCTCGACGAGACGGACGACCGCGGAGCCGGTGTCGCCGACGACACCTATCCGTATCGCCAGCGCCAGCGCCATCTCCTCGCCGGTCTGCACCCAGTCCGCCTCGACCAGCTCGGTCTTGTTGGCGAGCCGTCCGGGGACGATCTCCCCGACCAGTTCGAAGCAGCGGTCGGGGAGTTCGAGCCCCGTGTCACGGAAGCCGGGGTAGCGGGCGAAGGCCCGGCCGTCCTCCAGGTGGAAGGAGGGCGCACCCTGCTCGGCCTCTTCGCTGATGGCACGGCAGAGTTCGTCGACGGCGCCGCGCTGCGCGAGCCGGAGCCTCGCCCGCAGCTTGACCGGGAGCGAATCGCTGAGCGGGTCCGTCAGATAGGAGTCGGCGAGCCGGGTGATACCGGCGCAGATCTCACGCTTCGTCTCGCCGTCGAGGTCCACGAAGTCGCCCTGGATGAGCTTGGAGAGCTCCCAGGTGAAATGGCGCTTGAAGACGGCGTCCCGGTTCGGCCCGGCCTCGATCAGCCCGGCCGCATGGTCCATGATCACGGCCGTGCAGCGCAGCCGTGCCAGATGGTTGGCACGGTAGGTGATGTTGCTGGCGTCCCCGCGCTTCACCGCGTAGTAGCAGGTGTAGTCGGCCACCACGGATATCTTGCGCGCGTGGACGCACGCCTCGATGGTGAAGGGCTGGTCGCTGCCGACCGGCACGTCCTCGGGGAAGCGCAGTTGATGCTTCTCCACGAGGTCGCGGCGGAAGAGCTTGGTGTTGGCCAGCGCGAACGGCAGTTCGGGCCCGTAGAGACTGACATCGGGGTCATTGGCCTTGTAGAGCGACTGCCGCACGTACCGCCCGTTGGTGCCGACCATCTTGCCTATGACGACGTCGGAGCCATGAGTGTCGGCGCAGGTCACCATCCGCTCCAACGCCTCTTCGCCGAGGTAGTCGTCGGAGCCGATGAAGTAGACGTACCTGCCGGTGGCGAGCTCCAGTGCCCGGTTGCTCGGCATCGCCGGGCCACCGGAGTTGGCCTGGTGGACGACCTTGACCGTGTCCGGGTAGCGCTCGGCGAAGCGGTCGAGCTCGGCGGCGCTGTCGTCCGTCGAACCGTCGTCGACCGCGACGACCTCCAGCCGGTCCAGCCCGATGGTCTGCCCCACGAGGGAGTTCAGGCACTCCGTCAGATAGGGCATGGTGTTGTACACGGCCACGACGACCGTGACGTCAGGAACAGCGAGGGCATCGGGTATACCGGTCACACGGTCACCTCGGTGGGTCTCTCGACGGATGCACGCGTACGTCCGGGAAGCGGCCTCGTGTCCACACTGTCGAGCGCCGTCACCCGGGTTTCCCGGGTCCACTGGTCGAGCAGTCCGGGCTTGTCGTGGACATCCCGGTACTTCGCCTGATCCACCAGGGCCGTCCTGACCGCGCGGACGTGGTCCGCGCCTGCGGTCCGGCTGCGGCTGTCGGGCCGCAACCCCGTTCTGCTCTCAGGTTCCATGTGTGGCCGGCTCCTCCACGGAGGTCGTGACAGTGCGCCCTGTCTTCGCCGATTCCAGGACCGCTGCGGCCACTTCCACGGTGCGCAGCCCCTCGCGCAGCGTGCAGATGTCCTTCTCGCCGCCGCGCACCGCGTCCCGGAAGAGCTCGTGCTCGACCAGCAGCGGCTCGCGCTTGGGAATGGCGTACCGGATCATGTCGCCTTCGGAGACACCGCGGAAGGCCTGGAGCGCCTCCCACTCGGTGGCCACCGCGGCGTTCGAGTGGAAGGTGAGGTCGGCGGTGAGGGTGTCGGCGATGAAGGTGCCACGCTCACCGGTGACGGAGGTGAAACGTTCCTTTAGCGGGCTCAGCCAGTTGACCAGGTGGTTCACCATGGTTCCGTCGGAGAGCTGCCCCACGGCGGAGACCATGTCCTCGTGCGGACGGCCGGACTTCGACACGGTGTGGGCGGAGATCGATGTGTAGGTCTGACCCGTCACCCAGCCGGTCAGATCGATGTCGTGGGTGGCGAGGTCCTTGACCACGCCGACATCGGCGATGCGGTGCGGAAACGGGCCCTGCCGGCGGGTGACCACCTGGAACACCTCTCCCAGCTCCCCCGCCTCCAGCCGGGAGCGCAGCGACCGCAGCGCCGGGTTGCACCGCTCGATGTGACCGACACCCGCCACCAGGCCGCGCGACTCGAAGGCATCGACCAGCCGCCGGGCGCCTTCCACGGTGTCGGCGACGGGCTTTTCGACCAGCGCGCAGACACCGGCGTCGGCAAGCTGAAGGCCGACTTCCTCGTGCAGCGCGGTGGGGCAGGCCACGACCGCGTAATCGACACCGAGGCCGATCAATTCATCGACCGTGGACAGCACAGGGGCGCCCTGCGCCCAGCCGTTCTTGTCCCCCATCGGGTCGACGACGCCGACCAGTTGCACGCCTTCCAGGCCGGCCAGCACGCGGGCGTGGTGGCGCCCCATCGAGCCGAGGCCTATCAGTCCGGCTCTCAGTCCTGCGGTCACTGTATTTCTCCCAGCGAGTTCACGGCGCCGACGATGCGGTCCAGGTCGTCCGGCGTCAGCGAAGGATGCACGGGCAGCGAGACGACCTCGGCGGCGGCCCGCTCGGTCTCCGGCAGGTCCCAGATCCGGCCCGCCTTCTGGTCGGGCTCCCAGTACGGCTTCAGCCGGTGGATCGGAGTCGGGTAGTACACGGCGTTGCCGATGCCCGCCTCGCTCAGCCTGGCCATGGCGGCGTCACGGTCACCCTGCACCCGAATGGTGTACTGGTGGTAAACGTGGCGTGCACCCTTGGCGACGGGCGGGACGGTGACGCCTGGCGCGGTGATGTGCTCGTCGAGGTACGCGGCATTGGCGCGGCGTTGCTCGGTCCAGCCACCGACCTTGGTCAGCTGTACGCGGCCGACGGCGGCGGACACGTCCGTCATGCGCATGTTGGCGCCGACGATCTCGTTGGCGTACCGCTGCTCCATGCCCTGGTTGCGCAGTAGCCGGAGGGTACGCGCGACCTCGGCGTCGGCGGTGGTGACCATGCCGCCCTCAAGGGAGTGCATGTTCTTGGTGGGGTAGAAGCTGAACGTTCCACCGGAGCCGAAGGCGCCGACCGGAGTGCCGTTCAATGCCGCGGTGTGCGCCTGGCAGGCGTCCTCGACCACAGCGACTTTGTGCTTGTCGGCGATGGGCATGAGCTTGTCCATCGCTGCCGGGTGACCGTACAGGTGCACCGGCATGATCGCAGCGGTGCGCGGCGTGACGGCCGCCTCGACCGCGGCCGGGTCCAGGCCGAAGCTGCCCGGCTCGATGTCCGCGAAGACGACGTCGGCACCGGTCAGGCGGACGGCGTTGGCGGAGGCCGCGAAGGAGAAGGAGGGCACGATGACCTCGTCGCCGGGGCCGATCCCGAGGGCGAGCAGCAGCAGATGCAGGGCCGAGGTGCCGGAGTTGACCGCGACGCAGTGGCGTCCGTCGACCAGCTCCGAGAAGCCCTCCTCGAAGGCCGCGACCTCCGGGCCCTGCACCACACGACCGCTGCGCAGTACGCGTACCACGGCCTCGATCTCGTCGTCACCGATCACGGGTCGGGCAGCAGGGATCGCTTCCCTGTTGTCGCTCGACATGGACATCCTCCTTGAACACCGCAAGAGCTGTGACCGACGACGGCTCCAAGGGCATGCGAATGCCGGCATGAGGCTCCGCCGCCCCGGCGCATGGCCGATTCTGTACCAATATATTGCGCGCAAATCACCCTTTTCCCCGGGGGCAGTGCACCGAGGCGTAAAGGATGGTCTGTCCTGCCTGAAGCGGGCCGACACGCTGATGAGCATTCTCGAGAAATGACGTATCCAGAGCGTCAGCCGCGTCACATTATCAGGCTTTTCACAGCGGGTTTCCTTGAGGTTACGGCTGACGAGACATGGCCCACATGCTCCGCGCCTGCGTCCCGCACGCGAAAGAGGTGCGGCTCCCAGGAGGGAACCGCACCTCTCTCACCGCTCTGTGACTGTTTGTCAGCTCTCCGTGCCGGCCGAGACGGACGTCTGCGGCGACTGCTCCGCGGCGACCGTCTTCTTCGCCGCCGCCTTCTTGGCCGTCGTCTTCTTCGCGGCGGTCTTCTTGGCAGCCGTCTTCTTGGTGGCTGCCTTCTTGGCGGTGGCCTTCTTGGCCGTCTTGCGGGCCGTCTTCTTGGCCGGGGCCTCCGCTTCGGCGGTCTCGGCCGGCTCGGTGTCGGGCTTCGGCTCCGGGGAGCCGGTCACCACGACGACCTCTGCCGCGTCCGCGCCTGCGGGCGAGCCCGCGGGGGCGGTGACCTTGCGGGTCACCCGGCGGCGGGCACGCGGCGGAGCGGCCGCGGGGACCGCCTCTTCGGGTGCTGCCTCGGGCTGCGGAGCCTCGATGACGACCGGGGCCTCAATGACGACCGGGGCTTCGACGACGACCGGGGCCTCGGCGACCGGGGCCTCGGCAGCAACCGGGGTCTCGACGGCCGGGGCTTCCTCGGCGGCCGGAGCCGGGGTGCCGGCCGGGGCGGTCGCCTTCCGGGTCGCCCGGCGGCGCGTACGGCCCCGGGGGGCCTCGGCGACCGGTTCCGGCTCCACCACCGGCTCGGGCTCCGCGGCCACGACCGGCTCCGGCTCGACGACCGGCTCCGGGGCAGGGGCCGCTGCGGCCTTCGGGGCGCCGGCCGGAGCCGTGGCCTTACGGGTCGCGCGGCGCCGGCCGCGGCCACGCAAGGCTGCTGCCTCGGCCTCGGCCGCGCTGCTGTACAGCTCCTCGTCCGGGACGAACTCCGGCTCGGGCAGCGCCACCGGGGCGGCCACCTCGGCGGCCACCTCGGCCTCGGTCTCGACCTCGGTGACGTGCTCGTGCTCGGGTTCCTGGCCCACGCCGACCCGGCCGCGCTTCTTGGCACGCTTACCGCCGCCACCGACCGACGTCGGCTGCTCCATGTGCACGATCACGCCGCGCCCGTTGCAGTGGACGCAGGTCTCGGAGAAGGACTCCAGCAGACCCTGGCCCACCCGCTTACGGGTCATCTGGACCAGGCCCAGCGACGTGACCTCGGCGACCTGGTGCTTCGTACGGTCACGGCCCAGGCACTCCAGCAGACGCCGCAGCACCAGGTCCCGGTTGGACTCCAGCACCATGTCGATGAAGTCGACGACGACGATGCCACCGAGGTCGCGCAGCCGCAGCTGACGCACGATCTCCTCGGCCGCCTCCAGGTTGTTCTTGGTGACGGTCTCTTCGAGGTTGCCGCCCTGGCCGGTGAACTTGCCGGTGTTGACGTCGACGACGACCATCGCCTCGGTCTTGTCGATCACCAGCGAGCCGCCGCTCGGCAGATAGACCTTCCGGTCCAGCGCCTTCATGAGCTGCTCGTCGATCCGGTACGTCGCGAAGATGTCGACCTCGGAGGTCCAGCGCGACAGGCGGTCCGTCAGGTCGGGCGCCACCTGCGAGACGTAGCCGTGGATGGTCTCCCACGCGTCGTCGCCGCTGACGATGACCTTGGAGAAGTCCTCGTTGAAGATGTCGCGGACGACCCGGACGGTCATGTCCGGCTCGCCGTAGAGCAGCGTCGGCGCGTTGGAACTGCCGGTGCTCTTCGCCTTCTTCTGGATGTCCTCCCACTGCTGCTGCAGCCGCTCGACATCGCGGCTCAGCTCGTCCTCGCTGGCACCCTCCGCCGCGGTGCGGACGATGACGCCCGCGTCCTCGGGGACGATCTTCTTGAGGATGGTCTTCAGCCGGGCCCGCTCGGTGTCGGGCAGCTTGCGGCTGATGCCGGTCATCGAGCCCTCGGGCACATAGACCAGGTAGCGGCCGGGCAGCGAGACCTGGCTGGTCAGTCGGGCACCCTTGTGACCGATCGGGTCCTTGGTCACCTGGACGAGGACGGACTGGCCGGACTTGAGCGCGGTCTCGATACGGCGCGGCCCGTGGGCCATGCCGAGCGCCTCGAAGTTCACCTCACCGGCGTACAGGACCGCGTTGCGGCCCTTGCCGATGTCGACGAAGGCGGCCTCCATGGACGGCAGTACGTTCTGCACCTTGCCCAGGTAGACGTTGCCGACGTAGCTGTTGGCCTCCTCCTTGTTGACGTAGTGCTCGACGAGCACGTTGTCCTCGAGGACACCGATCTGGGTGCGCTCGCCGTTCTGGCGGACGACCATGACCCGCTCGACGGCCTCGCGGCGCGCCAGGAACTCGGCCTCGGTGATGATCGGAACGCGACGGCGGCCCTGCTCACGGCCCTCGCGGCGGCGCTGCTTCTTCGCCTCCATACGGGTCGAGCCCTTGATGGACTGGACCTCGTCGAAGCCGGTGCCGGGCTCCCGCTCTTCCTTCTTACGGGGCTCGCGGACCTTGACGACCGTACGCTCCGGGTCGTCGATGCCGTTGTCGGCTTCGGACGGGACGTCCCCGCTGCGACGACGGCGACGACGACGGCGACGGCTGCTGCTGGATCCGGCGGCGGACGCCTCGTGCTCCTCGTCCTCCTCCTCTTCGGACTCCTGAGCGCGCTCCTGGTCCCCCTCGGCGTGCTCGGCGGCGGCCTCGTCGCCGAACTGCTCCGCGGTCTCGTCACCCTCGTTGCTCTCGCCACGACGGCGGCGACGGCCTCCGCGACGGCGACGGCGTGAGGGCCGCTCCCCGTACTCGTCCGTCTCCTCGCCCTCGCCCTCGTGCCCGGCTTCGCTCTCGCCCTCCGGCTCGTGCTCCTCCTCGACGTACTCCTCCACCTCGGCGGCGGGAGCGGCGGCCTGCTCGGGCTCGGCGGCCTCACCGCGACGGCGGCGACGGCGGCGCGAACCGGCCTGCGGCGCGGCCTCGGCGGCCGGTGCCTCGATGGTGGCGGTCGGCTCCTCGACCGTCTCCGGCTCTTCCTCGACCTCTTCGTGACGCGAAGCGGCAGCGGCGGCAGCCGCGGTCTCCGGCGTCTGGAACATCGGCTCGGCGAAGACCGGCGCCTGGAACACGGCCACGGCGGGGCGCGTCGCACGACGGCTCTTGCGTACGGGCTCCTCCTCCGTGGCGGTGAACTCGGGCCGGCCCGCGGCTGCGGTGGCGCGGCGCCGGGTGCGGCCGCGCGGTGCGGCCTCCTCGGCGGGCTCGGCGGCCGGCTCCTCGGGGGCGGCGGCCTCGGGGGCGGCGGCCTCGGGGGCGGCGGCCTCGGGGGCGGCGGCCTCGGGGGCGGCGGCCTCGGGGGCGGCGGCCTCGGGCAGGCTCTCGCCGGTGTCCTCGGTGGCCTGCGGCGCACCGGCCGGAGCGGTCGCCTTGCGGACCGCACGACGACGCGTACGCGGGGCCTCGACGGCCTCTTCCTCCGCTTCTGCGGGCGCGGCGGGCTCGGCCACAGCCTCGGCGGGCTGCGGTGCACCGGCCGGAGCCGATGCCCTGCGCCGGGTACGGCCGCGCGGCGCGGCGGCCACGGGCTCGGCGGCTGCCTCGGCCGGCTCGGGCTCGGCACCCACCACGGCCGTCGCTTCCTCGACGATCTCGACGGCCTCGGCGGCCTGCGGCGCACCCGCCGGAGCGGTCGCCTTACGGACCGCACGACGACGCGTACGCGCCGGCGGCGCCTCCACGGCCTCAACCTCGGCTTCGGCTTCGACGGCGGGCTCGGCCTCGGGCTCGGTAACGGCCTCGGCGGCCTGCGGCGCACCCGCCGGAGCGGTCGCCTTGCGAACGGCACGACGACGCGTACGCGCCGGCGGCGCCTCCACGACCTCGGCCTCGACCTCTGCCTCGGCTTCGACGACGGGCCCGGTGGTCTCGGCGCTCGCGGCGGGTTCCACGATCTCGACGGCCTCGGCGGCCTGCGGCGCACCCGCCGGAGCGGTCGCCTTGCGGACCGCGCGACGACGCGTACGGGCCGGCGGCGCGGCTTCTGCGGCTTCTGCCGCCGGGGCACTCTCGGCTTCGGTGGTGGTGCTGTCGGACACTGCGGCGTCAACGGCCGGTATGGCCGGAGCGGCGGTGCCGGGTGCGTCCGCCACCGGCGGGCCGGCGGGGCGGGACGCGGCGCGGCGCCTGCGGCGCGGCGGCAGCTTGTCGCCGGGTGCGTTGTTCTCTTCGACGTTCCCGGTCGTGCCGGGTTCGTTGGACTGGGGCATGCGGGCGGTTCTCCCGTCAGGCTCCCGGGCGCCGCGTCTGGTTCCGGTCCAACACGGTCCGCGTGATGTACGCGGGACCGGCGTCCGGGGCGCGGGCGCCGCACGGGAGCTCAATGTCTGGCTCGCCGGTTCCGTACGCGAGGTGCGTACGGCCTGGCGAAAGTCTTATGGGTCATCGCGCGGCCCGGCCCAGGTGGCTCCCGAGCCGGAGAGCTGCGCTGCAACGACCGCCTTACGCGGAACCTGCACCTTCCGGCGCCGTCGCGACGGCGGTCCCGGTGGCCGTGGATGGAACGGCCGGGGCTGCCTCGCGGTCGGGCGCGAGCGGGTCGGTCACCGTGCCGGACTCCTCGTCGAAGAGCCCCTGCGCCAGCCTGGTCACCGCTGCGGGGACCGGCGGCGCCAGGTCGGCCACAACGCGGAGACCGGACAGGACGTCGTCAGGTCGCACGGCAGGTGTCACGTGCCGAACAACCAGCCGCAGTATCGCACAGGGCCTGTCCTCGGGCCTATCAGGCTGTGGATCAAGGGCCTCCAGGCCGACCACGGCGGCGCGGGCGTCGAAGGTCCGCATGCCGTTCTTCGCCCGGCGCTGGACCTCGACAATCTCCGCCTCGTTGAAGGCGGCCACGGCCTTCGCGGCCTCCTCGACGGGGACTCCGTCGAGACGCAGTTCCCAGATGGAGGCGGTCAGCCGGTCGGCGAGACCCGAGGTGCGGGCCTCCACGGCGTCGGTGACGTCGAGACCGTCCGGCAGCGAGGCGTTGAGCAGCTCGCGAAGGACTGCGGGATCCCGGGCCTCGGTGAGGGCGATCTCCAGGAACTCGGCCTCACTGCCCGTGCCGGTGGGTGCGGCATTGGCGTACGAGACCTTCGGGTGCGGGGTGAAGCCCGCCGAGTAGGCCATGGGCACCTCGGAGCGGCGCAGTGCCCGCTCGAAGGCACGCTGGAAGTCGCGGTGGCTGGTGAACCGGAGGCGGCCGCGCTTGGTGTAGCGCAGTCGGATGCGCTGCACTGCCGGTGCGGGCGGCGGGCCTTCGGGCTGTCGCTTGCCCAGTGGTTCTTCTCCTCGGTGCGGGACGGACGCGGTGGCACGCCGCCCTCGAAATGCGGGTGGCCCGGGGTGTCCGGTCCGGCTCACCCCCGCTCGGCGTTTTTCTCTCCGAGCAGGGAGATCTCTGGTTCGGGCGCCGCGCTGGGCACAGTCGTTGTACTACCCAGAGTACGCGCAAGGGGGCTCCCCGGTTCCCGGGGCTCGGGCGCCCCCGGCCCGCCGACCAGTGCCCGCCAGGCGTCACGGCGTGCCCGCGCCACGGTCTCGCGTGCCGCGCGCAGCGCCGACCGGGCCGCGCGTCCGGTCTCGACGGCGGCCCGCTTGGTGGGGGCCCAGACGGCGTCACGTACGAAATGCCCCACCGGCGTGCACACCGCGCGGTAGACCCAGGTCACCGGCGCCCCGACCAGATGCCACGCCAGCCAGGCGATGGCCCGGCCGACAGCCCGCGAGATGTAACCCGCGATGCGCCAGGCGACACCGAACGCGGCGGCGATCTCCCGGCCGACCGGGGTGAGGACCCGCCGGTACAGCAGGCCGAGCGGCGCGACGAGCAGCGTCAGGACCAGCCACTCCACCGCTGCCCACAGCCCGCTCCCGGCGGCCGCGATCCCGCGCGCCAGCAGGTCGAGCAGCCAGGTGATGCCGTGGCCGAGCGGGGTGAGCAGTTCGCGGTACGTCCAGGCCAGCGCCCGTACGACCAGGTACTCCACCAGCCATGAGGCGGCGAGCGCGAGGGGCACCAGGACGTACCGCCACAGGGCGGCCACCGGCCGGACGAACAAGGCGGTGAGCACCCAGCCGACCGCGGCGGCGATCCCCCGCCCGGCAGGGGCGAGCAACGCGCGGTACACCCGGCCCAGCCCGTGCCCGATCGGGGTGAGCACCGCCTCGTACAGCCACACCACCGGCACCACGAGCCCGTAGCGCCCCGCCGGCACCAGCACGTACCGCCAGAGCGCGACCCACGGCCACACGAAGACCGCCGCGGCCAGCCACCGCAGCGCGTGGCCCAGCGGGGTGAGCACCCATGCGTACAACCAGACCGCAGGGGCCACCACCAGCGTCGCGAACAGCCAGGACAGGGCCCGGCCCAGGGGGCGCAACAGGATGCGGTCGGCGGCACGGGCGGCGACCACCAGGACGTCCCAGACCATGCGTACGGGCAGGACGATCACCAGCACCACGATCCGTACCGGAATCCTGATGAGGGTGGTCAGACAGCCCTCACCGGCTTCGTAGCGCGCGGGAGCCTGGTGCTTGCCGTAGTCCATGCCGTACATGACGCGAAGGCCCGCTCCGGGGTTTCCCGGACCGGGCCTTCGTCACCGAGCTGTCACCCGGACGGACGTACCCGAGGCGGCTACCTCACGACCGACAGCGGCAGCAGCTTCTTGCCGGTCGGGCCGATCTGGATGCTGGTGTCCATCTGCGGGCAGACGCCGCAGTCGAAGCACGGGGTCCAGCGGCAGTCCTCGACCTCGGTCTCGTCGAGCGAGTCCTGCCAGTCCTCCCAGAGCCACTCCTTGTCGAGACCGGAGTCCAGGTGGTCCCAGGGCAGGACCTCCTCGTAGGTCCGCTCCCGGGTCGTGTACCAGTCGACGTCCACGCCGTACTCGGGCAGCGTCTTCCGGGCGGCGGTCATCCAGCGGTCGTAGCTGAAGTGCTCGCGCCAGCCGTCGAAACGGCCGCCGGACTCGTAGACCGCGCGGATGACGGAGCCGACGCGGCGGTCGCCGCGCGAGAGCAGGCCCTCGACGATGCCGGGCTTGCCGTCGTGGTAGCGGAAGCCGATGGAGCGGCCGTACTTCTTGTCGCCGCGGATCTTGTCGCGGAGCTTGGCCAGCCGGGCGTCCGTCTCCTCGGCGCCGAGCTGCGGGGCCCACTGGAACGGCGTGTGCGGCTTGGGCACGAAGCCGCCGATGGAGACGGTGCAGCGGATGTCGCTCTGGCCGGAGACCTCGCGGCCCTTGGCGATCACGTTGACCGCCATGTCACCGATCTGGAGGACGTCCTCGTCCGTCTCGGTGGGCAGACCGCACATGAAGTACAGCTTCACCTGGCGCCAGCCGTTGCCGTACGCGGTGGCGACGGTACGGATGAGGTCCTCTTCCGAGACCATCTTGTTGATGACCTTGCGCATCCGCTCGGAGCCGCCCTCGGGGGCGAAGGTGAGTCCGGAGCGGCGGCCGTTGCGGGTCAGCTCGTTGGCCAGGTCCACGTTGAACGCGTCGACGCGGGTGGAGGGCAGCGAGAGGCCGATCTTGTCCTCGGTGTACCGGTCGGCGAGGCCCTTGGCGATGTCGCCGATCTCGGAGTGGTCCGCGGAGGAGAGCGAGAGCAGTCCGACCTCTTCGAAGCCGGTCGCCTTGAGGCCCTTCTCGACCATCTCGCCGATGCCGGTGATGCTTCGCTCCCGCACGGGGCGCGTGATCATGCCGGCCTGGCAGAAACGGCAGCCGCGGGTGCAGCCGCGGAAGATCTCGACGGACATCCGCTCGTGGACGGTCTCGGCGAGGGGCACGAGGGGCTGCTTCGGGTACGGCCACTCGTCGAGGTCCATCACGGTGTGCTTGGACACCCGCCACGGCACGCCCGACCTGTTGGGTACGACACGGCCGATGCGCCCGTCCGGGAGGTACTCGACGTCGTAGAAGCCCGGGACGTAGACGCCGCCGGTCCTCGCGAGCCGGAACAGCACCTCTTCGCGGCCGCCGGGGCGGCCCTCGGCCTTCCAGGCGCGGATGATCTCGGTGATCTCCAGGACGGCCTGCTCGCCGTCGCCGATGACCGCGCAGTCGATGAACTCCGCGATGGGCTCGGGGTTGAACGCGGCGTGGCCGCCCGCCAGCACGATCGGGTCGTCGACGGTGCGGTCCGCGGCGTTCAGCGGGATGCCCGCGAGGTCCAGGGCGGTGAGCATGTTGGTGTAGCCGAGCTCGGTGGAGAAGCTCAGCCCGAAGACGTCGAAGGCGCGGACGGGGCGGTGGCTGTCCACGGTGAACTGCGGGACCTTGTGCTCGCGCATCAGCTCTTCGAGGTCCGGCCACACGCTGTAGGTGCGCTCGGCGAGGACGCCCTGGCGCTCGTTGAGCACCTCGTAGAGAATCATGACGCCCTGGTTGGGGAGTCCGACCTCGTACGCGTCCGGGTACATCAGCGCCCAGCGGACATCGCATTCGTCCCACGGCTTGACGGTGGAGTTCAGCTCACCGCCGACGTACTGGATGGGCTTCTGCACATGCGGGAGCAGAGCTTCGAGCTGTGGGAAGACCGAATCGACAGACATCGCGAACTTTCGAGAGCCGGCAAGGGTGACCATCAAGCCTACCCCGGCACTCAGCGTTCCAGCGCCGACCGCACCCGTGGCCGCGACGCCCGCTCCCACACCCCGGGCAGCTCCCGTTCCCCGGCGGCGGCGGTCGCCTCCTCCCGCCCGTACAGCAGTCCCCAGGTGAATCCCGGCTCCCCCGCCGCGTGTGCCTGGACGGCCAGGGTACGCAGGGCGTCGCGCGCCACGACGCTGTCCTGGTGGTCGCCGAGGAGGGTCTGGAGGGCCTTCATCCGCCGGGCGAACCGCTTGGCCGGCTTCCCGAGCGCGGGCCCGGCCGCCTCCGCCGCGTAGCGGGCGCGCTTGGCCGCCTTGCGGGCGTCGTGCATGGCGAGATCCCGGTCCTCGCCGGGCGGGAGCTCCAGGGCGTGGCCGACGCGGGTCGCGAGGCGCTCGTACTCCTTCAGTACGGCACGGGGCAGTGCCCGCTCGGGGGCGCTGGATGCGGCGGGCAGCAGGGGCGGGGCGGCGAGCAGGGCGTCGAGGCTGTCCAGGAGTGCCAGGTACCGCGTTCCGTCGAGTACGCCGACGGTCCGGCGCCGGGAGCCGCCCCGGCGGGCCACCGACCAGATCCCGAGCCTGCTCCGGACGGGGCCGAGGATCAGGGTGCGGGACAGGCCGTCGAGACGGGCGCACAGCCGGGCGTCGAGGACCTCCTGGTCGCGGTCGATACCGAGCTCGGCGGCCAGCCACTTCAGCTCGTCGCCGACCGGGTCGGTGACGCCGCGGTCGAGGATCTTCCCGTAGGTCCGCAGCGCGCTGCGGAGCCTGCGGGTGGCGACCCGCATCTGGTGCACGGAGTCGGGGAGGTCACGGCGTACGGCGGGGTCGAGGGCGACGATCGCCTCGGTCTGGTGGCGGATGTACGTGAGGACGTGGTCGCCCGCGGTGGGGTGCGCCCGCTTCCGGCCGGGGGTCTTCTTCGGCTTCGGGGCGGTCTCGGCGAGCGCCCGTGCCAGCTTCGATGTCGCCGGCGACGGGGTGATGCCTGCCTTGCGGAGACGTTTCTCCACAGCGTCCAGCAGCATGGGGTCGGCGTCGTCCGCCAACTCCACCTCGATCTCGGTCCACGCAGCCGTACCCCCGTCCGATGTCACGCGCTCCGCCCGTACGGAGTCGACGGACAGCTCGGCGAGCAGCTCGCCCTGGTCATCGACGAGGTGGCGGACATCGCGCTTGGAGACGAGGCGGACGACGGGTACGACGCCGGTGCCGCGCGTACGGGAGCGGACAAGACCGGAGAGCGTGCGTGGCAGGGTGTCGGCGAGGGGCTCGCGGATCTCGTCGCGGATTCCGGCGGAGACCGGGAACTTCAGGTGCCAGCCTTCGTCACCGCCGCCCGTACGCCGCCGCAGTGTGATCCCGTCGGCGACGAGGCGCAATTCTGCGGTGTCGTAGTAGACGGCGTCCAGCTCCGCGACGCCCCGGGCGACGACATCCGCGATCCCGGACACGCCGGTCAGGTCCGGCACCTCGGCCCCGCTGGCGGCCTCGTACTTCCGCTCGATCTCTCGCTTGGTCTGAACCATCGGACCTCCATTCGAGTGAACGGTCGGCTTCGCCCGCTGGAGCGGCGCTGATGTGTCCTACGTTGTGATCCTGCCCTCGGGCAGCGGTCAGGGCTTGGCCGTCATGAGGTTCGACCGAGCCGAGTGAGAAGCCGCCCGCCCGCCGGGTGGAGGAGTCACGAACCGAATCCAGACGCGATCGATCTGACGCGATCGATTATTCAGCGATTCCGTTCCCCGCGACAGCCCTCTGCCGGGGCCAGGCCCACGCCGGGCCCCGGCAGAGGGCTGTCGCGCACGAAGACACCCCTACGCCGATATCGGCCGCTGCACCCTGATCGACTGGAGCAGCCCGACGGCCACCCAGACGGCGAACATCGAGGACCCTCCGTACGACACGAACGGCAGCGGCAGCCCGGCGACCGGCATGATGCCGAGCGTCATCCCGATGTTCTCGAAGGCCTGGAAGGCGAACCAGGCGATGATTCCGGCGGCGACGATCGTGCCGTACAGCTCGGTCGTCTCGCGGGCGATCCGGCAGGCGCGCCACAGGACGATGCCGAGCAGGACGAGGATCAGCCCGGCGCCGAGGAAGCCGAGCTCCTCGCCCGCGACGGTGAAGACGAAGTCGGTCTGCTGCTCGGGGACGAACTGGCCGGTGGTCTGGGTGCCCTGGAAGAGGCCCGTTCCGGTCAGGCCGCCGGAGCCGATCGCGATGCGGGCCTGGTTGGTGTTGTAGCCGACGCCCGCCGGGTCGAGCGCGGGGTTGGCGAAGGCGGCGAAGCGGGCGATCTGGTACTCGTCGAGCAGGCCGAGCTGCCAGATCGCGATCGCGCCGGCCACGCCCGCGCCGAGCAGGCCGAAGATCCAGCGGTTCGACGCGCCGGAGGCGAGGAGCACGCCGAGCACGATGACGACCATGACCATCACGGAGCCGAGGTCCGGCATCCCCATGACGACCGCCATCGGCACGGCCGCCAGGCCCAGCGCCTTGGCGACGGTCCGGTGGTCGGGGTGGAGCTGGTCGCCCGCGTCGACGCGCTCGGCGAGCAGCATCGCCATGATCAGGATGATGGTGATCTTGGTGAACTCGGACGGCTGGAGCGAGAAGCCGCCGCCGATGATGATCCAGGCGTGGGCGCCGTTGACGGTCGCGCCGAGCGGGGTGAGGACCGCCAGTACGAGGATCACCGAGAGGCCGTAGAGGATCGGGACGGCGCCGCGCAGGGTGCGGTGGCCGAGCCAGATCGTGCCGATCATCAGGGCGAAGCCGATGCCGGTGTTGAGGGCGTGCCGGAAGAGGAAGTAGTACGGGTCGCCGTGGGTGAGCGAGTCGCGGCCCCGGGTCGCCGAGTAGACCAGCAGCGAGCCGATGAAGGAGAGCGCGATCGCGGACCCGAGCAGCGGCCAGTCGAGTTTGCGTACGACGGAGTCGCGGGCGATGAGTTTGCCCCAGGCGGAGCGCTCGGGGGCGTAGCGCGAGACGGAAAAGCCGGCCATCAGTCGCGCCTCCCCAGGACCGCGGCGAGGGTCTGTTCCTCCGGGGTCTTCTGCGAGTCGGGGTTGTACGGCTTGATCTCCGGGGCGTCGATCGTGCCGTCCCGCTGGATCTTCGGCAGGGACTTCTGCGGGGTGGGCAGCAGCGCCTTCTTCAGATCCTGCTTGCCGGAGTCGTCGAGGCCGTAGAGGGCGTCGTAGATGTTGCGCACGGCGGGCCCGGACGCACCGGAACCCGTACCGCCCTGAGAGATCGTCATGACGATCGAGTAGTCCTTGGTGTACGTGGCGAACCAGGAGGTCGTCTGCTTTCCGTAGACCTCGGCCGTACCCGTCTTGGCGTGCATCGGGATCTTGTCCTGCGGCCAGCCGCCGAATCGCCAGGCGGCGGTACCGCGGGTCGCGACGCCCGCCAGCGCCCCCTCCATCTGCTTCAGGGTCTGGGCGCTGGCCGGCAGCTTGCCGTGCGAATGGGGCTCGATCACGCGGACGTGCTTGCTGTCGGGGCTGACGATCGCCTTGCCGACGGTCGGGTCGTAGAGCGTGCCGCCATTGCTGATCGCGGCGTAGATGGTCGCCATCTGGATCGGGGTGACGAGGGTATCGCCCTGGCCGATGGAGTAGTTGATCGCGTCATAGGCGTGCAGCTTCATGCCCTCGAGGCAGTTCTCGTGGGCGAGCACGGTGCCGAAGTCCTTCTTCTTGGGCCATTTCTTGCCCTGCTCGCACCAGGCGTCCTTGTTGGCCTTCCAGAAGTCCTTCTTCCACTGGCGGTCGGGGACACGGCCGGTGACCTCGCTGGGGAGGTCGATACCGGTCTCCTTGCCGAGGCCGAACTGGTGGGCGGTCTTGAAGAACCAGTCCTTGGCGTTCTTCTTGGACTTCAGCCCGCCGTCCTTCTGCCACTGCTGGTGGCCGAGTGCGTAGAAGACGGTGTCGCAGGAGACCTCGAGCGCCTGGCCCAGGGTGATCGAGCCGTGGCCCTGCGATTCGAAGTTCTTGTAGACCTGGCCGTCGGCGCTGTAGGAGCTGGGGCAGGGGTAGTGGCCGTCGAACGCGTAGCCCGCCTGGACGGAGGCCGCGGTCGAGACGACCTTGAAGATCGAGCCCGGTGCGGCCTGGCCCTGGATGGCGCGGTTGAGCAGCGGATAGTTGGACTTCTTGCTGGTCATCCGGGCGTAGTCCTTGGCGGAGATGCCGCCGACCCAGGCGTTGGGGTCGTAGTTCGGCAGGGAGGCCATCGCGACGACCCGGCCGGTCTTGGCCTCCATGACGACGACGGCGCCGGAGTCGGCCTTGTAGTTCTCGCCGGTGTTCTTGTCGAACGACTGACGGGCCGTCTTCATGGCCTCGTTGAGCTCGTACTCGGCGACGGCCTGGACCCGGGCGTCGATGGAGGTGACGACGCTGGAGCCGGGCTCCGCCTTGTCGTTCTTCGCCTCGCCGATGACCCGGCCGAGGTTGTCGACCTCGTAGCGGGTGACACCGGCCTTGCCGCGCAGTTCCTTGTCGTAGGTGCGCTCCAGGCCGGAGCGGCCGACCTGGTCGGAGCGGAGGTACGGCGAGTCGGTGTCCTGGGCCTTGGTGATCTCCTCGTCGGTGACGGGCGAGAGATAGCCGAGGACCTGGGCGGTGTTGGCCTTGCCGGGTGCGGCGTAGCGGCGTACGGCGGTGGGTTCGGCGGTGATGCCGGGGAAGTCCTCGGCGCGTTCGCGGATCTGGAGGGCCTGCTGGGTGGTGGCCTCGTCGGTGACCGGGATCGGCTGGTACGGCGAACCGTTCCAGCAGGGCTGCGGGGTCTTCGCGTCGCAGAGCCGGATCTTGTCGAGGACTTCCTTGGGCTGCATGCCGAGGACATCGGCGAGCCGGGTCAGGACGCTCTTGCCGTCGTCCGCCATCTTCATCAGTTCGGTGCGGCTGGCGGAGACGACCAGACGGGTCTCGTTGTCGGCGAGGGGCACGCCGCGCGCGTCGAGGATGGAGCCGCGGACGGCGGGCTGGACGACCTGCTGGACGTGGTTGTTCTTCGCCTCGTCGCTGTACTCCTTGCCGTTGCGGATCTGGAGGTACCAGAGACGCCCGCCGAGGGTGAGCAGCAGGGAGAAGACGAGGACCTGGATGACGACGAGACGGATCTGGACCCGCTGGGTCCGGCCGGTCTCGGGGATGTTGCTCACGGGGCGCCCCCGGTGGTGGTCGGGCCGGAGGTACGGGGGGTGTCCCCGCTGTGGTGCGGCCTCACAGTCGCTTGACTCCCTTGATCCGTCCGGCGCGTGCCGCGCGGTTGCGGGCGACCTTGACGCGCAGTCCGCCGCGCTGGCCGCCGATCCGCAGTCCGGTGCCGGAGGCCAGCCAGCCCGCGGCGACATCGCCGCCGGACGCGTCGGCGAGCGGATCGTTCACCGTGCGTCTGGCGATCGCCATGATCAGCGGCACGACGAACGGCGCGAGGAGCAGGTCGTAGACAGCGGCCGTGAACAGCAGGCTGCCCAGGCCCACATGACGGGCCGCCGTGTCCCCGACGAGCGCGCCGACGAGCGCGTACAGCAGGGTCGAGCCGATCGCCGCGGCGACGACCCCGACCATCGGGACGGCCGCCGACTTGAGCTGCCCGTTCTCCGGCTTGGCCAGTCCGGCGAGATACCCGATGACACAGAGGACCAGCGCGTAGCGCCCGGCGGCGTGGTCGGCGGGCGGTGCCAGGTCGGCGAGGAGTCCCGCGCCGAAGCCGATGAGGGCGCCGCTGACGTGCCCGTAGACGAAGGCGAGAGCGAGGACGACGAGGAGGAGCAGGTCGGGCACGGCGCCGGGGAGCTGGAGCCGGGCGAGGACGGAGATCTGGACGACGAGGGCGACGACGACCAGGAAGACGGAGAGCAGAGTCCGGTTCAAGCGCATGGGGATCAGCTCTACCTCTGCTCGTTTGCCGCGGTGCCGGTGTTCGGTGTGGCGTTCGAACTGCTGCTGGGGACCGGGGATCCGCTCGGGTCCGGGCTCTCGTGGATGTTCCCGACGACGTTTCCTTCGGTGTCGACGATGTCGCCGTTGGGCGAGATCGTCACGGTGACGGTCGGGGTGGGCTTGGGCTTGGCGGATTTGGCGGGCGCCTTGGGCAGGACCATGTCGCGGGGGTCCTCCCGCGGGGCCTGCACGACGATGCCGACGATGTCGAGCTTGGTGAACCCGACGTACGGACGGACGTAGACGGTACGGGTCAGGCCGCCGCCGGACGGGTCGACGCGAACGACCTCGCCCACCGGGACACCCGGCACGAACGGCTTGTCCTTGCTGGAACCGAAGGTGACCAGGCGGTCGCCCTTCTTCACCTTGGCCTTGCCGTTGAGGAACTGGACGGACAGCGGTCGGGAGCCCTGGCCGGTGGCGAAGCCCAGTTCGTCGGTCTTCTCCATACGGGTACCGACGGTGAAGTCGGGGTCGTTGGCCAGGAGCACCGTGGCGGTGTCCGGGCCGACGGTGGTGACCCGGCCGACGAGTCCGTCGCCGTTGATGACGGTCATGTCGCGCTTGATGCCGTCGTGGGAGCCGGCGTCGATGGTGACCGTCCAGGAGAAGCCCTGGGCCGCTCCTATGGCGACGACCTCGGCGGCCTTGATGCCGTACTGTCCGGCGGCCGACTTCTTCAGCATCCGGTCCAGTTCGCGGACCCGGTTGCGGTTCTGGTCGTCGCTGCCGAGCTTCGTCTTCAGCGCGGCGTTCTGCTGCTCCAGTTCAGCGATCCGGTTGTGCCGGGTGCCGGAGTCGCGTACCGCTCCTATGGCGTTGCCCACCGGGTCGACGGCCGCCGCCACGCCGTTCTCGACCGGTCCGAAGACCGTGGCGGCGGCCTGCCGGGCACCGTCCACCGGTGACTCCTCGCCGCCCCGGATGTCCACCGTGATCAATGCGAATGCGATGGCGATCAGCAGCACCAGGAGCAGCCGGCTCTCTCGTGTGTCCCTCACGTGCGGCGGCCGTGCCTTCCTCGTCGGAATGTTCGTGCCTGTATATCAACGATCGGCCGTACGGAGCGGCAGCGGTCCGCGCAGCAGACCACTGTGTTGTCCGTCCGCGGACCGGCCCGCCGTCTACCGGCGGGGCTGGGCGTCCAGCACCTGCTGGAGTGCCTCGAACTCCTCGACGCACTTGCCGGATCCGAGCGCCACCGAGTCCAGCGGGTCCTCGGCGATGTGGATCGGCATGCCGGTCTCGCGGCGCAGCCGCTCGTCCAGCCCGCGCAGCAGCGCGCCGCCGCCGGTGAGGACGATGCCGCGGTCCATGACGTCGCCGGAGAGCTCCGGCGGGCACTTGTCGAGCGTGGTCTTCACGGCGTCGACGATCGCGTTGACCGGCTCCTCGATGGCCTTGCGGACCTCGTCGGCCGAGATGACCACGGTCTTGGGCAGCCCGGAGACCAGGTCACGGCCGCGGATCTCGGTGTGCTCGTCCTTGTCCAGGTCGTACGCCGAGCCGATCGTGATCTTGATCTGTTCGGCGGAGCGCTCACCGAGAAGGAGCGAGTACTCCTTCTTGATGTGCTGGATGATCGCGTTGTCCAGTTCGTCACCGGCGACCCGGATCGACTGGGCAGTGACGATTCCGCCGAGCGAGATGACCGCGACCTCGGTGGTGCCGCCGCCAATGTCGACGACCATGTTGCCGGTGGCCTCGTGGACCGGCAGCCCGGAGCCGATGGCCGCCGCCATCGGCTCCTCGATGATGTGCACCTGGCGCGCGCCGGCCTGCGTCGACGCCTCGATGACGGCGCGTCGCTCGACGCCGGTGATGCCGGAGGGCACGCAGACGACGACGCGCGGGCGGGCCAGGTAGCGGCGCTTGTGGATCTTCAGGATGAAGTAGCGGAGCATCCGCTCGGTGATCTCGAAGTCGGCGATCACGCCGTCCTTCAGGGGCCGTACGGCAACGATGTTGCCCGGTGTACGCCCGATCATCTTCTTGGCCTCGGAGCCGACCGCCAGGATGCCGCCGGTGTTGGTGTTGATGGCCACGACGGACGGCTCGTTCAGAACGATGCCGCGCCCCCTGACGTACACCAGCGTGTTGGCAGTCCCGAGGTCGATAGCCATGTCACGGCCGATGAACGACATTGAGTTCCCCTTGTTCCCCATGAGGATGCGTCGGGCCTTCCGAGAAAGCGATGTTGGCTTGTTCTGGTCGGCGAGATGAGCGCTGCGGGCGTGGAAGATTCCATCGTAGTGCCGTATGCACGGACACCGCGCGAGGGTCCTTCGCCTTTGTAGGCGGAACGGGTGGCCGTTCCACTCATGGTGACGTTACGTCGGGGTGATGCGTTCCCGCGATCCGGGACCCTATGCCGAAGGGCGACCGAATTAATTCGGTCGCCCCAGGTCATGAGCGCTGTTCGGCTGATCCGGAGTCAGGAGAGTCCCGGAAAGAAAAGCTTCAGTTCTCGCTCTGCGGACTCCTCGGAGTCCGAGGCGTGGATGAGGTTCTCGCGGGTGATCGTGCCGAAGTCACCACGGATGGAGCCGGGCGCGGCGGCGATCGGGTCGGTAGGACCGGCCAGCGTACGGATGCCCTCGATGACCCGCTCGCCCTCGGCGACCAGCACCACGACCGGGCCGGACTGCATGAACTCGACGAGCGGCTCGTAGAACGGGCGGCCGACGTGCTCGGCGTAGTGCTGCTCCAGCGTGGCGCGGTCGAGGGTGCGCAGCTCCAGCGCGGTGATCCGCCAGTCGGCCTTGCGCTCGATCCGCCCGACGATCTCGCCGACCAGTCCGCGCCGGACCGCGTCGGGCTTGAGCAGGACGAGGGTGCGCTGGGTCATGGTGTGCGGCTCCTTGCAGGCATGCGGGTGCGGTGAAGCGAGGCTACAGGGGTACGGGAACGGGCCTGCGGCCGGGTTTGGCCGCGGGGCACGGGATCAGCCACCGGCCGGGGCCTCGGCGGCCTCCTCCGCGGCCGCCCAGCGGGCCTTCGCCTCGTCGATCCTGCGGCCGTAGTGCACCGAGGCCCACCACAGGGCGCCGAAGATCAGGCCGAGGATGAACATCATCGGGACGACGAAGCCGCTCAGCACCAGGGCGATCTGCAGCGCCCAGCCGAGCTGTATCCCGCCGGGGCGGGTGATGATCCCGCAGAGCAGTACGGAGAGCAGCATGCCGATGCCGCACACCGTCCAGACCGTGGTGTTCGAGAGGTCGTCGGACTTCATCGCGACGAGTCCGGCGAAGCCGATCACGAAGAACTCGCCGATCAGTGTCGATGCACAGAGCGTACGCACGTCGGTCAGTGCCTTCCCAGGAGCAGTCGGGCCTCGCCGACCGTGATCACGGAACCGGTCACCAGGACGCCGGCGCCCGCATACTCGTCCTCTTCCTCGGCGAGGGTGATCGCCGCCTCCAGCGCGTCGTCGAGGCGGGGCTCGACCTGGACGCGGTCGCTGCCGAAGACCTCGACCGCGACGGCGGCCAGCTCGTCGGCGTCCATCGCGCGGCCGCTGGAGTTCTGGGTGATGACGACCTCGGCGAAGATCGGCTCGAAGGCTTCGAGGAGCCCCCTGACGTCCTTGTCGCCACTCGCGCCGACCACACCGATCAGCCGGGAGAAGCCGAACGCCTCGGAGAGCCCGTCGGCGCAGGCACGGGCGCCCGCCGGGTTGTGGGCCGCGTCCAGGACGACGGTCGGGCTGGAGCGGACGACTTCGAGACGGCCCGGCGAGATCACCGAGGCGAAGGCCTGGCGGACCGTGTCGATGTCGAGTGCGCCGGACTGCTCGGCGCCGATCCCGAAGAACGCCTCCACGGCGCTGAGCGCCACCGCCGCGTTGTGCGCCTGGTGGGCGCCGTACAGCGGGAGGAAGACCTCCGTGTACTCGCCGCCGAGGCCGCGCAGCGTCAGCAGCTGGCCGCCGACGGCGATCTCGCGGGAGACGACGCCGAACTCCATGCCTTCGCGGGCGACCGTGGCGTCGACCTCGACGGCCTTCTTCAGCATGACCTGCGCGGCGTCGACGGGCTGCTGCGCCAGGATGACCGTGGCGTCCTGCTTGATGATCCCGGCCTTCTCACCGGCGATCTCGGCGGGCGTGGCGCCGAGCCGGTCGGTGTGGTCCAGCGAGATGGGGGTGACGACGGCGACCGAGGCGTCGATGACGTTCGTCGCGTCCCAGCTGCCGCCCATGCCGACCTCCACGACGGCGACGTCGACCGGCGCGTCGGCGAACGCCGCGTACGCCATGCCCGTCAGCACCTCGAAGAAGGAGAGCCGGTACGGCTGCTGGGCGTCGACCATTTCCACGTACGGCTTGATGTCCTGGTACGCCTCGATGAACCGCTCGGGGTCCATCGGCGAGCCGTCCAGGCTGATCCGCTCGGTGATCGACTGGACGTGCGGCGAGGTGTAGCGGCCGGTACGCAGGTCGAAGGCGCCGAGCAGGGACTCGATCATGCGGGCCGTGCTCGTCTTGCCGTTGGTCCCGGTGATGTGGATCGAGGGGTAGGCGCGCTGCGGCTCGCCGAGCACGTCCATCAGCGCGGCGATGCGCGTGATGGACGGCTCCAGCTTCGTCTCACCCCAGCGCCCGGCGAGCTCCTGCTCCACGGCGCGCAGCGCCTTGTCCACCTCGGGGTCGGCGGGGCGGGCGGGGACGTCCTGGCCCTGCGGCGGCCCCGAGCGGGTGCGCAGCGTACGGCTCCCGGCCTCGATCACCGCCAGGTCGGGGTCGCGCTGGGTCGCTTCGTCGACGATCCCCGCGAAGGTCTCGTCGGGATCGGAGGCGTTGTGCCGGTCGGAAGGGCGGGGCTCACTCACGAGGCCAGTCTACGGATGGGCACGGACATCGTGCGCAGCGGCCGGTGACGCCGGAGTCCGGCCGGGCGCGGGACGGGCGAAGCCCCCGTATCTCCCGGCAGCGGGAGTACGGGGGCTTCGCCGTCAGCGGGTGATTCAGCCCTGCGGCAGGTTCGCCAGCTGGTTGGTGATCCGCTCGATGTCCGCCTCGGCCTTGGCGAGCCGGCCGCGGATCTTGTCGACCACGTTGTCCGGGGCCTTGCCGAGGAACGCCTCGTTGGAGAGCTTGGCGCCCGCCTGGGCCTTCTCCTTCTCGGCGGCGCCCAGGTCCTTCGTCAGGCGCTTACGCTCGGCCGCGACGTCGATCGTGCCGGACAGGTCGAGAGCGACCGTGGCCCCGGCGACCGGCAGCGACGCGGTGGCGTGGAAGCCGTCGCCGGCCGGCTGCAGGCGCAGCACCTGGCGGATGGCCGCCTCGTGCGGGGCGAGCGCGGTGCCGGTCAGGCCGAGCTCGGCCGGGACCTTCTGGCCGGGCTGCAGGCCCTGGTCGGAGCGGAACCGGCGGACCTCGGTGACGACCTGCTGGACGAGCGCGATCTCCTGCTCGGCGGCGTCGTCGCGGAAGCCGCTGTCGGCCGGCCAGTCGGCGATGACGACGGACTCCTTGCCGGTGAGCGTGGTCCAGAGCGTCTCGGTGACGAACGGGACGACCGGGTGCAGCAGACGCAGCATCACATCGAGGACCTCGCCGAGGACCCGGCCGGAGACCTTGGCGCCCTCGCCGCCCGCGAAGAAGGTCGTCTTCGACAGCTCGACGTACCAGTCGAAGACCTCGTCCCACGCGAAGTGGTAGAGGGTGTCGGAGAGCTTCGCGAACTGGAAGTCGTCGTAGAACGCGTCGACTTCGGCGACCGTCTTGTTCAGCCGCGACAGGATCCACCGGTCGGTCGCCGACAGCTGCTCGACGGACGGCAGCTCGCCCTCCACGGTCGCGCCGTTCATCAGCGCGAAGCGGGTGGCGTTCCAGATCTTGTTGGCGAAGTTGCGGGAGGCCTTGACCCAGTCCTCGCCGATCGGCACGTCCGCGCCCGGGTTGGCACCCGTGGCGAGCGTGAACCTCACGGCGTCCGAGCCGTACGCGTCCATCCAGTCGATCGGGTCCACCGCGTTCGGGTTGGACTTCGACATCTTCTTGCCGAACTCGTCCCGGACCAGACCGGTAAGCGCGACGGTCTTGAAGGGGACCTCACCGTCCATCGCGTACAGACCGAACATCATCATCCGGACGACCCAGAAGAAGATGATGTCGTGCCCGGTGACCAGGACGTCGGTCGAGTAGAACTTCTCGAGGTCCGGAGTCTCCTCCGGCCAGCCGAGCGTCGAGAACGGCCAGAGACCGGACGAGAACCAGGTGTCGAGGACGTCCTCGTCCTGGACCCAGCCCTCGCCGGTGGGCGCGTCGTCGTCGGGGCCGACGCAGACCATTTCGCCGTTCGGCCCGTACCAGACGGGAATCCGGTGGCCCCACCACAACTGCCGTGAGATGCACCAGTCGTTGAGGTTGTCGACCCAGTCGAAGTACCGCTTCTCCATGTCCTTCGGGTGGAGCGCGACCCGGCCGTCGCGGACCGCGTCGCCCGCAGCCTTGGCGAGCGTCTCGACCTTGACCCACCACTGGAGGGAAAGGCGGGGCTCGACGGTCGTCTTGCAGCGCGAGCAGTGCCCGACGGAGTGGACGTACGGGCGCTTCTCGGCGACGACGCGGCCCTGCTCGCGCATGGCGGCAACGATCGCGGAGCGCGCCTCGAAGCGGTCGAGTCCCTGGAAGGGGCCGTGCACGGTGATGACACCGCGCTCGTCCATGATCGTCATGAACTCGAGGTCGTGGCGCCGGCCGATCGCGAAGTCGTTCGGGTCGTGAGCGGGCGTCACCTTGACGGCACCCGTGCCGAACTCGGGGTCGACGTGGGTGTCGGCGACGACCGGGATCGTCCGGCCGGTCAGCGGCAGCTTGATCCGCTTGCCGACGAGGTGCGCGTACCGCTCGTCGTCGGGGTGAACTGCGACGGCCGTGTCACCGAGCATGGTCTCGACCCGGGTGGTGGCCACGACGACGGTCTCGTCGCCCTCGCCGTACTTCAGCGAGACGAGCTCGCCGTCGTCGTCCTGGTAGTCGACCTCGATGTCGGAGATCGCGGTCAGACAGCGCGGGCACCAGTTGATGATGCGCTCGGCGCGGTAGATCAACTCGTCGTCGTAGAGCTTCTTGAAGATCGTCTGGACGGCCTTGGAGAGCCCCTCGTCCATGGTGAACCGCTCACGCGACCAGTCAAGCCCTGCGCCGAGGCGCTTCAGCTGGCCCAGGATCCGGCCGCCGTACTCGTCCTTCCACTGCCAGACTCGCTCGGTGAACGCCTCGCGGCCGAGATCCTGCCGCGACTTGCCTTCCTCGGCGAGCTGCTGTTCGACCTTGTTCTGGGTGGCGATGCCCGCGTGGTCCATGCCCGGCAGCCACAGTGTCTCGAAGCCCTGCATGCGCTTGCGCCGCGTGAGGGCGTCCATGAGCGTGACCTGGAAGGCATGGCCCAGGTGGAGCGCGCCGGTGACGTTCGGCGGCGGAATGACGATGGTGTACGGAGGCTTGTCGCTCTTCGCGTCGGCGGTGAAGTAACCCCGTTCTACCCAGCGCTCATACAGCTTCCCCTCTACCTCGGCCGGTGCGTACTGGGTCGGCAGTTCGGGGTTGCTGGCTGGCTGCTGCGCTGCGTTCTCGGTCACGCCCGACAGTTTAGACCGAACGGAAATTGGGGCCGTCACAGTCGTGCAGTCAACTTGACCCGGTCCCGCAAGGACCGGGCTTGGAGGTAGAGCCCGGCTGGCTGCTGGGTCGTCTCCTCCGTCCGGGCCACCTATGGGGTGGCTGGGACGCGTGACTCACGCCCCGCTGTCCACACGGCTTCGCCCTTGCGGTCGATGTTGTGGGACGCGTTGTCGTCCGCGTGCAGGATGAGGCCGCAGGCGCGGCACGCGAACGTTGCTTGATCGACCCGGTTCTTCCGGTCGGTGTACCCGCACTCGGAGCATTGCTGGCTGGTGTACGCCGGATAGACGTACACCAGCGGCACCCCTGCCCGGCGTGCCTTGTACTCGATGAAGGAGCCGAGCTGGCGGAAGCCCCATGTGTGCAGTTGTGTCCGCTGGTCCTTGCGGAGCCGTACCCGGTCGCGGATGCCCGTGAGGTCTTCCAGGGCGATACCGCGACCGGTGCGTTCAGCGGTGGTGACGATCTTCTTCGAGATGATGTGGTTGATGTTCGCGGCGTGCCGCGCTTCCTTGCGGGCGCGCTGCTTCAGTCGGCGTTTGGCGGACTTGGTGCCCTTGGCCTGGAGCTTGCGGCGCAGTTTGGTCTGCCGCTTGCGGTGCCGGTTCAGGCCGCGCCCGGCGGCTCGGTAGCCGGTGGATGTGGTGGCGATGTTGACGATGCCGAGGTCCACGCCGATGAACCCGGACGGGTTCTCGTTGACAGGGGCCTCCGGGACCTCGCACACCGCGACCAGGTAGAACACGCCGTCGCGCTCGACCAGGTCCGACTCGCCTCTGCGGTACTCGCGGAGCATCTTGAGTGCTTCGGCGGAGCAGGCGAAGCGCACGGTTTTGAGCCGCCCCGCCATCGACCAGATGCTGACGGTCTGCGCGTCGTACTGCCAGGACAGGCACCGGTCGTCAAACGGGTGCGCGGCCTCGGGACGGAAGGTGATCGGCTTGGACTCTGCCTTGGTCCGGCGTTTCGATCCGGGTCTGCCCAGATTCCCTGCCCGGATGTTGGCCCACAGCGTGGTGTAGGCGTCACGGACCCTCTTGATCGTGTGCTGAGCCGCCTGCGCCCCGAGACCGGCCGCCTTCAGTTCGGCGTAGGTGTGCTTCCGCAGTTCGTACTCACGCGGCACACCATGCTCGAACGCCACAGCCGAGACCCAGTTCGCCCGGTCGTTCACCGCGTGCAGCGTCGCACCGATAGCCGATGCCTGCACGGCATCCGGCAGCAGCTTCACCTGCACGACAACTTTCACGCAGGTCACGCTCATGCAGTTCGCCTATGTCACCGCAATGGGAACCGGACTCGAACATTCGCGTGGGTCGCGCGGTCGTCCGCCCCCTGTATCCCCCTTTTGGTTTCGCCCCTGAGCACTCGTGGGCTCACTTCAAGGGGGTCTCCGCCCGCAGACTCGGCCAGTAGTACCTCGACAGCATCCGCACATGCCTGTGGGGCACGCGCTTCTGGTTACCCTCGCACTTCACGGCTTCCTGTGGCGGCCGACGTTGCCCGTCATCAAGGAGTGCGTCGAACAGCAGAATCGTCCGACGTACCTGAGCCCGGAGCAACCTGGAGAAGAGATTCCTCCGGGGCCGAAGCCGCGGGGCCCCACGCTGGATCACGCTGAAACCGGTTTGTTCGGTAACGGTGTGCCTCCCGGTGCCCCACGCCCGGGGGCCTTCCGTCAGGATGTTCGGAACGCATAAGCATTCCGATGAGCACTTCCGAACAGGGGACACCGCAGATGAGCTACAACCAGCCGGGCCCGTACGGCGGACAGCCGCCGCAGGGCCAGCCCGGTCCGTACGGTGGCCAGCCGCCGCAGGGCCAGCCCGGCCCGTACGGCCAGCAGCCGGGCCCGTACGGCCAGCAGCCGCCGCAGGGCCAGCCCGGTTACGGGCACCCGCAGCAGGCCCCTCAGGGTGTCCCGCCCCAGCAGCAGCCCCAGCCGGGCTACGGCTACCCCCAGGCCCAGCAGCCCGGCCCGTACGGTCAGCAGCCCCCCACTCCCCCGTACGGCGGCCAGCAGGCCTACGGCACGCCTCCCGAGGCCCCGAAGAAGAAGACCGGCCTGATCATCGGCGGCGCCGTCGTGGCGTTGGCGGTCATCGCGGGTGGGGTGTACTTCCTGACGTCGGGCGGGGGTGCGAGCAACAGCGATGTCGCGGACTCCACCAAGGGTTACAAGCTGACGCCTGCGGCTTCGGTGGACGACTACAAGAAGGCGTCGACGGGATCGGCTGCTTCGGCGCCGTTGACCGGCACCGAGAAGGCGAAGGCCGAGGAGATGGGAATCAAGAACCCCCAGCAGACAGCGGCCAGCTACAAGTCCGGTTCGGAGGACAACCCGCTCGCGGTGAAGGGCCTCACGCTCTCCGGCATCTGGGGTGATGTCACCGACCCCGCGAAGGTCATCGACAGCTCTTTCGTGAATGCCGAGAACAACATGAAGAAGGGCGACGAGGACATGGAGTACTCACTCGTCGGCAGCTCCAAGGCCGTCACTCCACCTGGGTTCAAGGGCGCGCTGATGAAGTGCCAGGACCTGAAGATGGTCAACAAGAAGGGCGATGGCACCGCGAAGAACGGCCCGAAGGAGATCGTGGCACCCATTTGCGTGTGGGCCGACTACAGCACGGTCGGCGTGGTCACCGGAGTCGACGTCGCGCTCTCCATGTCCGGCAGGGGCATGCCCCAGGAGGACGTGGCCGCCCTGGCCGCCAAGCTCTACAACACGTCCCGCACCAAGATCTGATCGCGTCACGACGTCGGAAGGGGCGCCCCGCCAGTCCAACTGGCCGGGCGCCCCTTCCGTTTGCGTTCACATGCCGCTACGCGGACTTCTCGTGCCGCCCGCCGTCGCCCTTGCCGATCGTGCGCGGTTCGCGCGGGACCAGCGTCGGGTTCACGTTGTTGCGGACGACGTCCGCCGTGATGACGACGCGGGCGACGTCCTTGCGGGACGGCACCTCGTACATCACGGACTGGAGGACCTCTTCCATGATGGCCCGCAGGCCACGCGCCCCGGTGCCGCGCAGGATCGCCTGGTCGGCGATGGCCTCCAGGGCCGGGCGGTCGAAGTCCAGCTCGACACCGTCGAGTTCGAACAGTCGTTGATACTGCTTCACCAGCGCGTTGCGCGGCTCGACGAGGATCTGCAGCAGTGCCTCGCGGTCCAGGTTGTGGACCGAGGTGAGGACGGGCAGCCGGCCGATGAACTCCGGGATCATCCCGAACTTCACCAGGTCCTCCGGCATGACCTCCTGGAACTGGTCGCTCGCCTCGATCTCGCGCTTGGAACGGATCGTCGCGCCGAAGCCGATGCCCTTGGCACCCGCCCGCGACTCGATGATCCTCTCCAGCCCGGAGAAGGCACCGCCCACGATGAACAGCACGTTCGTCGTGTCGATCTGGATGAACTCCTGGTGCGGGTGCTTCCGGCCGCCCTGCGGCGGTACGGAGGCGGTGGTGCCCTCCAGGATCTTCAACAGGGCCTGCTGGACGCCCTCGCCGGAGACATCGCGGGTGATCGACGGGTTCTCGCTCTTGCGGGCGACCTTGTCGATCTCGTCGATGTAGATGATCCCGGTCTCGGCCTTCTTGACGTCGTAGTCCGCGGCCTGGATCAGCTTCAGCAGGATGTTCTCGACGTCCTCGCCGACATAGCCGGCCTCCGTCAGCGCCGTCGCATCGGCGATGGCGAACGGGACGTTGAGCATACGGGCCAGGGTCTGCGCGAGAAGCGTCTTGCCGGAGCCCGTGGGGCCCAGCAGCAGGATGTTGGACTTGGCCAGTTCGATGCCGTCGTCCCGGCCCTGGGCGCCGCTGTTCTCGCCCGCCTGGACCCGCTTGTAGTGGTTGTACACAGCGACCGAGAGGGCCTTCTTCGCGGGCTCCTGCCCGACGACGTACCCCTCGAGGAACTCGTAGATCTCGCGCGGCTTGGGAAGTTCCTCCCACCGCACCTCGGAGGTCTCCGCGAGCTCCTCCTCGATGATCTCGTTGCAGAGATCGATGCACTCGTCGCAGATGTACACACCGGGTCCCGCGATGAGCTTCTTCACCTGCTTCTGGCTCTTTCCGCAGAACGAGCACTTGAGCAGATCGCCGCCATCACCGATGCGTGCCACGAGGTGCTTCCCCTTCGCCTGGGAGCAGCTTGGTTCAGCGGCTCCTGGTGCCTCTATCCGACGGTACCTTGCCTAGCCCCCCGTTCGGGCCCCCCTTGGCACGGTTCACACGGCCGAGACCGGGCGAACCCATCGCGCCAAGGGGCGAAGGCCGATGTCAGGCGGCCGTGGCCGCGCTCTTGCGGGTCGACACGATCTGGTCGACGAGACCGTAGGCGAGGGCTTCCTCGGCGGTCAGGATCTTGTCGCGCTCGATGTCGTCGCGGATCTTCTCCAGCGGCGTGGTGGAGTGCTTGGCCAGCATCTCCTCCAGCTGGGTGCGCATCCGCAGGATCTCGTTGGCCGCGATCTCCAGGTCGGAGAGCTGCTCCCGGCCGGTCTGCGAGGACGGCTGGTGGATCAGTACACGGGCGTTGGGCAGCGCCATCCGCTTGCCGGGCGTACCCGCGGCGAGCAGCACGGCCGCGGCGGAGGCCGCCTGGCCCATGCAGACCGTCTGGATGTCCGGCTTCACGAACTGCATCGTGTCGTAGATCGCCGTGAGCGCGGTGAACGAGCCGCCGGGGCTGTTGATGTAGATCGAGATGTCCCGGTCCGGGTCCATCGACTCCAGGCACAGCAGCTGCGCCATGACGTCGTTGGCGGAGGCGTCGTCGATCTGCACGCCGAGGAAGATCACGCGCTCCTCGAAGAGCTTCGCGTACGGGTCGTACTCACGCACGCCCTGCGAGGTGCGCTCCACGAAGCGCGGCACGATGTATCGGTTGTCCACCTGCGGGCCGGTGTAGAGGCCGCTCGCGGAGGCGCCGGGGAAGTTGTTCATGTGGGTGTTCACCATCCTGGTGGCGTTCTGTGGCTGGGTGTCTCGGCGTACGAGAGGTGCGCGGGGCGGTGGAGCCGATCCGGTGGGTGACCGGATCAGGCGCCGGTGCCGCCGCCGCCCGGAACGCCCGATGCGGCCGTGATGATCTCGTCGATGAGGCCGTACGCCTTGGCCTCCTCCGCGGTGTACCAGCGGTCGCGGTCGCCGTCGCGGATGATCGTCTCGACCGTCTGGCCGGAGTGGCGGGCGGTGATCTCGGCCATCCGCTGCTTGGTGCGCAGCAGGTACTGGGCCTGGATCTTGATGTCCGAGGCCGTACCGCCGATGCCGGCCGAGCCCTGGTGCATGAGGATGTCGGTGTTCGGGAGCGCGAAGCGCTTGCCCGGGGTGCCGCCGGTGAGCAGGAACTGACCCATCGAGGCCGCCATGCCCATGCCGATGGTGACCACGTCGTTCGGGATGTACTGCATGGTGTCGTAGACCGCCATGCCGGCCGTCACCGAGCCGCCGGGGCTGTTGATGTAGAGGTAGATGTCCTTGTCCGGATCAGCGGCAAGGAGAAGCATCTGCGCCGTGATCTTGTTGGCGATCTCATCGTCGACCTGCTGACCGAGGAAGATGATGCGCTCACCGAGCAGTCGGCTGTAGACCTGGTCACCGAGGCCTCCACCGAGGGGCGGCTCTCCGGCGGCGTAGGGCATCAGATTCGTCACGTATCCACCTGCTCGTCTCTGACGGCTCCGGCCGTCTCAGCGTCTTCGTACCGGTGGGCGGGGGCTCCCCTGCCCTTCCTACTCATGGACCCTAACGCGCAGGTAGGACAACGCCATCCCGCTTCCGCAACTGTTCGCTGGGAGCGCAAGGTCCGCAGTCCGCACAAGGGTTGTGGGGCACCGTACGCCATACGCCGACGGGCTCCGGACGCACAGCGTCCGGAGCCCGTCGTACGGGTTCAGCGCGAGGCTCAGGCCTCGGTCTTCTCCTCGGCGGCCTTGGCGGCCTCTTCGGCGGCGTCGGCAACGGCCTCGGCGGAGCCGTCGGCGGCCTCGACCGTCTCGATGGCCTCCTCGTCGTCCTCCAGCTCGACGGGCTCACCGTTGGTGTCGACGACCTTGGCGGCCTCGACGACCACGGCCAGCGCCTTGCCGCGGGCGACCTCGCCGACGAGCATCGGCACCTGGCCGCCCTCGACGACGGCCTGGGCGAACTGGTCCGGGCTCATGCCGGAGGAAGCGGCACGCCGCATGAGGTGCTCGGTGAGCTCCTCCTGGTTGACGTTCAGCTTCTCCTTGTTGACGATCTCGTCCAGGAGGAACTGGGTCTTGATGCCCTTGACCGCCTGCTCGGAGGTCTCGGCCTCGAACTCCTCGGCCGTCTTGCCCTGGATCTCCAGGTACTTGTCGAGGGTCAGACCCATCTGGCCGAGCTGGTGGTGCTCCAGGTTGTGCTTGCGGGTCTGGACCTCGTCCGCGAGCAGCTTCTCCGGGATCGGGACCTCGGCCAGCTTCAGCAGCTCGTCCAGGACGCGCTCCTGGGCCTGGGTGGCCTGCTCGTACTGCTTGGTGTCCTCAAGGCGCTTGCGGCTGTCCGCCTTCAGCTCGTCGAGGGTGTCGAACTCGCTCGCCATCTGGGCGAACTCGTCGTCCAGCTCGGGGAGCTCACGGGCGGCGACGGCGGTGACCTTGACGGTGACCTCGGCCTCCTTGCCCTCGGCCGAGCCGCCCTTCAGCTCGGAGGTGAAGGTGGCCTCGCCACCCGCCTCCAGGCCGGTGACCGCGGCGTCGATGCCGTCGAGGAGCTCGCCGGAACCGATGGTGTACGAGACACCCTCGGCCACGCCGTCCTCCAGCACCTCGCCGTCGACCTCGGCCTGCAGGTCGATCGTCACGACGTCGCCCTCGGCGGCGGCGCGCTCGACCGGGTTGGTGGAGGCGAAGCGCTCGCGGAGCTGCTCCACGGCCTTCTCGACGTCCTCGTCGCTGACCTCGAGGGCGTCCACGGTGACCTCGATGCCGGAGTAGTCCGGAATCTCGATCTCGGGGCGTACGTCAACCTCGGCAGTGAAGGCCAGCATTTCGCCGTCCTTCAGCTCGGTGATGTCGACCTCGGGCTGGCCGAGGACGTTGAGCTCACCCTCGTTGACAGCCTCGGTGTAGAACTTCGGGAGCGCTTCGTTGACGGCCTCCTCCAGCACCGCACCGCGGCCGAACCGCTGGTCGATGACCCGGGCGGGGATCTTGCCCTTGCGGAAGCCCTTCACCGTGACCTGCTGGTTGATCTTCTTGTACGCCGCGTCGAGGCTGTCCTTGAGCTCCTCGAAGGGCACCTCGACAGTGAGCCGAACCCGGGTCGGGTTCAGGGTCTCCACGGCGCTCTTCACGGTTCGGTCTCCTTGTGGCTGACTTCTTGGGGTTCTGCTCCGCCGCACGGTTGGCGACTTCGCGGACCGAGCCCGGCAGATCAGACACACGGGCACGCAATTTGCATAGTAACGGCAAGGAGACGGACTCCCACAATGCGATCTTGCCGATGGTCGGGGTGGCCGGATTCGAACCGACGACCTTCCGCTCCCAAAGCGGACGCGCTACCAAGCTGCGCCACACCCCGTCGGTGCGACACGTAGGGTACATGCAGACAGGCAGTACATCCGCCGCTTCGCGCAGGCCGCACCGAACGCGACACCGGGTGACCGCAATCGGGTGTGCGCACAGCGCCCGCGACCCGCTACGATGCTTCTCGTGCCGCCGGTCCCCGGACCTGCGGTGCAGTGCTTGCGGGCGTAGCTCAATGGTAGAGCCCTAGTCTTCCAAACTAGCTACGCGGGTTCGATTCCCGTCGCCCGCTCCATGCTTGGGCCCGGTCCGACGAATTGCTCGTCGGACCGGGCCTTTTGCGTTCCACTCGCGCCTCCTGTCCTGCCGCGCGCCGGAGCGCATGGCAGGGGAGGAACCGGACCGGGACCGGATCAGAACGTGATCTGGTTGATGCTCTCCGCTATGGAGTTCATGAACTTGTTGATCGACGGCGCCATGCCGGTCGATGCCAGGAAGAAGCCGAAGAGCACCGCGACGATCGCGGGTCCTGCCTTGATGGAGCCGCCTCGGATCAGGACCACCAGGATGATCGCCAACAGAAGCACCACAGACAGTGAAATGGCCACGACTGATCACACCCTTGGTCGGTCCGCCTTGCCGGCCCGGAGATGTGCGGCCGAGCACTTCTCCGTTCCGTCCATCGTGCCACCAACTCCCCCGTGCCGGCTGCCAGGTGACGGACCGAAGTGACGGGATCGCGCCATCCTTGCGCCCCGCGTGCGCCTGGGGCGCACGGCCGCACGGGAGGGGCGTCACCGGTCCCGCCCTTGCTCCGCGCACCTGTGAGTGATCTGTGAATAAAACAATCACAACGGCGTGCGACTGTGACGGTTTCCATACCCACACACTTCATTCACATGCAATTCCAAGGCCTCTGTGCGATGAAATTAATACCCCCCCAATCGCCTGCCGATATGCCCCAATTAATGGGGATGAATCTAGGCGTAACGGTCAGTTCATGGCGAATTCGCTTTTGATTGAACGCGAACACGCGATATCCGTGCGCGGTTTTACGCATGGCAATCGAGGCGTCTAGGGTGCTTTAGATGTTCCACGCTCCGAACGTATTTCAGAGGGCCCCGCTCCCATCGGCGACCCGGGAGTCGGAGCCCAGACGCCGAGGGACGACGACCGCCACCGCGGCGCCCCCCGCACCGGTGGCGAACAAGCCTCCGGCGGGTGCGCCGGCGAAGAAGCGTGACGCCTACTTCGACAACGTCAAATATCTGGCCATCGTGCTCGTCGCGGTGGCGCACGCGTGGGAACCGGTGATGGACGGCAGCCGGACCGCCCGTGCGCTGTACATGGTGGCGTACACCTTTCACATGCCGGCGTTCGTCATCATCTCCGGCTATTTCTCCCGCTCGTTCGATCTGTCCGCCGCCAAGGTGAAACGCCTGGTCACCGGCGTCGCCGTGCCCTATGTGGTGTTCGAGACGGCGTATTCGCTGTTCAAGCGGTACGCGGACGGCTCGCCGGATCAGCCGATCAGCGTGCTCGACCCCTGGTATCTCACCTGGTTCCTGGCCGCGCTGTTCATCTGGCGGATCACCACACCGCTGTGGCAGGCCCTGCGCCATCCGCTGCCGGTGGCACTCGTCATCGCCGTACTCGCCTCGTTCTCCCCGACGATCGGCAACGATCTCGATCTCCAGCGGGTTCTGCAGTTCCTGCCGTTCTTCGTGCTGGGACTCCAGCTGAAGCCCGAGCATTTCCAGCTGATCCGCCGGCGTGAGGTGCGGATGCTCGCGCTGCCGCTGTTCGCCGGGGCCCTGGTCTTCGCGTACTGGGCGGCGCCGCGGATGCAGCTGGGCTGGTTCTACCGCAGCAACAGCGCGCAGGAGATGGGCGCCCCGTGGTGGTCCGGTGCCGTGATGACGATGGCGATGTTCGGCTGCGCGCTGCTGCTCGCCATCGGGTTCCTGTCCTGGGTGCCGCGCCGCCACATGTGGTTCACCGTGCTCGGCGCCGGGACGATCTGCGGCTATCTGCTGCACGGATTCCTGATCAAGGGCGCCGGATACGCCGGGGTGTTCGACGTCTACGACTGGCTCTCGGCGCCCGCCGGTCTGGTCCTCGTCTCACTGGTCGCGGCCGGTGCGGTGACACTGATGTGTACGCCACCGGTACGGAGAGTGCTGCGCGTGGTGACCGAGCCGGAGATGAACTGGGCGTTCCGGCGGGACGCGGCCGGACGCTGACCCGGGTGGTTCAGTCCGTCGCCGTGTTGGCTTGAACCGATTGCTCGGCGGGCGATTCACCTGGGGTGAGCCCGAGCAACCTCCGTACCTGCGCATACTTCTCGGCCAGTCGGGTACGGGTCGCCGGTTCGAGTACGGCGAGGCGGGCCGGATCGGCGTTGTGTGCCAGGTCGGACTCCTTGATCAGCAGGGCGCCCGGGGTGTCGAGGATGCGCCGGGTGTACGAACCGAGGTCCTCGCCGTCACGTCTGGTGACGGCGAGGACCATGTCCTTGACCTGCTGGGGCAGTGCGGCGTCGGCCAGCCACCGTGCGGACAGCGCGTCGTCCTCGACGGCGTCGTGCAGCCAGGCCGCGGCGATCTGTTCGTCGCTGCCGCCCCTGGTCCGTACGCCTTCGGCGACGGCGGCGAGGTGCTCGGTGTACGGGCGTCCCGCCTTGTCCCGCTGGTCGGCGTGGGCCTCGCGGGCGATCGCCTCTACTTCGGCCAGGGTCAGCTGTGCGTGTGGAGTGGGCATGGCCCGACTCTACGGACGGGCGGTCGTCCGGCGCAGGGCCGCGCGGGCCGGGACCGTCGCGGCGGCGAGGCCGAGCCCGATGGTGGCGGCGACGAAAGAGCCGTACAACGCCGGTGGGATGTACGGCGATTCGCCTGTCAGTCCCTTCGCCATCGGGACGATTGTGGCCAGTGCGATGGCGGTGCCGAGCGCGGCCCCGGTCACCGTGACGAGAAGTGCCTCCCAGCGGATCATGTCCATGACCTGGCGGCGGGTGGAGCCGATGAGGCGGAGCATGGTCAGTTCCCGGCGGCGGTCGAGGACGGTCATCACCAGGGTGTTGACGGCGGCGACAGCGGCGAATCCGCCGAGGACCGCGGCCATGACGGTGTTGGCCCAGGCGTTGATCTCGCGGTCCTGGTCCTGCGCGGCGGCGTAGCCGGAGCGGTCGGTGACGGTGCCGAGCGCGGTGAGCTTCTGTGCGGCGGCGGGGGTGGCCCGTACCAGCACGTCGGAGGCGTACGGGGACGTGACATGGGTCTTCAGGTCGGTGGCGGGCAGGGTGACGAGGCTGGTGCCCAGGCCGCGGCCGTAGACGGCGACGATCCTCGGTGACGCCTCGGTGCCGTCCGGGAGGCGCAGGGCCAGCCGGTCGCCGGTGGTGCGCTTCGTGGAGCCGGCGAGGGTGGTGTCGATGGCGACGGTACCGGGCCGCAGGCCGGTGAGCGATCCGCTCCGCACGTCGAGGTCCTGGACCCTGACGAGGTCGCCGCCGGAGCCGACGACCCCCTGGGCGGAGGTGTTCTGGAGTATCCGGTCGCCGCCCGATCCGGTGGGCACCAGGACGGAGCCGCGGAGCAGGCCGACCGCGGTGGAGACGCCGGGGGTGGCCGCCGCCCGTGCGGTGGCGTCGGAGGCGAGGCCCGCCGGGGCGGAGACGATGTGGTCGGCGGTGATGGCGTCGCGCTGCTGGTGTGCGATCACCCGTTCCTCGCTGGTGTGCATGAAGACGAGCGTGGAGGAGAAGGCCATGGCGAGCACGATCGGGGTGATCGCGGAGGCCAGCCGGCGGGAGTTCGTACGGGAGTTGGCGGCGGCCAGCGAACCGGACGCGCCTGCCGCGCGCAGCGGGAGGCCGATGACGGCGGCACAGATCCGGGCGATCAGCGGGCCGAGGAGGCCGACCGCGATCATGAAGAACATGACGACGCCGAGTGCGGCGTTCGCCGCGTCCTCGCCGCTCGTGGAGGCGGCGACGCCCGCGAAAGCTACGCCGCCGACGAGGGCGGCGATGCCTAGCGGGGTGCGGATCCAGCCGAACGGGGGGCCTTCCACCGCGGACTGCGCGAGAGCCAGCCCCGGCTTGATCTTCGACGGCCTGCGGGCGGCGAAGTATCCGGCGCCCAGCGCGGTGAGCATCGTGGTGGCCGTGGCGACGGTCAGCGGCAGCCAGGACACGTGCAGATCGATCGGCCCGGGGATGGCTCCCTTGTCCTGGAGCTGCCCGAACCACCAGCGGGCCAGGGCGATTCCGGGCAGACAGCCGAGCGCTCCGGCGAGCGGGGCGATGAGCAGGGACTCGGTGGCGATGGTGCGGCGCAGCTGGCGCGGGGTGGCGCCGATGGCGCGCAGCAGGGCGAATTCGCGGCTGCGCTGGCCGACGGAGAGGGCTACCGTACCGGCGGCGGTGAAGACGGCGACCATGGTGGCGACGCCGCCGAAGGAGCCGCCGAGGCCGGCGAGGAGTTCCTGGGCGCCCGCGAGGCCCGCGTCCTCGACGCCGCCCCGGCCGTCACCGGTGTGGACCTGGGTGTGGGCGGTGTGGCCGACGGCCTTGCGCACCTGGTCGGCGAGGGCGTCGGTGGCGGTGCCCGGGGTGGCGAGCACGGCGATGGCGTCGACCCGGCCGGGGTGACCGGAGAGCTGTACGGCCTGCCGGTCGGCGAACCAGACGGTGGCGTCGGCGGCGGTGGTGCCCGCGACGCGGAACTCCCGTACGCCGACGGGTGTGTCGAGGGTGATGTTCTCGCCGGTGCGGTGCCCGGCGCCCGCGGGGACGACGACTTCGCCGGCCCGGGGCGCCTCTCCGGTGAGCAGTCGCGTGCCGGTGAGGGCGGTGGAGCCCCAGCCGTGCGCGGTGAGGGGGGTGGAGTCCTGCCGTACGGGGTAGCTGACGTCCCCGATCGCGGCTGCGGCGCCGGGGGCCGAGGCGGCCTTGTCCACCAGGGATTCGGGGAGCCGCGCGGTGTCCGGTACGGGGGTGGCGGCGTCGTACGCGCCCTCGCCGCTGCCGACCGTCATGTGGACCCGCTGGTCGGCGGCGACGACCACGGGTGCCTTCGCGTAGCGCTCCGCGGGTACGGAGGCGCGCAGGCCGGTCTCCAGCAGGATGCCGCAGGCGGAGACGATCGCCGCGGCCAGCAGGAGCGCGACGAAGGTCCCGGCGAACGACGCGGGTTTGAAGCGGACGGCCGCGCGGGCGAGGCCGTTCGGGACATGCGGCGTGAACATCAGGCTGCTGCTCCTGCATGGGCGGAGGCGTGGGCGGAGGCGTGGGCGGAGGCGTGGGCGGGCGCGTAGGCGGTGGCGCGGGTGGTCAGTGCGGTCATCCGGGCCGCGATCTGTGCGGCCCCGGCGCGCGGCAGGCTGTCCGCGATCGCGCCGTCGGCGAGGAAGAGCACCCGGTCCGCGTAGGCGGCGGCCGCCGGGTCGTGGGTGACCATGACGACGGTGGCACCGAGGGTGTCCACCGCGTGCCGGAGCAGGGTGAGGATCTCGGCGGCGGTGGTGGTGTCGAGGGCGCCGGTCGGTTCGTCGGCGAAGACCACATCGGGCCGGGTGACCAGGGCGCGGGCGACAGCGACGCGCTGCTGCTGGCCGCCGGAGAGCTGGCCGGGGCGGCGGTCGCCCTTGTCGCCGAGGCCGACCCGGGTGAGCATCTCGGCGGCTTCGCGGCGGCCGCGGGCGGAGCCGGTGCGCTGTCCGGCCAGGCGCATGGGCAGGACGACGTTCTGCTCGACCGTGAGGGACGGGAGCAGGTTGAAGGCCTGGAAGACGAAGCCGAGGCGGGTGCGGCGCAGCTCGGTGAGCCGGTTCTCGCTCATCCCGGTGATCTCGGTGCCGCCGAGGCGTACGGAGCCCTCGGTGGGACGGTCGAGTCCGGCCGCGCACTGCAGGAAGGTCGACTTGCCGGAGCCCGAGGGGCCCATGACGGCGGTGAAACTGGCGCGCGGCAGGGCGAGGTCGATGCCTCGCAGGGCGTGGACGGCGGAGCCGCCGCGACCGTACTGCCGACGAACGCCGCGCAGCTCGACGGCGAGGTCCGGGGAACCGGAGCCCGGTCGGACGTCCGCCGTGTACTGCCTGTCCTGCGCGCCCTGCCTGCTGCGTCGCAGCCCCATGATGTCCGCCTTCCGTTGCTCGCCGGACGGTTCTCCGACCGGTCTCTCGAACGTACGGATCACGGACGGGTCCGGACCATGGCGGCTGCTGGCGGATCTCGGGTGGGGCAAACCCCAGGGTGCTGCCGGGGGTGGCCATAGTTGCAACGTTAATCGTTCGGTAAACTAATTACTGACGATTCCTTGACGCTCTCTTGACCGACTGAAGGATCAGGCTCATCGGACACGCAGACACGCTCATCGCCATGGGCGGCGCCTTCCTCGCCGCCGCCGTTCTCGCCCGCGTCGGCAGCCGCATCGGACTGCCGACCATCCCCCTGTTCATCCTGGCCGGAATCCTGCTCGGCCCGCACACGCCCGGCATCGTGCTCGTCGCCGACCCGCACGACCTGGAGATGCTCTCCGCACTCGGCCTGGTGCTGCTGCTCTTCTACCTCGGCCTCGAATTCCATCTCGACGACCTCAAGGCCGGCGGCCGCAAGATGCTCGTCGCGGGCTCCGTCTATCTGGCGCTGAACGTCGGCGCCGGGCTCGCCTTCGGCTTCGTGCTGGGCTGGGGCACCTCGGAGGCCCTCGTCCTGGCCGGGGTCATCGGCATCTCGTCGTCGGCCATCGTGACCAAGATCCTGGTCGACACGAAGCGTCTGGCCAGCCCGGAGACCAAGACGATCCTCGGCATCATCGTCGTCGACGACGTCTTCCTCGCCCTCTACCTCGCCGCCCTGCAACCGATCCTGTCGCGCTCGGACAGCCTCTTCGCCGCGGTGCTCGACGGGGGCAAGGCGTTCGGCTTCCTGCTGCTGCTGGCGCTCACCGCCCGGTTCGGCACGAAGCTCATCAGCAAGCTGATCCACACCTCGGACGACGAGCTGCTCGTCATCTCCTTCCTCGGCGCCGCCGTGTTCGTGGCGGGGGTCTCCGAGTGGTTCGGGGTCGCGGACGCGATCGGCGCCTTCATGGTGGGCCTGATGCTCGGCAGCACGACGTCGGGCGGGCGCATCCTCAAGCTGGTCCATCCGCTGCGCGACGCCTTCGGGGCGATCTTCTTCTTCGCCTTCGGGCTCTCCATCAACCCCGGCGATCTGCCGGCCGTGATGTGGCCGGTGCTGGCCGCCGTCGCGCTGACCGCGGTGATGAACATCCTCTCCGGCATGGTCTCCGCACGGGTCTACGGCTTCGGCCCGCAGGCCGCGGCGAACATCTCCACCACCCTGACGGCCCGCGGCGAATTCGCGCTGATCCTCGCCACGATGGCCGCCGGCGCGGGGCTGGACGAGCGGCTCCCGCCGTTCATCGCCGGCTACGTACTCGTCCTCGCGGTCCTCTCCCCGCTGGCGGCCGGGCGGTCGCACTGGCTGGCCCGCGTCCTGCCGGGCGGGCGGGGCCGGGACGGGGACAGTGACAACGGCAGCAGCGCCGGGAAACTCGCGGTGCCGGCCTGAGCCGGCGACCGGCATGTCCGGGCCCGGGGTCCGCCGCGGCCGCGCCCCGTCCCCCGACATGCCGACGGCCTCGTTCCGGTGATGAACCGACTCCCGTTGACGTACGCCCGGTTCAACCCGGTTTGTGCACGGTTCAGGATGTGCGCGACAACAGCAGCAGCGCCCGGTCGTCGTTGACGTCCTTGGCGCACGCCTCGATCAGATGCCAGGCCGCGCCCTCGAAACCGGTGGCGACATAGCGGTCGGCCTCACCGGTGAGCCGGTCGATGCCCTCCGCGATATCGCGGTCGGACGCCTCCACCAGACCGTCCGTGAACAGCATCAGTACGTCGCCGGGGGCCAGCGAGCCCTTCACCGCGTCGAACTGTGCCGCGTCGTACACCCCGAGCAGGGGCCCCTCCGCGGCCTTCTCCTCCCACTGACCACTGCCCGAGTGGAGCTGCAGGGCCGGCGGGTGACCCGCCGAGAAGAGTTCGTAGTCGCCCGAATCGAGGTCCAGGACCAGATGGATCGAGGTGGCGAAGCCCTCGTCCCAGTCCTGGCGCAGCAGATAGCCGTTGGCCGCCGGGAGGAAGCCGTGCGGGGGCAGCGAGCCGAGGAGGCCGCCGAAGGCGCCGGACAGCAGCAGGGCGCGGGAGCCCGCGTCCATGCCCTTGCCGGAGACATCGGTGAGTACGGCCTCCAGGGTCCGCCCGCCGTTGGTACGGGCGGCGACGACGAAGTCACCGGAGAAGGACTGGCCGCCCGCCGGGCGCAGCGCCATCTCCCGGTGCCAGCCCTGCGGCAGCCGGGGCAGGGCGCTCTGCACCCTGATGCGTTCGCGCAGGTCGAAGAGCATGGTGCCGCCGCGCCGCCACGGCACGCCGACCCTGGCCCGGAACTGGGCGAGGATCAGCCCGAAGAAGCCGCAGGCCGCGACCACCAGGACGATGCCGGGCGTCACCCGGGCCGGGCCGTCCTGGTACGAGCCGAGTCCGAGCGACTCCACGATCAGGGCGGTGGCGGCGGTCGCGTACAGCCCCAGCAGGCTCGCGGGCCGCAGCAGCAGACCGCCGGCGACGATCGGCAGGACGAGCCCGGCCGGGGAGAACCACACCGGGTTGAGCAGCGTGGCGCAGGTGATGGCCGGAATGGTGAGCAGCAGTCCGGCCAGCGCGATCCAGTCCGATCCGTCGCCGCGGAAGTAGTCGACGCCGGACTTGCGCAGCGCGATGCGCGCCCGGTGCGCCGATTTCCGCAATCGGGCCGGGTACGAGTCTGCTCCTGCGCGTCGGGCCATTGCGGGGACCTTATCCACCCGATGGCCTCCGGTGCAGGGGGACCCCGTGACAATGCGTTCGAAATCGGGTCGACCGGCCGTCGAGCCCCTGATAGGGATGACCCATGACTACAGAGCTTCGCGTATTGCGTCCGTCCGAATGGAACGAATGGTTCGAGTGTCTGGAGCTGGCGTTCGGCGGTGTCGCGGAGCCACCCGAGCAGCGCGAGCTGGACGAGCAACTGACCGAGCACGAGCGGTCGATCGGGATCTGGGACGGCACCGATGTCGTTGCCACGGCCGGGGCGTTCAGCTTCCGGATCGCCGTGCCGGGCGGGGCGCTGGTGCCTGCCGCCGGGGTCACGATGGTGAGCGTCGCGTCCACCCACCGCAGGCGCGGGCTGCTGACCTCGATGATGCGCCGGCAGCTCGACGACGTCCGGGCGCTGGGCGAGCCGATCGCCGTCCTGACGGCGTCGGAGCCGGTGATCTACGGCCGGTTCGGATACGGCGCGGCCTCGCGGCAGATGTCCGCGACGATCGACACGGACCGGGTGCGGCTGACGGTGCCGGAGGGCACGGACGAGGTACGGCTGCGTCACGCGAAGCCGGACGAGGCGATGGCCGCGTGCGAGGGCGTGTACGAGCAGCTGGTGGCCGGCCGTCCCGGCACACCGGCCCACGGGCCCGGCTGGGAGCGGAAGCCGATGGTCGACCCGGTGAGTTCCCGGCAGGGTGGTTCGGCGCAGCAGTGCGTGCTGGCGGAGCGGGACGGGGAGACCGTCGGCTATGTGACGTATCACATCAAGCCGGAGTGGGAGCCGTCCGGCCCCAAGGGCACGGTCACGGTGAACGATCTCGCCGCGCTGGACCCGGCGGCGTACGCGGCGTTGTGGCGGTTCGTCTTCGAGATCGACCTGACGTCGACGGTCGAAGCGCGGAACCGGCCGGTCGACGATGCGGTTCTGCACCTGGTGTCGGACGTGCGGCGGTGCAACATCCGGGTCCGGGACTCGCTCCATGTGCGGCTGGTGGAGCTGGGGGCGGCGCTGGAGGCGCGAATGTATCGGGCACCTGTGGATGTGGTGTTCGAGGTCGAGGACGCGTTCTGCCCCTGGAACGCGGGGCGTTGGCGGCTCACGGGTGACGCGAAGGGGGTCGCGTCGTGCCGGCGGACCGATGATGCGGCCGATCTCGCACTTTCGGTACGGGAATTGGGCTCGGCGTATCTGGGCGGCGAGTCGCTGAGCGCGTTGGCCCTGGCCGGGCGGGTGCGGGAGCTGCGGGCGGGCGCGCTGGCGGAGGCGTCGCTGGCGTTCTCGTCGGACACGGCGCCGTGGTTGCCTCGAGGGTTCTAGGAGCGCGGTGGCCGTCCGGGGCGCGGAACTCCGCCCCGGGCCCCCCCGTCTGGCCCTTCTGCCCTCGAACGCCGGACGGGCCGGGATCTGCCGCGCTAGGCGCGCTGGCAGCCCGGGCACCAGAAGAGGTTGCGGGCGGCGAGGTCGGCGGTGCGGATCTCGCCGCCGCAGATGTGGCAGGCCTGCCGGGCCCTGCGGTACACGTACACCTCGCCGCCGTGGTCGTCGACCCGCGGCGGGCGCCCCATCGCCTCCGGCGTGTGCTCGGGGCGGACCGTGTCGATCCGGTTGTTCCGTACGCCCTCGCGCATCAGCGCCACCAGGTCGGCCCAGACCGCGTCCCACTCCGCGCGCGTGAGGTCCTTGCCGAGCCGGTACGGGTCGATGCCGTGCCGGAACAGCACCTCCGCGCGGTAGACGTTGCCGACCCCCGCGATGACCTTCTGGTCCATCAGCAGGGCCGCGACGGTGATACGGCTGCGGGAGATCCGCCGCCACGCCCGCTCGCCGTCCTCGTCGGTCCGCAGCGGGTCCGGGCCGAGGCGGTCGTGTATCGCGAGCTTCTCGGGGTCGGTGATCAGCGCGCACGTGGTGGGGCCGCGCAGATCCGCGTGGTGGTCCCCGTTCACCAGGCGCAGCCGGACGGTGTCGGTCGGCGGCGGGGCCGGGGTCGTACCGAAGCCCAGCTTGCCGAAGAGGCCCAGGTGGATGTGGACCCAGCCGACGTCCTCGAAACCGAGGAAGAGGTGCTTGCCGTGGGCGTCGACCCCGGTGAACGTCCGGCCGTCGAGCAGCGCGGCACTGTCGGAGAACTTGCCCTGCGGGCTGCTCACCCGCACCGGCCGCCCGGCGAACCTGTCCCGATGGTCCGCCGCGAGGCGGTGGATCGTGTGTCCCTCGGGCACGACGGCGGCTCTCCTCGGTGACGGTGCCGCGGTGACGCGACGATGTGACGGCGGGGGGAAATGACTGTGCCGCCGGGAGCACCGGCGGCACAGGGGCGGAAGTCGGTCAGCCCTGCTGCGGGTGGTGGGCCGGGATCGGGGGGAGCTCGCCGGTCGCCTCGTACGCGGTCAGCATCTCGATCCGGCGGGTGTGCCGCTCCTCGCCCGAGTACGGCGTGGCGAGGAAGATCTCGACGAACTTGGTGGACTCGTCCACCGAGTGCATCCGGCCACCGATGGCGACCACGTTGGCGTCGTTGTGCTCGCGGCCCAGCGCGGCGGTCTGCTCGCTCCAGGCGAGCGCGGCACGCACGCCCTTGACCTTGTTGGCGGCGATCTGCTCGCCGTTGCCGGAGCCGCCGATCACGATGCCGAGGCTGTCCGGGTCCGCGGCCGTCTTCTCGGCGGCACGCAGGCAGAACGGCGGGTAGTCGTCCTGGGCGTCGTAGATGTGGGGGCCGCAGTCGACGGCCTCGTGGCCCTGGGCCGTGAGCCACTCGACGAGGTGGTTCTTGAGTTCATAGCCGGCATGGTCCGAGCCGAGGTACACGCGCATGTTCCGAGTGTGGCACGAGCGTCGCCGGGTAGCCGTCATCGGGGTCGGGACCCTCCGGCCCGGTCCGCCCCGGCCCGGCGGCGACTGCGTGTGGGCTCGATGTGCAGGCTCTGTGTGCGCAACGTCACTGAGGCAACGATCCGGCCAAGGATTCGGAAGAAGGGGTTCCGCTTATTCGGTCCGGCGGGCTTCAATGCATCACTCGCTGCCGCACCCCACTTCGGCAGCCGGGCACGCACCGCGTGTTCCGAGAACGTAAGGATTCGATCCATGACGTCGCAGACGACTCTGGCCGGACCGGGCCAACAGCCCGGCAAGCCGGACCGGTCGGGCGGGCCGGACGCACCGGGCTCCTCCGACGGTCTCCAGGCGGGCCTCAAGAACCGCCACCTCTCGATGATCGCCATCGGCGGTGTGATCGGCGCGGGCCTCTTCGTGGGCTCCGGCGCAGGCATCGCCGCCGCGGGACCGGCCATCCTCCTGTCGTACGCGCTGGTCGGCCTGATGGTCGTCTTCGTGATGCGGATGCTCGGCGAGATGGCCGCCGCCCGCCCCAGCTCGGGCTCCTTCTCCGCCTACGCCGACCAGGCGCTGGGCCGCTGGGCCGGTTTCTCGATCGGCTGGCTGTACTGGTTCTTCTGGGTCGTGGTGCTCGCCGTCGAGGCCACGGCGGGTGCCAAGATCCTGGAGGGCTGGGTGCCGGGCGTCCCGCAGTGGGCGTGGGCGCTGATCGTGATGGTGGTGCTCACCGCGACGAACCTGGTCTCGGTCGGGTCGTACGGCGAGTTCGAGTTCTGGTTCGCCGGGATCAAGGTCGTGGCCATCGCGGCGTTCGTGGTCGTCGGACTGCTCGCCGTCTTCGGGCTGCTGCCCGGCTCGGACAATCCCGGCGCGGGACTCGCGCATCTCACCGACACCGGCGGGTTCTTCCCCAAGGGACCCGGCGCCGTCCTCACCGGCGTGCTGATGGTCGTCTTCTCCTTCATGGGCAGCGAGATCGTCACGCTGGCGGCCGGCGAGTCCGAGAACCCGCAGCGCGCCGTCCAGAAGGCCACCAACAGCGTGATCTGGCGAATCGCCGTCTTCTACCTGGGCTCGATCTTCGTCGTACTCACCCTGCTGCCGTGGAACGACAAGTCGATCGTGCAGGAGGGCGGCAGCTACGTCGCCGCCCTCAACTCCATCGGCATTCCGCACGCCGGCCAGGTGATGAACGTCATCGTCCTCACCGCCGTGCTGTCCTGCCTCAACTCCGGCCTCTACACCGCCTCGCGGATGGCCTTCTCGCTCGGCGGCCGCGGGGACGCGCCGAAGGCGTTCGCCCGGGTGAACAAGCGGGGCGTGCCGCAGGTGGCCATCCTGTCGTCCGTCGTGTTCGGCTTCGTCGCCGTGTTCTTCAACTACCGGTGGCCCGACACCGTCTTCCAGTTCCTGCTGAACTCCTCCGGTGCGATCGCCCTGTTCGTCTGGCTGGTCATCTGCTTCACGCAGCTGCGGATGCGGGGCATGATCCTGCGCGAGCAGCCGGAGAAGCTGGTCGTACGGATGTGGCTCTTCCCGTATCTGACCTGGGCGACCATCGCGATGATCTCGTTCGTCCTGGTCTACATGCTGACCGACGACGACGGACGTCAGCAGGTGCTGCTCTCGCTGCTCGTCGCGGCGCTGGTGGTGGCGATCTCGCTGGTGCGTGAGGTGCGGCAGCGCAAGGTCCGCGCCTGAGGCCATCGGCCACCACTCGACACGAACGCGGAAGAGGCTCGCCGGTCGGTGTCACGACCCGGCGAGCCTCTTCGGTGGGAATTGCGGCAGGAGCTACGGCATCAGCCGCGACGGCCGATGAGCTTCCAGGACGCGGGCAGCGCGCCCATCGCCAGCGCCGCCTTCAGCGCGTCACCGAGCAGGAACGGCACCAGGCCGGCCGCGATCGCGGCGCTCGCCGACATGCCGGTGGACAGCGCCAGGTACGGGACGCCGACCGCGTAGATGACCGCGGAGCCCAGCACCATCGTGCCCGCGGTGCGCAGCACGGAGCGGTCGCCGCCGCGGCGGGCGAGGCCGCCGACCACGGTGGCGGCGAGCAGCATGCCGAGGACGTAGCCGAACGAGGCGCCGCCCGCGCCGGAGCTGCCGCCCGCGAACCACGGCATGCCCGCCATGCCGATGAGCGCGTACACGGCGAGGGAGAGGAAGCCGCGGCGGGCGCCGAGCGCGGTGCCGACGAGGAGCGCGGCGAAGGTCTGGCCGGTGACCGGGACCGGGGAGCCGGGCACCGGGACGGCGATCTGGGCGGCGATGCCGGTGAGCGCGGCGCCACCGAGGACCAGGGCCGTGTCGACGGCGTAACGGTGCCTGGCGGCGGGCAGCAGGTCGGCGAGGACCGCTCCGGTACGGGCAGGGGCGGCGGCAGCAGTGCTCATCGGGACTCCGCGGGGTGAGGGCAGGTGAGGGCAGGTGGGACAGACTGAGGCCGACGTTAGCCCAGGGGTTAACGCTCGATCACCATCAGTGGCCCACAAAGCGGCAACCGGAGCATTGGTGGGGTTCGCACAAAGGGGCTTGCGCAATCACGTGACGGCGTGATGCTCGTCACTGAGGTGGGGGCGGATCGACTCATATTCTGCCGGGAGGGCCCGCCGGGAGAGACTGTAGGTTTTCGCCAAATCCACCCGGCGACCGGCCGGCGATCACCCCGGCCCCGTCCCGTACTCGGGTCTGCACCTTGCGTGAGCATCGCGCCCGTATAGCGGACAGCGATTCCGTGTGGACGGGGCGCATGACCAGACTGTGCGCGCACGTACGCCCACGTACCCCCACGTACCCCCACGTACTCCCGTGTCTCACCTACCGAACAGAGCTTGTCCATGTCTCGGATTTCCGCGTCTCCCCCCACCGGTTCACCGGCCGCCGTCTCCGATGCCGGGGCCGATTCCGCGCTCACCCACGGACTCAAGCAGCGCCATCTGTCGATGATCGCCCTCGGCGGCGTCATCGGCGCCGGGCTCTTCGTCGGCTCGGGTGCGGGTATCGCCGCCGCCGGTCCGTCGATCGTCATCGCGTACGCCGTCTCCGGGCTGCTGGTCATGCTCGTGATGCGGATGCTCGGCGAGATGTCGGCCGCGAACCCGGCCTCCGGTTCCTTCTCCGTCCACGCGGAGCGGGCGATCGGGCCGTGGGCGGGCTTCACCGTGGGCTGGGCGTTCTGGGTGCTGCTCTGTGTCGCCGTCGGCCTGGAGGGCATCGGTGCCGCGAAGATCGTCACCGGCTGGCTGCCGGGTACGCCGGAGTGGGCCTGGGTCGCGCTGTTCATGGTGGTCTTCCTGGGCACGAACCTGGCCTCGGTGAAGAAGTTCGGCGAGTTCGAGTTCTGGTTCGCCACCCTCAAGGTCGTGGCGATCACGCTCTTCCTGGTCCTGGGGGTGCTGGCGGTCCTCGGCGTGCTCCCCGGCACGGACGCGCCCGGCGCCGCCAACCTCAAGGGCGAGGGCGGATTCATGCCGAACGGTGCCGAGGGCCTGGTGATCGGGCTGCTCGCCTCCGTCTTCGCGTACGGCGGTCTGGAGACCGTGACCATCGCGGCGGCCGAGTCCGAGAACCCGGTGCGGGGGGTCGCCACGGCCGTGCGGACGGCGATGTGGCGGATCGCGCTCTTCTACGTCGGCTCGATGGCCGTCATCGTCACGCTGGTCCCGTGGGACGACCCGAAGGTCGTGGAGGTCGGCCCGTTCTACGCGGCCCTGAACCACCTCGGCATCAGCGGCGCCGCCGAGATCATGAACGTGGTCATCCTGGTCGCCCTGCTCTCCGCGATGAACGCCAACATCTACGGCGCCTCGCGCATGGCCTGTTCGCTGGTCGCCCGCGGCCAGGGCCCGAAGCGGCTCGGCCGGATCTCCTCGGGCGTGCCGCGCGCCGCCGTGCTGGTCTCGTCCGTGTTCGGCTTCCTGTGCGTGCTGCTCAGCTACTGGCGCCCCGACGACGTGTTCCCGTGGCTGCTCAACATGATCGGCGCGGTGATCCTGGTCGTCTGGATCTTCATCGCCCTCTCCCAGCTGGTCCTGCGCGACCGGCTGGAGCGCGAGGCCCCGGAGAAGCTCGTCGTACGGATGTGGCTCTTCCCGGTCCTGACGGTGCTGGCGCTCCTGGCGATGCTCGGCATCTTCATCCTGATGCTGCTCCAGCCCGGCACCCGTGACCAGTTGGTGGCGACCGGCGCCCTGACCGTCGTCCTGGCGGCCGTCGGTGTCCTGCGGCAGCGGCGGGCCGTGGCAGTCAAGGGCTTCCGGGGCTGAGGTCCGGCACGCGGGGCCGTCGAGGACGTCCTGCGCGCAGGGCACGTTGAGGACGTCCTGCACGCAGGGCACGTCGAGGACGCCCTACGCGCAGGGCACGTTGAGGGAGAGCAGCGCGCCGCCCTCCTCTCCGATCCGTACCTCGCTCACCGCCCCGTTCCGCAGCCGCGGGAAGACCCTGCGGTAGGCGCCCAGCGGAATCGACAGCAGCTCGCACAGCACGAGCCGCAGCAGGGTGTTGTGCGCGACGACGAGCACCCGCTGCCCCGGGTGCCCGTCCGCGATCCGGCGCAGCGCCATCGCCCCCCGGGCCGCCGCCGCCCGGGGGTCCTCGGCCCCGGGGAAGGGGTGGGCCACCGGGTCGGCGCGGTATTCCCGGGCCCGCTCCGGGTGCTCGGCCGCGAACTCCGCCAGGGTCCGCCCCTCCACCTCGCCGAAGTCGCATTCGCGCAGGTCGTGTTCGCGGCGGGGGACGAGGCCGAGCGCCCGGCACGCGGGCTCCGCCGTCTCGACGGCACGCGTGAGTGTCGACGTCCAGATCGCGTCGACCGGGTGCCGGGCCGCCCATTCGCCCAGCTGCCGTGCCTGGCGCCGGCCCTCGTCGGTGAGGGCGATGTCGCTGACCCCGGCGTAGCGGTTCTCCGCGTGCCAGACGGTCTGACCGTGGCGGACGAGCAGCAGGGTGGCCGGGCTCCTGGTCATGGCTTCTCCGTTCGGTTCGGGTGGTCGCGGATGGTCACGACCGCTCCGCCCGGGTGCGGGCGTGGGCGGCGACCGGGCCGGGCAGCCAGCCGCGTCGCTCCAGTTCGTCCACCAGGGTGAGGTACGGCTCGGTGTACCACGCCGTGCGCACCGGGTGCGGGTGCAGTACGTGGCGCAGCCGCACCATCGCACCCGCTGTCCTGATCAGGCTGGTCCCGGCCCCCGCCCCGTACGCGGCGAGGACCGCCATGCCGAGGGCGGGTTCGCTGTACTGCGGGATGCACACGGACCGGCCCAGGATGTCGGCGCGCAGCCTGCTCCAGTAGCCGCTGCGGGCCGCGCCGCCGGTGAACGTGAGCCGGTCGTACTGCTGGGCGCCGAGCAGGTCGAGGTAGTCGAAGCAGAGCCGTTCGACCAGGCCCACGCCGGTGAGCAGGGCCAGCCAGTGCTCGGCGTCGGAGGCGGGCTCGCCGAGCAGGAACCCGGTGGCCTCCGGCGCGACGAAGGGGAACCGCTCCCCCGTCGCCACCAGTGGATACGCCACCACCCGCGCCGGTTCGTGATCGCGGGCCAGCGCGTCCATGCGGATCGGGTCCACGGCCGGGAAGGCGGCGGTCAGCACCCCGCCGCCGACGCCCGAGGCCCCGCCCGGCAGCCAGCTCCCGTCCGGCGCGCGGTGGTTGTAGACCACCCCGGCCCGGTCCTGCACCGGCGACGAGGTGACCCCCTTCAGCACCAGCGTCGTACCCAGCACCGAGTTCCAGGAGCCGACGGTGAGCGAACCGGAGGCGATCTGCGCCGCGCACCCGTCCGTCATCCCGGCCACGATGGCAGTGCCCGCCGGAATCCCGGTCTCCTCGGCCGCCGCCCGCCCCACCTCGCCGATGCGCGTCCCCGGCCGCACCACGTCCGGGAACAGCCCGTCGGGCAGGCCCAGCTTCCCGAACCTCCGCCGCGGCCACTCGTCCCACTCCAGGTCGTAGCCGGTCTTCAGGGCGTGGCTGGAATCGGTGGGCAGCGGCGTCCCGGCGAGCCGCGCCAGCACCAGATCGGCCTGGTGCATCACCCGTACGGCGCCGCCCGTCCCTCCCCCGTACTCCCTCAGCAGCCACATCACCTTGGGCAGGGCCCAGCTCGGCGCGGTCCCCGCCCTGGCCGCCTCCGCGACGGCCCGCCCGTCGTCGTACATCACCCCCGGCGTCAGCGGCCGGCCCGCCCGGTCGCCGAGCAGAACCGTGCCGGAGGTGGAGCAGACGGCGAGCGCACGCGGTGCGGGGCAGTCGCGCAGCGCCTGCCGGCTGGCCGCGCACAGCGCCGTCCACCAGTCGAGGGGCAGCTGCTCATGCCGTACGCCGTCGCGTCTGCCCGTGAGCGGGGCCGAGCCGCTGCCGAGGATCTCACCGCTGTCTCCTGCCACCACCGCCCGGACGCTCTGCGTGCCGAGATCGATGCCCATCCACATATCGGTCCTCTCTGTGAACTTCTCACTCTGCACCGAGAATTTCCGTTGCGCGAGGGATTGACGGCCAACTTGCGTTGTTCCAAGCTCTGTTAACCAGTCGAATCAACGTGTGAACGGGCACCCCCACCCATCTCCGGCCGGACCGTGGAGGTCACGGATGGACATGCACGCGCACGACCGGCGACGGTTCCTCGCCCTCGGTGCGGCGGCGGCCGCGTCCGCCGCCCCGCTGCTCACCGCCTGCGGCGCGGGCTTCGGCGGCGACAAGGCCAGGAACGACGGCTCCGCGGCCGACGACGTCACCGGCTCCTTCGACTGGAAGCGGGCCAAGGGAAAAACGGTCAAGGCGCTGCTCAACAAGCACCCGTACACCGACGCGCTGATCGCCGACCTGAAAGCGTTCACCGAGAAGACCGGCATCAAGGTCGAGTACGACGTCTTCCCCGAGGACAACTACTTCGACAAGCTCACCGTCGACCTCTCCAGCGGACGCGCCTCCTACGACGTGTTCATGCTCGGCGCGTACATGGTGTGGCAGTACGGTCCGCCGGGCTGGCTGGAGGATCTCGGCCCATGGATGCGCAACTCCTCGGCGACCGGGGCCGAATGGGACCGGGCGGACTTCTTCCCCAATCTCCTCTCGGCGGACCAGTGGTCGCTGAAGGCGGGCGCCCCGCTCGGGCAGGGCGGACAGTACGCGCTGCCGTGGGGCTGGGAGACCAATGTCGTCGCGTACAACACCGAGGTGTTCAAGAAGCTCGGCCTGAAGCCCGCCGAGACCTTCGACGAGCTGCGCGAGGTCGCCGGGGCCATCACCCGCAGGGCGCCGGGAGCGGGCTTCGACGGGATGTACGGGGTCGCGGTGCGCGGCTCGCGCAGCTGGGCGACGATCCATCCGGGCTTCATGACGATGTTCGCGCGCAACGGCCTGAAGGACTTCACCGTCGAGGGCGGGAAGGTGAAGCCCGCGATGAACTCCCCGGAAGCGATCGCGTTCACCCGGGACTGGGCGGAGATGGTCAAGAAGGGCGGCCCGCCGTCCTGGACCTCGTACACCTGGTACCAGTGCTCCAGCGACCTCGGCGCGAAGAAGGCGGGGATGCTCTTCGACGCCGACACCGCCGCCTACTTCCAGGCGGTGAAGGGGGCCTCCCCGGCGTCCGGGAAGATCGCCTTCCACCCCGGCCCCAAGGGCCCCGACGGCTCGCTCGCCACGAACATGTGGATCTGGTCGCTCGGCATGAACGCCAGGAGCCGCAACAAGTCGGCGGCCTGGCTGTTCCTCCAGTGGGCGACCGGCAAGGAGCACCTGCGCAAGGGCGCGATCGAGTACAACCACATCGACCCGGTACGCAAATCGGTCAGCCAGGACCCCGCGTACAAGGACAAGATGCGGGCCATCCCCGGTTTCATCGAGACGTTCGAGACGGTCGTCGGCCAGACGAAGATCCAGTTCACCCCGCAGGAGCAGTTCTTCGACGCGACGACCAGCTGGGCCGCCGCGCTCCAGGAGATCTACGGCGGTAAGAACGCCTCGTCCGTACTGAACTCACTGGCCGGCGATCTGGCGTCGAAGGTCGGCTGACCGATGTCCGCACGCGTGGCGCCCGTGCCGGAGACCGATCACGGGGCGACCTCCGGCACGGGGACCGGGAAGCGGGTGGCGCGGCCGGTGCCCGCGTGGCGCCGCTCGCTGCGGCCGTACCTGCTGATCGTGCCCGCGCTGCTGCTGACCGGCGGCATCCTCTACCCGTTCGGACTGGGCCTCTACTACACGGTGTTCGACTTCGCGGCGAGCAGACCGCGGCCGGACATGGTCGGGATCGAGAACTACCGGCGGATCTTCACCCAGCCCGCGTTCTGGGACTCGGCGCGGGTGACGGTGGCGTACGCGGTCGGCGCGGCGGCCGTCGAGACGGTGCTCGGGGTGGCCGTGGCGCTGCTGCTGCACCGGGCGAGCTTCGTCGGGCGGATGCTGGAGAAGATCCTGATCCTGCCGCTGATGATCGCGCCGGTGATCGCCGCGATCATGTGGAAGCTGATGCTCCAGCCGTCGGTCGGCGTCATCAACCATCTCCTGAAACCGTTCGGCCTCGGCGGTGTGCAGTGGACGGACACGCCGACGGGCGCCCTGCTCTCGTCGATCACGGTGGACGTGTGGGTCTACACCCCGTTCGTCGCGATCCTCGCGCTGGCCGGTCTGCGCTCGCTGCCCGCCTCGCCGTTCGAGGCGGCGGCGGTCGACGGGGCGGGCTGGTGGTTCACCTTCCGGCGCCTCACGCTGCCGATGCTGTGGCCGTACGTCCTGGTCGCCGTGATCTTCCGGTTCATGGACTCGCTGAAGGTCTTCGACATCATCTACGCGCTGACCGAGGGCGGCCCCGGCGACTCGACGATGGTGCTCCAGATCCGGGCCTATCTGGAGGCGATCCGCTTCCAGCGCTACTCGTTCGGGATCAGTTACATGGTGGTGCTGTGGGCCGTGGTGTATCTGGTCACGATGGTGCTGGTGCGCTATCTGGGCCGGATCCAGAACCGGGCGGCGGAGGTTCCGGGGTGAGCGGGGGTTCCGGGGTGAGCGGGGGTTCCGGGGTGAGCGGGGGTTCCGGGGTGAGCGGGGGTTCCGGGGCGGCCCGGTTGAAGCGCAGGGTTCTCGCCGTCGCCGCCGATCTGGCGCTGATCGTCTACTTCCTCTTCGCGCTGTTCCCGGTCGCCTGGATGGTGCTCCTGTCGCTGAAGCCCACGAACGAGCTGTTCAGTACGTACTTCTCGTTCACCCCGACCTTCGACTCCTACCGCACGGTCCTCGGCGCCGGGGGCGACCAGGGCGTGCCGTTCCTGCGGTTCTTCGTGAACAGCCTGGTCGTGTCGCTGGGCGCGGTCGCGCTGTCGCTGGTGATCGGGCTGCCCGCCGCGTACGCCGCCGCGCGGTGGCGGTTCCGCGGCTCGGAGAACCTGATGTTCACCCTGCTCTCGTTCCGCTTCGCGCCCGAACTCACCGTGATCATCCCGCTGTTCGTGCTCTACCAGCAGCTCGGGCTCTTCGACACCTACGTCGGCATGGTGTGGGTGCTGCAACTGGTGACACTCCCACTGATCGTCTGGATCATGCGGTCGTACTTCTCCGACCTCTCCCCCGAGCTGGAGCAGGCGGCTCTGCTGGACGGCTACACCCGAAAACAGGCGTTCTTCAAGGTCGCGCTGCCGCTGGTGAAGCCGGGGATCGCGGCCGTCTCGCTGCTGGCGTTCATCTTCGCGTGGAACAACTTCGTCTTCCCGCTGATCCTCACCTCGTCCAACGCGCAGACGGTGACGGTCGGCGCGTTGTCCTTCCTCGGCGGCGACCGGCCCAAGTACAACCTGACGGCCGCCGCGGCGCTGGTCTCGGTGGTCCCGCCGCTGCTGCTGGCGCTCACCATCCAGCGGTATCTGGTGCGCGGACTGTCGTTCGGGGCGGTGAAGTCGTGACCGTGACCGGCCCGGCGGCCATTGCCCTGCGCGGCGTGCACAAGCGGTACGGGAAGAACACCGCGCTCGACGGCCTGGACCTGGAGGTGGCCGAGGGCGAGTTCTTCTGTCTGCTCGGCCCGTCCGGCGCCGGGAAGACGACCACGCTCAAGACCATCGCGGGCCTGGAAACGCCGAACGCCGGGGCGGTCGAGCTGGGCGGGGCGGACATGGCGGGCGTGGAGCCGTACGACCGGGGCGTGGCGATGTGCTTCGAGTCGTACGCCCTCTATCCGCACCGCACCGCGTACGACAATCTCGCCTCCCCGCTCCGCTCGCCGCGCCACCGCCTCCCCGCGCACGAGGCGCGCGAGCGGATCGGGGAGGTCGCCGAACTCCTCGGGATCGGAGCCCTGTTGGACCGCCCGGTGGGGCGGCTCTCCAACGGTCAGCGGCAGCGGGTGGCGCTCGGCCGGGTGCTGGTGCGGCCGGCCCGCGCGTTCCTGCTCGACGAGCCGCTCTCGCACCTGGACGCGAAGCTGCGGCAGGCGATGCGCGCGGAACTGCGGGCGATCGGCTCGGTCCGGCGTACGACCACGCTGTACGTCACCCACGACTCGGTGGAGGCGTTGGCGCTCGGGGACCGGATCGGGGTGATCAGGGACGGCCGCATGGTGCAGACCGGCACCCGCGAGGAGCTGTGGCACCGCCCGTACGACACCTTCGTCGCCCGGTCCTTCGGCAGACCCCGGATCAATCTGCTGCCGGGGGCGGTGACGGCCGAGGGCCACTTCCGGTCACCCGGCGGGGCGTTCGAGCTACCGCTGACGGTGCCCGCGCCGCCGGGGACAACGGTCCAACTGGGCGTAAGGCCACGGGACATCGGACTCCGGGGCGGCGTCACCCCGCCTGGGCCGGAGCCGACCGCGACCGGCACCGGCCCAGGCGCCGGCTCGAAGCCGGCCGGCACGAGCAGACGCCCTGCCCTGGAGTTGACCGGCACCGTCCACGTCACCGAGCTGCTGGGCCGGGCCACCGAAGTCACCGTCCGGATCGGGGGGCAGCAGCTCTCCCTCGTCGTCCCGCGCGCCGACGCGGCCGGCCTGAGCCCCGACCGTCCGGTGCGGCTCTCCGTACCGCCTGAGAGTCTGCTGCTGTTCGAGGCCGACCGGCCGGCACGTCCAGGACGAAGGATCAGCACGTGAGCAATGTTCCGCAGCGGGGCCCCGCCCCCCGCCAGGCATCCATAGCCGAGTACGTCCTCGCGCAGGGCGAGGTGAGCGCCGCCGAGCTGGCGGAGCGTTTCGACGTCAGCCTGATGACCATCCACCGCGATCTGGACGAGCTGGAACGGCAGGGCATCGTCCGCAAATTCCGTGGCGGCGTCACCGCCCAGCCGTCCGGCGTCTTCGAGTCGAACGTCTCCTACCGGCTGAAGGCGATGCGCGCCGAGAAGGCCGCCGTCGCGGAACGTGCCCTGAAGCTCATAGAACCGGGCATGGCGGTGATGCTCGACGATTCGACGTCCACGCTGGAGATCGCGCGCAGGCTGCGCTCCATCACCCCGCTGACCGTCGTCACCAACTTCCTGGAGGCGATCAATCTGCTGTCGCAGGAGCGCGGCATCCATCTGATGGGCCTCGGCGGCGACTTCGACCCACTGCACTCCTCCTTCCTCGGCGTCTCGTGCGTGGAGGCGGTGCAGTCGCTCCAGGTCGACATCTGCTTCACCTCCACCTCCGCCGTGTCCGGCGGCTACGCCTACCACCAGGAGCAGCACATCGTCTCCGTGAAGCGGGCGATGCTCGATTCGGCGAGCCGCAACGTGCTGCTGCTCGACCACTCCAAGCTGGGCCGGGTCGCCCTGCACCGGCTCGCCCCGCTCTCCCGTTTCGATCTGCTGCTGGTCGACGACGGGGCGTCGGACCGGGCACTGCGCGAACTCGACGAGTACAAGGTGCCCTACGAGGTCTGCGGCACCGGCCGGGAAGCGGGAACGGGAAGCGAAGCGGGAACGGGAAGCGGGGACGACGGATGAACGGGGGCGGCGATGACGGATGACTGAACTGGCCCTGCGCGCACTGCGCAAGACCTACACCGGACGCGGCCGGGCCGCCGTCGAAGCCGTCCGCTCCCTCGACATCGAGCTGCGCTCCGGCGAGCTGCTGGGGCTGCTCGGCCCGTCCGGCTGCGGCAAGTCCACCACCCTGCGGATGATCGCCGGGCTGGAGACGGTCACCGGCGGCGACATCCTGATCGGCGGCTCGTCCGTGGTGGGGCTCCCGGCCCAGCGGCGCAACATCGGCGTGGCGTTCGAGAACTACGCGCTGTATCCGCCGCTGACCGTCGCGGAGAACCTCGGCTTCGGACTCGCCGCCCGGCGCCGGTACGGGCGGGCCGAGATCCGCCGCCGGGTCGCCGACATGGCCGGGCGCATCGGGATCACGGATCTCCTGGACGCCCGCCCCGCCGGGCTCTCCAGCGGCCAGAAGCAGCGCGTCGCCCTGGCCCGCGCCCTGATCCGCACCCCCGACGTACTACTCCTCGACGAACCGCTCTCCCATCTGGACGCCGCCCAACGGGACACCACCAGGCGCGAGTTGAAGCGGATCCAGCGGGACAGCGGCCACACCACGATCCTCGTCACGCACGACCAGGAGGAGGCGCTGTCGCTCGCCGACCGGATCGCGGTGATGCGGGACGGCGAGATCCAGCAGCTGGGCACCCCCGAGGAGATCTACGACGCCCCGGTCAATCTGTTCGTCGCCGACTTCGTCGGGGAACCGGCGGTCAATCTGCTGCCGGGAACGGCGGACGGGGCGGGCGGCGTGCGCCTCTCCGGCACGGTGCGCTTCCCCGTACCGCACCGCCCGGCGGCGGGACGCGCGGTGGTGCTCGGCATCCGCCCGGAGGACCTGCGCCTGGACGACACTGGTGTACGGGCCCGGGTCGCCGCCCATGAACCCCTGCTGGAATCCGGCATCGCCACGCTCTCGCTCGACGGGGTGGCGAAGCCGCTGGTCGTCGTGACCGGTCCGGAGGTACGGCTCGACCGGGACGACACCGTACGCATCACCGCCGATCCCCGGCACATCCATGTCTTCGACGCCCAGACAGGAGACGCTCTGCGATGACCCGCCCCGCGACGGTCCGCCCCGCGACGAGGATTCTGGTCGCCGGTGACCACTTCGTCCGCAACTCCCTGATCGCCGAAGCCCTGCACCACGCCCTCGGCCCTCTCGGCACGGAGCCCCACCTCACCGAAGTCACCCTCCCCTGGCCCCTGGAACCCTTCGGCAAGGTCGCCGAGGTCGACGAGGCCAGCGACGCCGAGGACGCACTGATCGCCGCCCTGGACGGGGTCGAGGTGTGCGTGACGCAGATGGGCCCGTTCACGGAGCGGGTCCTGGCCGCCGCACCCGATCTGCGGCTGGTCGTCGTCTGCCGGGGCGGCCCCGTCAATGTGAACGCCGCCGCGGCGCGGGCCCGGGGAGTGCGGGTGTGCTTCGCGCCCGGACGCAACGCGGCGGCGACCGCGGAGTTCACCGTCGGGCTGATGCTCGCCGTGCTGCGCCGCATCCCCGAGGCCCACCGCTCCCTCGCGGCGGACGGCCGCTGGGACGCCTCCCACTACACGTACGAGAACTGCGGCCTGGAGCTGGAGGACACCTCCGTCGGCCTGATCGGTTACGGGGCGGTCGGCAGCCGGGTGGCCCGGGTGCTCGCCGCGTTCGGTGCCGAGGTCGAGGTGTACGACCCGTATGTGCGCGGCGACGTCCACGGCGTGCGCGCCGCCTCGCTGGAGGCGCTCCTGGACCGATCCCGCGTCCTCACTTTGCACGCCAGGCTCACCCCGGAGACCCGGCATCTCATCGGCGCCCGCGAACTGGCCCTGCTGCCGCGCGGCGCGGTCCTGGTGAACGCGGCCCGGGGCGGGCTGCTGGACACCGACGCGCTGTGCGACGCCCTGGACTCGGGCCGGTTGCGGGCCGCGGCGCTCGACACGTACGAGCAGGAACCGCCCCCGCCCACGTCCCGCCTCTTCCGCACCCCGCATCTGCTGATGACCCCGCACGTGGCGGGCGCCAGCCGGGCCGTCGCGCAGAAGGCGGCCCGGATCGCGGCGGCCGAGGTGGCGCGCTATGTGCGGGGCGAACCGCTCGCCCACGCCCTGTGAGGGGAGCCGGAGCCATGACGCGATACATCGGCATCGATGTCGGCACCTCCATGGTGAAGGCCGCGGCCTTCGACCCGCGGGGCCGCACCCTGGCCGTCGAGTCCCGCCCGGTGGAGCTCACGATCCGCGGCGGTTTCGTGGAGCAGGACATGGACGAGGTGTACGGGGCGGTCCGCGAGGTCCTGGCCGCGCTGGGCCCGGACGAGGTCGCGTTCGCCGGTCTCACCGGTCAGGGCGACGGCGTCTGGCTGGTCGACGGAGAGGGCCGCCCGGTCCGTACGGCGATCTCCTGGATGGACGGCCGGGCCCACGAACTGGTCGACGCCTGGCTGGAGTCCGGCGTCTTCGCGGCCGTGTACCGGCGTACCGGCAGCGCGATGTTCCCGGGCTGTCCGGGCCCGGTGCTGGCCTGGCTCGACCGTCACGACCCGGCCTCGCTCGACGCGGCGACGACCGCCCTGTACTGCAAGGACATGGTGTTCCAGCGGCTGACGGGGGTCCGGGCCACGGACGTCTCCGACGCGTCGATGCCGTTCCTGGACCCGATGACCCGTACGTACTCCTCCGATGTCCTGGCCGCGCTCGGCCTCGGCCACCGCGCCGCACTCCTCGCCCCGGTCAGCGACCCGGTCGCCACCGCCACGCTCCCCTCCGGGGTACGGATCTCCAACGGCCCGTACGACCTGCCGGCCTGCGCCCTCGGCGCGGGCGTCACGCGCCCCGGTGACGGTCTGCTGATCGTCGGCACCTGCCTGGCCGCGCTGGTGGCCACGGAACAGCTCGATCTGAACGGCGAACCGGCGGGTCTGCACATCTCCACCGACCGCCCCGGCCACTGGCTGCGCGCCATGCCCGCGATGGTCGGCACCGCCGCCCTCGACTGGATCCTCACCACCACCGGCGTACGCCACACGGAGGTCGACGCGCTCCTCGCCACCGCCCCGCCCGGCGCGAACGGTGTCCACGTACTCCCCTACTTCGCCCCGTCCGGCGAACGCGCCCCGTTCGTCGAGCCGCGGCTGCGCGCCGAGCTCACCGGTGTGTCCCTGGAGACCACCCCGGCGGATCTGATCCGTGCGGTCTGCGAGGGCATCGGCTTCGCCGCCCGCCACTGCCTGGCGGCCGCGGGCCTCACCGGCACCCTCGCCCTGTGCGGCGGCGGCACCCGCTCCCCCGCCTGGATGCGCCTGTTCGCCGATGTGCTGGGCCGCCCGGTCCGGATCGTGGAGGGCGAGGTCGGCGCGCGGGGCGCGGTGCTCGCGGCGGCGCAGCGGTTCGGCGCGGAACTGGACACGGCTGCCTGGACGGCCCCGACGACGGTCGTCGAACCGGACCCGGAGCGGGCGGTGTTCTATGCGAAGGCGTACGAGGACCATCTGGCCCGGCTCGCCGCGGCCCGTGCACGTGCTCGCGCGTGAGCACTCGTTCCCGGACCCGGGACGCGGACCGCCGGCCGGTCCCCGCCCCCTCAGCCGTGGGGCTGGTTGAAGGTGGCACTTGCGAGCAGGGAGCCGTCCGCGTTGAGCAGGCGGACGCCGGTGACCGGTGACGTGCCTGCGAGGTAGGGCCCACCCCAGGAGCCGTAGCCGTGGTCATTGAGCGTGAAGGAACCGACCTTGACGATGGAGCCGTCGGCCCGCTGCAACTGGCAGCGGACGGTGCCGGAGTGCCCGTCGGCGTCCACCGCCATGTACAACCAGGGCGAGGGCCCGGTGTAGAGGTAAGCCTGCCCGAACGACTGGCCCGCGTGGGCGAGTGGGGCGGTGAGCAGCCGCGGTTGCACCGGGGAGACGATGGGCGCGACCGGGACCGGACGGCCGACGGATGCGCCGAGCACCCAACCGCCGCCGCCGAGGGCGAGGCCCGCTGCCGCTGCCGCCGCAGCGAGGGCGAACCGCCGCCACTGCACTCGCCGGCGCGGCCGTCGCCCGGAGGAGAGCCCGAGCCGGCCGATCACCCTGTCCTCGAAGCCGACCGGCGGTTCGCTGCCCGGGACGAGATCCAGCAGCGCGTCCGACGTGGCCGTCAGCTCGTGGACGTATTCGCGGCAGGCGGGGCAGTGCTCCAGGTGGTCCATCACCCCGGCCCGGTCCTCGGCGGGCAGCACGCCGAGCGCCAGCTCCGCGCCGATCTCCCGGAGCTGCTCGCAGCTGAACCGGCTGGTGTCAGTCATGGTCCACCTGCCTGGCCGCGAGCGACGCCCGGACCCTGCCCATGGCCGTCCTTATCCGGGTCTTGGCTGTACCGAGCGGTATCTCCTCGAAGTCGGCGACCTGCTGAGCCGTCATCCCGTAGATCCCTGCCATCACCAGAGCACGCGCCTGCTCGCGTGGCAGCGTGCCGACCACGCGGCGCAGTTCCACCGCGGTCTCGGTGGAGAGTGCATGCCGCTCCGGTGTGTCCGTGATGGTCTCCATCATGTTCTCCAGGTCCGCGGGGTCGACCGGAGTGGCCTTGCGCGCGCGTACGGCGTCGATCGCGAGGTTGTGTGCGATGGCCGCCAGCCAGGTGGGCACCGATCCCCGGCGCGGGTCGTAGACCTGAGCGTGTCGGCAGGCACGCTCGAAGGTCTGCTGAGCGATGTCCTCGGCAAGCTGGACATCACCCACCACGGCGATGGCCACGCCGAAAACGCGACGCTGGAACCGCCGGACGAAGGCCACGGCGATCTCGGGATCGCCGGTCATGAGCCCGGCCAACAGCGCTTCGTCGGGCACCCGCTCCAGGGGTATGCCAATCCTGCGCATACTCATTACGTAACACGGGCCCGCAGGGATTGCCTGCGCCGGGCAACCCCGGCGCGGTGGAAGGAATGGCACAGAGCCCGGCATCCGTGCGCGGCGAAGAGTGCAGGCGGACCCGGATACGAAAATTTCCCGAAAAGGGCAATCCCTTGAGCGCTCCGGAGCGTATCCCGTCTGGAAGCCTCATCAGGAGGGAAGCTCATGGCGATCTTCAGTCATCTCATCCCCGCGAGAAGCGGTCACGACATGAGGGACACGTCGCGGCGCTTCGACGACAACGAAAGGGACCATCGTGGCCACCGCGGTCACGACCACGACCATGGCCACGATCGTGGTCACGGCGGCCACCGCGATCACCGCTGGTGATCGCGCAGGACGGCCGAGCGGGCCCGGGCTCTTGGTCCGCCCGGCCGGCAATCTTTGAGGAACGCGTCCTATGAGGCGTGTCTCGCTTCATGTGCTGCGGCGGCTGCTGTCGGTGGCCGATGATCCCGACGCAGTCGTCGCCGCCGCGCCGCCCGTAGCACCGCGTGAGGCGTTCCGGCGGTTCTGGCCCTATACACACGGTGGCCGACGCTGGCTCATCCCGGTACTCGTCTTCAGCATGGTCGGACCCGTCATCGACGCGGCCGAGATCTGGCTCTTCAAAGCCGTGGTGGACGACGTCCTCGTCCCGCGCGATCTGCGTCCCTTCCTCTGGATCGCCCTGGCATACACAGGGCTCATCATCTGCTCCGGCGTTCTGGGATTCGCCGACGACGTGACCTCCGCCTGGGTCAGCGAGCATTTCCTGCTGACCCTTCGGTCGGACGTGTTCCGGCACGTCCAGGGCCTCTCACTCGGGTTCTTCGAACGGCGACGGCTGGGGGACGTACTGTCGCGTATCACCGGCGATGTCGACGCGGTCGAGACGTTCCTCCTCTCGGGGGTGGCGGACGGCCTGTACTACGTGATCCGGTTGGGCGTCTTCCTCGGTCTGCTGTTCTACCTGCGGTGGGATCTGACCCTCCTCGCGCTCGTCATCGTGCCGCTCTTCTGGTGGGCGGCCCAACGCTTCTCCCGGCTGATCAAGGCCGCATCGCGCGAGCGGCGGCGGCGCAGCGGCTCCATCAGCGCGATCGCCGAGGAGTCACTCGGCAACATCGCGCTGGTGCAGGCGTACAACCGGCAGGAGTCGGAGGATCGACGGTTCGAACGCGAGAGTGTGGGCAAGTTCCGCGCGGCGATGGCCTCGGCGCGCATCCGCGCCGTCTACGGCCCGGTCGTCGAGGCCATCGAGCTGGCCGGCGGGCTGGCCGTCATGGGCCTGGGCACGTGGAAGCTGGCGCAGGGTCAGCTCACGCTGGGCGGGCTGCTGGTCTTCCTCGCGCTGCTGGGCAATCTCTACAGTCCGATCCGCGACCTGTCCCATCTCGCCAACACGTTCTACGCGGCGTCCGCCTCCGCCGAGCGGATCATCGAGTTGCTCGACCAGCGCCCCCAGGTCGTCGAAGCCGCCCACGCCCGACGGATCGGGCGCGCCCGGGGCGACATCGAGTTCCACGGCGTCTGCTTCCGCTATCCGGGTACGCCCCGGTGGGCGCTCCTTGACGTGTCGTTCCACGTGACACCCGGTACGACGCTGGCGCTGGTCGGCGCGAGCGGTGCCGGCAAATCCACGGTCGGGAAGCTTCAACTGCGCTTCTACGACCCGGACCGGGGCTCAATCCTCCTCGACGGCACCGATCTGAGGGACCTCAAGCTGTCCGAGCTGCGCGAGAACGTCGCGGTGGTCCTCCAGGAGACGCTGGTCTTCCACGGCACGGTACGGGAGAACATCGCCTACGGCCGGCCGGGCGCGACGGAGGCGGACATCGTCGCGGCGGCCCGCGCCGCCGACGCCCATGACTTCATCCAACTGCTGCCCGAGGGCTACGACACGCTGGTGGGCCAGCGTGGCCGAACCCTGTCCGGCGGGCAGGCCCAGCGCCTCGCGATCGCTCGCGCGATGGTCAGGAACGCGCCCGTACTGCTCCTGGACGAACCGACCACCGGCCTGGACGCCCGGTCGGGCCGCCGGATCATGGAACCGCTGCGCCGGCTCATGGCCGGGCGGACCACCATCGTCATCTCCCACAACCTGTTCACCGTCCGCGACGCCACCTCCACCGTGGTGCTGGACCGCGGCCGGGTCGTCGAGTACGGAACGCACGAAGACCTGCTCCTGCGCGGCGGAACCTACGCCCGGCTGCACCGGCTGAACGAAGTGACCGGCCCCGCCCTCGTCAGCTCCCCATCCCCACGGAAGGTTCTCCCATGAGCCGCGCCACAGCCCGGCCGGCCCCGCCTCTCGGCCCCGGAACGAAACCCGCGCCGGGGTACGAGATCCTGGCGCACCTGGCCCGGACCGGCTGGCTCGACCTCTACGACGCGTGGAGCGAGGAGCGGGACTGCCGATGTGTCATGAAGGTCCTGCGCCCCGACTGCCGCCACGAGCAGCGGCTGGGCGACCGGCTGCTGCGAGAGGGCCGTTGGCTCCGGACATTCACGCATCCGCACCTGGTCCGCGCATACGAGACCTTCGAATCGCCCCAGCCGCTCGTCGTGCTGGAGACACTGACGGGCGAAACGCTGTCGCATCTCATCGGCCGGTTGTCCAGGCGGCCGGCCGCCGACGACGTGGCCCTCCTCGGCGTGCAGCTGTGTTCCGCGATCCACTACCTCCATGGTCACGGTCTGCTGCACCTGGACCTCAAGCCGTCCAACGTCGTGGTCGACTGCGGGCACCCCAAGGTGCTCGACCTCAGCGCCGCACGAGCGCCCGGGATCGCCCCGCCGGGCGTCGGCACCTTCTGTTACCTGGCTCCCGAGCAGGCGCGCGGCGGGCCGCTGTCGGCCGCGGCCGATGTGTGGGGCATCGGCATCACGTTGTACGAAGTCGCCACCGGCGACGCGCCGTTCGACAGCGGCGAGACCGTGGACGAGACCGACGACGGCGACGGCACGGGCGGCCAGGACGACTGGTATCCGCAGCTTGAGGAACCGGCTCCGCCGATCAGGTCCCGCCGACGCCTCTCCCGTGATGTCGCCGCGGCCATCGACGGCTGTCTCCGGCCCGACCCGACCGCCAGGCCCACGGTCCCCGAACTCGCCGATGCTCTCGATGCGACGCTGCCGTGGCAGCGGCGCCGCGTCGCCCCGTCATCGGCCGACGGGAGAGACGAGTCCTAGTCCGAAGGGCTGATCACTTTCGGGCCCCTCCTGCTGTTAGCCTGCTCTTGCATATAGGTTGCAATAACAACAGGACAGCAGCTGGAGGGTTCGACCACATGGCCACGTACACGCTCCCGGAACTCCCGTACGACTACGCGGCGCTCGAACCGGTCATCAATCCGCAGATCATCGAGCTCCACCACGACAAGCACCACGCCGCCTATGTGAAGGGCGCGAACGACACCCTTGAGCAGCTGGAGGAGGCGCGCGACAAGGATGCCTGGGGAGCGGTCAACGGGCTCCAGAAGAACCTCGCGTTCCACCTCTCCGGCCACATCCTGCACTCGATCTACTGGCACAACATGACCGGCGACGGCGGCGGCGAGCCCCTCGCGGCGGACGGTGTCGGTGACCTCGCGGACGCGATCACGGAGTCGTTCGGCTCGTTCGCCGGCTTCAAGTCCCAGCTGACGAAGGCCGCCGCCACCACGCAGGGCTCCGGCTGGGGCGTCCTCGCGTACGAGCCGGTCAGCGGAAAGCTGATCGTCGAGCAGGTCTACGACCACCAGGGCAATGTCGGCCAGGGCTCCGTTCCGATCCTGGTCTTCGACGCCTGGGAGCACGCCTTCTACCTCCAGTACAAGAACCAGAAGGTCGACTTCATCGAGGCCATGTGGCGCGTCGTCAACTGGCAGGACGTCGCGAAGCGTTACGCGGCCGCCAAGGAGCGCGCCGACGTGCTGCTGCTCGCGCCCTGACCGGGAGGCACGTGAACGTCCTGCCTCGTGATCGTCTTCTCAACCTTCACCGGGCAGGCGGATGAAGGAGGACCCTCACCTGGACGTGACAGGTGAGGGTCCTTCCGTCATGTTGCGTGCCGGGGGTGCCCTTGTGGGCGCGTCGTCGAGGCGTCACCGACGGTGCGGGTGGAGGCCGCGATGTGTTCGGCGGCCAGGGGGGCGGCGAGGCGGAAGCCGCCCGGTGCAATGCGTCCTGCGCTCTGGCCACCCGCCTGACCCAAAGACCGAACTGGTCAAACCCCGCCGAGCCAATCAGCCGGTTGGCGCCATCTCGGCACTCGCGGACTGGTCAGTCGGCTGCACCGTCTCGGCACTCGCGGACTGGTCAGTCGGCTGCACCGTCTCGGCACTCGCGGACTGATCGGTCGGCTGCACCGTCTCGGCACTCGCGGACTGATCGGTCGGCTGCACCGTCTCGGCACTCGCGGACTGGTCAGTCGGCTGCACCGTCTCGGCACTCGAACTGGTGGTGGGTGCGAGCGCATTGGATTGGTCGGTTGGCAGCGTCACGGCACCGCACGAGAACTGGCCACAGTAATGCTGGCAGGCAAGGGATCCGGGCTCACAACCGGGGCCTAGGGGCAGGCCGGTCACGGACGGGCCGGACGGCGTGGTCGGCGTGGTCAGCGTGGTCGACGGGCCGGACGGCGTGGTCGGCGTGGTCAGCGTGGTCGACGGGCCGGACGGCGTGGTCGGCGTGGTCGGCGTGGTCGACGGGCCGGACGGCGTGGTCGGCGTGGTCGACGTGGTCGACGTGGTCGACGGGCCGGACGGCGTGGTCGGCGTGATCGACGTGGTCGGCGTGGTCAGCGTGGTCGACAACGGCGCAGACGACGTGGTCGACGGGCTGACCGTGGTCGGGCCAGTTTGCTGCGACTTCTGAGGCTCAGGGCCTGTCAACTGATTGCGGTGGCCGCAATCGGACGTACCCGCGCCCGCCTTGTATCCCCGATCGAAGTTGTCCTTGTAAGTCGCCGCCGCTTCTTGCGCCAGCCTTATCGCAGTCGGGTCCTTACTGGACTGTGCCTTTGCCAGGTTCTCGGTAAGAGCAGGCGGGAGGGCAGCCCCATGAGTAGAAGAAAGATTCTCACACCTGGAGCCGCTCGTGTAGCCATCCTCCCAGCCGTAGCCACCACCACCGCCTTGGTTTGGCACAAGCTGAGAAGCGCCTACTGTTACGACACCGGGCTCCGCCAGCGCTGTGCCGACACCACCAAGGAGCGTGCTGACCGCTACCACAGCGGCTGCGGTAAGCCCTCTCGCTCGCCTGATTCCTTGGTGCTGAGCACATGTATGGGGCATATCAACCCCCACTCTCGTTGACATTCAAACTTCTTCCCCCCTTCTTCATTTAGTTTATATGTCATGTGACTTGGATCTCAACCGGGCCGAACGGGCTGCAATTCATCGGTCGACAGGGCACAACATTCACGTTGCTTGAAAGTTGTTGAGTCAACCTCACACCGGGTTTCCAATCCCGCACCCTGCGCAGATAAACAGCTCCTGGCCAGCATCTTTAGCCCAGGACCGTGAAGTTGAGGAGTGCGGCTGTCCGGCCGTCCGGCGCAAGCTCACCACCGCCCTCGACCCGATACCCGACCTGCTGCGTGGTGCCGGAGCGATCGGCCGCGCTGTTCTGGACCACCTCATGCTCGCCCGACGCCTCCGGGTCAGCCCCCGCGCAGTCAAGCGCTTACTCTCTCGTTACACATACATAAGACTCAAAATCGACCGTCGTACCTACAAGGCCACCCTCAGCATCGACATCTTGACGCCGCCGATCAGCCCGTGGCCTCACGACCTTGAGCCAAAGGACCGTTCCGTCCGCCCCTCGACTACCGGCCGTCGGTGACGAGCGCCATCAGCAGCCCGTCGTACCCCTTGGCACCGACGGTCTGCAGAGCGGTCGCGGTCAACGTCGGCTCGGCCGCGACGAGTTCGGTGAACCGGCGTACGCCCTGCACCTTCGGGTCGCCACTGGTGCCGTCGGCCACCTCTCCGTCGCGTACGACGTTGTCGGCGACGATCAGGCTGCCGGGCCGGGTCAGCTTCAGGGACCAGGCCAGGTAGTCGGGGTTGCTCGGCTTGTCGGCATCGATGAACACGACGTCGAACGGCCCGTATCCCTCCGCCGCGAGCTCCGGCAGCGCATCGAGGGCCCGGCCGACCCGGATCTCGACGACCTCCGCCAGGCCGGCGCGCTCGATGTTCCCACGCGCCACCTCGGCGCACTCCGGATCGGATTCGAGCGTCACGAGCCTGCCGCCCTCGGGCAACGCGCGGGCCAGCCAAATGGTGCTGTAGCCACCCAGCGTGCCGATCTCCAGCACGGTGCTCGCCCCCTGGAGCCTGGCCAGCAGATGCAGCAGCTTGCCCTGGTTGGCGGCGACCTGGATCGCCGGGAGTCCAGCCTTGTCACTGGCCTCGACGGCCGCGTCCAGGGCTTCGTCCGAGCCCACCAGCAGGCCGTTGAAGTAGTCGTCGACCTCGGTCCATCGCGCCATCGTCACAGCATGCCCCTTTCAACACCTTGTAAGTTCCCAAAAGGAACTTACCCCATGCGAGGTGAATGCGATGATGGGCCCCATGAGCCTCGTCCCCGCCGACCCCACCGTCCTCCACCCGATGCCCGGCCAGCCCCGGGTCGTCCAGCTCAAGCCGCTGGTGAAGTCCGAACTGATCGAAATCGGCGACTACTCGTACTACGACGACCCCGCCGACGCGACCGCGTTCGAGACCCGCAACGTGCTGTACCACTACGGACCCGAGAAGCTCGTCATCGGGAAGTTCTGCGCGCTGGGGACCGGGACGCGGTTCATCATGAACGGCGCCAACCACCGGATGGACGGCCCGTCCACCTTCCCGTTCCCCACCATGGGCGGCTCCTGGGCCGAGCACTTCGACCTGCTGACCGGGCTGCCGGGCCGGGGTGACACGGTCGTCGGTAACGACGTCTGGTTCGGCTACGACTCCATGGTGATGCCGGGCGTACGGATCGGGCACGGTGCGATCATCGGCGCCGGCGCGGTCGTCGTCGGTGACGTACCCGACTACGGCATCGTCGGCGGCAATCCGGCCCAGCTGATCCGTACCCGGTACGACGACGAGACCATCGCCCGGCTCCTGGCCGTCGCCTGGTGGGACTGGCCCACCGAGCATCTCACCCGACACATCCGCACCATCATGTCCGGCAGCATCGACGACCTCGAAGCGGCTGCCCCGGAGGGGACATCGTGACGATCACCGTTCGAGAACTCACCTACTACCCCGTCAAGGGCTGCGCGGGTACCACGGTCGATTCCGCGCAGGTCCTCGGGACCGGCCTCGAACACGACCGGACATTCATGGTGGTGGACGCGGCGGACGGCGCCTTCCGCAGCCAGCGCACGCACCCGTCGATGGCCGCGATCAGGGTGGAAGTCCTGGACTCCGGGGCGGCGTTGGCCCTGTCCGCCGAGGGCGTCGAGCCACTCCGCCTGAAGGTCGACCGGGACGGCCCGCGCCGCGAGGTCAGCATGTTCGACCGCCCTCTCGGAACGGCGGCCGACCAGGGGGACGAGGTCGCGGAATGGTTCTCCGACGCGCTCGGAGCGAAGTCCCGCCTGGTACGGGTGGCCCCCGGCTTCGACCGGGACGGCTGGGGCGACACCCCCGGCAAGGTCAACTTCGCGGACGCCCACGCGGTGCTGGTCGCCTCGACGGCCTCCCTGGACGGCCTCAACGCCCGTATCGCCGCCCGGGGCGACGCCGAGGCCGTCCCGATGGACCGCTTCCGCGCCAACATCGTCCTGACCGGCAACGACGAGCCTCACTTCGAGGACCGGGTACGCCGGATGACCATCGGCACTGTGGAACTCGCCTACTCGGTACGGGCGATGCGGTGCAACGTTCCGCTCGTCGACCAGCTCACCGGCCGCCGCGCGGGCCCGGAACCGGTCCGGACCCTTGCGACGTACCGGCGCGAGCCGGAGTACAAGAACAAGGTGAGCTTCGGCGCGAAGAACGCGGTGGTCTGCGAGGGCGTGGTGACCGTCGGCGACGTGGTCGAGGTCGCGGACTGGCTCAGCCCGTGAAGACCCCGGCCTTCACCCCGTCGATGAACGCGGCCCACCCCTCGGGGGCGTAGAACTGAAGCCCGCCGTCACGGTTCTTGCTGTCCCGGACAGCCCGGCCGCCGTCGGCGGTGTGGGCCACCTCCACGCAGTCCTGCTGCCCTCCCTGCGAGGCGCTGGACTTCTTGAACTCGGTGACGATCTGCTGGTTCCTCATTACTGCTCTTTCTCGCTCTCAGGGATGCTTGCAATGTGCTCACGCAGGAACGTGAGCGACTGCGCGGGCGTCAGCGCCGCCGATCTGAGAGCTTCGAAGATCTGCGCATGCGTAGCCATCTCTTCAAGATCCTCGATGATGACGGTGCTCGTCGTGCTGTCGAAAGCGACCGCTTCCGGGGCGGGTTCGGGACCGAAGTTGAACATGACGAAGTGCGAGGCCATGTGTGCGGCCTCCCATTCCGTGGCCGGGAGCACCTGAACACTGACGTTCTGCCGCTGAGCCACGTTCAGGATGTGCAGGAGCTGGTCGCGATGCGCTTTCCCGGAGGGCATCGGCGCCGTGAGCGCGGGCTCCCATATGACTGCCGCGAATCGGGCGCCCTGCTCCTCGATCACCTTCCTGCGCGCCTGACGGATGGCCACCATTTCGTCGATCGCCTCGGACGTATGAACCTTCAGGCCCGCACCGAGCAGCGCTCTGAGATAGTCGTCCGTCTGTAGGAGTCCAGGCAGGAACAATGGTTGCCAAGTGCGGATGTACGTCGCGTCGGATTCGAGCGTGATGAAGTCGGCGTACTCCGGCTTGGTGGCCCATTCATAGTTGAGCCACCATCCACGCTTGTTGGAAGCCCGCGCCAACTGCTCCAGCTGCTCGTAAACGGCGCGATCCTCCACGCCGTACAGCTCCAGGAGCAGCCGAACATCACCGGGGCGTGCCGAGACCTGGCCGGCCTCGATCCGACTGATCTTGGCCTTCGACCCCACGATGTGGTCGGCAGCATGGTGCTGGTCGAGCTTCGCCGCCTCGCGATACCTCCTGAGCGCCGCGCCAAGCCGCCTGCTGCGCACAGTAGGACGTCCACCTGCAGGCATGTCCCCTCCTCTTACCGCGTGTGACCAGTTTGCACGTCAACGGACGCTACACGCCAGGCGCTTAAGACCGTGAGCAATATGCAAATTCTCGATTGCGTTCGGTTGCAAAGAAGCCGAGTCTCGCTCTAGCGTGGAGAACGTCACAACGTGTGCCCCACTGGGCGCACTGAGTGAACGTCGATCCCGTCTGCCCACCGACCTTGGGGGACCCATGTCCGGGCGCACGCACATCAAGAGATTCCGGGCCCGCAGGGACTCCGTCCCCGCCGCTCGACGCCATGTCGAGAGCGTCCTGACCGAGTGGAGACTCGGCGAGCTCATCGACGAAACCGCCCTACTCGCCAGCGAGTTGAGCACCAACGTCGTCAACCACGCCAAAGGGACCGGCGACCACTTCGAACTGGGATTACGCCGTCGCAACCGCACGCTCGTCCTGGAGGTGTCCGACTCGTACCAGTGGCGGATGCCCGAGCTCCGTACCCCCACGCTCGACGACCTCTCCGGCCGGGGCCTGGTCATCGTGGACGCGGTCGCCGCGAAGTGGGGCGTACGGCCGCGCGACCCCGGCAAGACCGTCTGGGCCCACCTCGTCATCACTCGGGCGGAGTTGCCGTGAGGCCGCTCCTCAAGACCGCTTGGCGGTGCGAGGTCACCGTGGGCGGGCTACTCGTGCGGGCCGAGCACGCCACGACCCCCACGCAGGCGCTCATCTGGATGCGGGTCTCCGTACGGACCCTGCTCTCCGGGTTCGACGCGGAGGACCGCGCGCGCACCTACCGCTGGCTCGACCACGGCCAGTGGGAGGCCGTCATACGGCTCAGGGCCGGCGAGCCGTACGCCTACGCCGTACGCGCGGGAACGGCCGTGATCGACTGGTCTGCGCGCCCCGTACGGGCCTTGCCCGTGGGCACGGTCACCGCGATTCCGTGTCGAGGGAATCCGCGATATGGGACATGACGGCCCAGATGATCGCCTTGCGGCAACTACTCAGGCCCTTGGTCTCGATGTACAGGGTGTTGTCCCCGCCGACCCGATAGTTCCCCCCTCAGTCGTGGCGCTGGGCCTCCACCAGTGCGTCGCCCACGTCCGTGCGGAAGTACAGCACCGACCGCCCGGCCCTTCGGCGGCCCGCCAGGCCCGCGTCCAGCAGGACCTTGAGGTGGCGGCCGACCGAGCCCAGCCCCTGGCCGGTCAGGGCCACCAGCTGGCTGGTGCTCTTCGGGCCGGCGAGGAGGACGAGGACCGCCGCCCGCGCGGGGCCGAGCAGGCGGCCCAGGCTGTCGGGCACCCGCGCCCGCCCCGCGTCGGCCAGGGCGCCCGAGCACGGGTAGACGACCGCGTACCGCTCGGCGTCGTCGTCCCAGGACACCCAGCAGGTGCGTTGGGTGACCGGGACGAAGAACAGGCGCACGCCGGACAGTTGCTTCGGCGGGTAGTCGTGCGCGCTGATCTGGAGCCGGCTCCCGCCGAGCCACCGCATGCCCGGACGCAGACCGCTCAGGGCGGCCGCCCAGCCGCCCTGGCTCAGCTGTCCGGTGCGCGCGACGATGTCCGCCTCGATGATCCGGCGGCGGCGCGGCCAGTCCGGCAGCACGGTCCGCTGCCAGACCCAGTGCAGGACGTCGGCGGCACGTTGCGCCAGGTCGTCGCGGTCCAGGAGGGCCGGCAGCGGAGCGCCGCCGAGGGACACCATCAGATCCGCTCGGGCGCGCTCGGACGTGGTCGCCCGGACCGGGGCCAGCTCCTCTTCGAAGGACGGCGCACCCTCGCCCATCGGTGTGGGCGTGATGAAGTCCGCGCTCCAGCTGCCGCCGAGCGCCGCCGGTACGAGGCGGGCGGCGACCGGGTCGGCGGCCTGCCGGGCCCGGTAGGCGGGCAGATGGGCGTCGAGCCAAGCCCGTTCGCCGGGGTGCTCGGCCCGTGCCCTCTCCAGGGCGTTCAGGGCGGAGATGGTCTCGGCGAGCGGCGAGACGACGAACCGGCTCCCCGCGAGCGTGTCCGTGTTGATCTGCCACATGCTCATGACGTTTCGCCTCCCCGCGAAACAGTAACGGTCGCCGTGGGCGGCCTCTGAGACTCCCCGCATGCGCACCTACCGGGAACTCTTCCGAGCGCCGCAGTTCGGACCGCTCTTCGCGACCAGTGCCGTACAGGTCGCCGGGTCGACGATGAGCGGGCTGGCCCTCGGCACCCTCGTCTATGCCGCGACCGACTCGCCGCTGCTCGCCGCCCTGTCCATGTTCGGCTCCTCGCTCGCACAGGTGATCGGGGCGACCGTGCTGATGTCGGCGGCGGACCGGCTGCCGCCACGGGCCGCGATGACCGGCATGGCGCTCGCCTTCGGGCTGGCCACCGCCGTCCTCGCCGTCCCCGGGCTTCCGCTGCCGGTCGTCTTCGCGATCATCCTGATCGAAGGTGCGGTCGCCGCGGTGGGCGGCGGTGTGCGGTACGGCCTGCTCAATGAGGTCCTGCCCAAGGACGGCTATCTGCTGGGGCGTTCCGTACTCAACATGTGCGTCGGCCTGATGCAGATCGGCGGGTTCGCGCTCGGCGGCCTGCTGGTGACGACGCTGTCCGCGCGCGGCACGCTGCTGGTCGCCGCCGCCCTGTATCTGATGGGTGCGGCCGTGGCCCGGTTCGGGCTGGCACGCCGTCCGCCGCGCGCCGCCGGGCGGCCGTCGGCCGCCGAGACCTGGCGGACCAATGCCGTGCTGTGGTCCTCGGGCCCCCGTCGCCGGGCCTATCTCGCGCTCTGGGTGCCGAACGGGCTGATCGTCGGCTGCGAGTCGCTGTTCGTCCCGTACGCCCCCGAGCACGCGGGGCTCCTCTTCGCCTTCGCCGCACTGGGGATGCTCGTCGGCGACACGGTGGCGGGCCGGTTCGTCGCGCAGCGTTGGCGGGAGCGACTGGCCACGCCGATGCTGCTGCTTCTGGCCGCCCCGTATCTGTTCTTCGCCGCGCGTCCGGCGCTGCCCGTGGCGTTCGCTCTGGCCGCGCTTGCCTCGGTCGGGTTCTCGGCGAGTCTGCTGCTCCAGGAGCGGCTGATGGCCCTGACCCCGGAGGAGATCACCGGTCAGGCGCTCGGGCTGCACTCGTCCGGCATGCTCACCATGCAGGGCGTCGCGGCCGCGCTCGCGGGTGCCGTCGCCCAGCGGACCTCGCCGGGGACGGCCATGACCGTGATGGCGGCATCCTCCCTCGCGGTAACCCTGGCCCTGGCCGTGGCGGGGCGGCGGGCCCGGGGAGCGGTGTACGGCGCGGCGCGTCTCGGGGCTTCGGACGGTGCCGGTGCTCGATAGTTTGGACTCGTGCCTCGACGGGACTTCAGCGGTCCCGGTCGGTCGCCGTACACCTCACATGGCCGAAGGAGAACATGGTGAAGACGTACCGCGCAGTGCAGTTCACGGAGTACGGCGGACCCGAGGTTCTGCGGGTCGTGGAACGCGAGGTGCCGCGCCCGGGTCCGGGAACGGTGCTGGTCGAGGTCCGGGCCGCAGGGGTGAATCCGCTGGACTGGAAGCTGCGCAGCGGGGCCGTCGCGGCGACGATGCCGGTGGAGTTTCCCGCGGTGCCCGGGGGCGACGTCGCCGGTGTCGTGCGGGACGTCGGCGAAGGCGTGAGCGACTTCGTGGCGGGTGACGAGGTCTTCGGTTCGATCGGTGCGGGCGGCTACGCCGAGTTCGTGGTGGCGCCCGCGGCGCAGCTCGCGCGAAAGCCCGCAAGCGTGTCCTGGGAGATCGCGGCCGGGCTGCCGGTGGCGGTCAACACGGCCTACCAGGCGCTCGACGACCTCGGTGTGAAGGCCGGGGAGACGCTGGTCGTGGACGGTGCCGCCGGCGGTGTCGGGTCCGTGGCCGTGCAGATCGCCAGGCATCTCGGCGCGACCGTGATCGGTACCGCGAGCGCGCGCAACCACGCCTATCTGCGCTCGCTCGGCGCCGAGCCGGTGCTCTACGGGGAGGGGCTCGCCGAGCGGATCCGCGCCATCGCGCCGCACGGCGCGGACGCGGCATTCGACACCGCGGGAAAGGGCTCGTTGCCGGCCCTCGTCGAAGTGACCGGCGGGCCGGAGCGCGTGGTCACCATCGCCGACCACCGGGCGGAGGAACACGGCGTGCGCTTTGTGTTCGCCGGCGCCGGTGCGCTCCGTGAGCGTCTTGAGCGGGCGTCCGCGCTGGCCGAGAACGGCGAACTCACCCTGTCGGTGGCTCGCACGTACACGCTGTCCGAGGCGGCCGACGCCCACCGGGAGAGCGAAGGCGGCCACGTACGCGGCAAGCTCGTCATCGTTCCGGGCTGACGCCGGTGGGCCGGGGCCCGGTACGCCCGTACCGGCCCCCGGCAGGAGGTCAGTGGGGCGTGAACGCGTACTCCAGCAGCGGCAGTTCACGGCCGGGGATCGATCCCGACGGGGTCACTCCGATCCGTACCGCGCCCATCGCGAGGTAGAACGGTTCCGCGTTCGGGTCGGCGTCGATGGTGAGGCGTACGAAGCCGAGGCGGCGGGCCTCTGTCGTGGTGTGCTCGAACAGCAGCCGGCCGATGCCCCGGCCCAGCGCGTCCGGGGCGACGAACATCATGCCGAGGGCGCCCTCGGGCGGGTCGCCGTCCAGGGTGGTGAAGCCCAGGACGCGGCCGTCCTCCTCGGCGACCGCGGTGCGGCGGGGGTCGATGTCGGCCGGGTGCAGGCTGAGTTCGTCGCGACAGGCGGCGAGGAACGCCTCGTCGTAGCCCCAGTGGCCCTTCGATGCCAGGGCCAGCTCGGTCAGCGCCGCGGCCTCGGACCGCTGTGCCGGTCGTACGTTCACGTCCGCCATGTCCGTCATGTCCGCCATGTCCGCCGGACTCCTTTCCCTCGGTGTACGGTTCGCCGCTCGCGCAGCTCCCACCCACTGAAGCACAGCGCGAGGACGAGCAGGATGCCCCAACGGAGAGTGGCGGCGTCCCCGTTCGCAGCGCCAGGTGCGGGGAACAGGGTGGACGGGTCCGGCAGCAGGAGCGCCGTCGCGAGCAGCAGGATCAGTGCCGAGGCCGCCGGCGGGCTGCCCGATCCGGAGGCCGAGTACCGCAGCCCCAGCAGGGCCAGGGTCAGCGTGAGCGCGGCAAGCGCGGCGCCCTCCGTCGCGAGGGCGCCGACCGGGAACGACTCCCGCGCCCCGGCGTCCACACCGAGGCGGGAGAGGCCTGCCGAGGCACCCCAGAACAGACCGAAGGCCATCAGCCCGAGGGTCATCCGCAGGCCCTTGCGCAGTGCCTTTGTCACCGGCAGCACCTCGGTCGTACGAGCGGCGGGGTCGTCCAGGAGGAAGGCGAGCCCGAGGGCGCCGAGCACGGTGGCGATCCGCAACAGCAGCGCTGCCGGGGCCGGTTCGACGTGGGTGGAGAACACGGCGGGGCCTGCCGTGACGGCCAGTCCAGCCGTTCCGGCTGCCAGCAGCGGGCGGGTGCGGGCCGCGCGCAGGTCGGGCCGCAGGAGGGCGCGGAGCACCGCGCCGGAGGAGGCGAGGCTCATGCGGCGCACACCCCCTCGTCGTCCCGGGTCGCGGGCGGGGGTGCGGGGACACCGAGGAGGGCGGCTGCCCGGTCGGTGGTGGTGTCAGGTGCGGTGAGCTCGGCCCAGGACCGCTTCACCCTGGCACCGGTTTCGGTGGCGTTCCGTTTCAACAGCGCGTCCACGAGGTCCTGTTCGCGCCGGTTGAAGCCGAGTCCGGTGGCCGCGTCGAAGCCGTTGAGCGTGATGCCGCCGAAGGACCGCTTGGTCAGGGAGTCGTAGGCGTCCCGGGTATCGGCGGTCGACCGGACGGCGAGCCAGAGCGTGAGCACTCCCCGGGACCGGCAGACCACGCCGTGTTCGGGGCCGGGTGAGGACCCCTGGGTCACCGACCGGTGGGCGAGGCTTCCGGCGAAGGCGAGCATCCGGTCGCCCGCCACGTCGCTGTGCGTGCCCCAGTCGGTGCCGGCCGGCAGGGAGCCCGGCCGCACGGTCGTCGGCCGCCCAGCTCTCCAGGGGCAGCGGGGCGGGCGTGGCCGGAACGATGTGCTGACGTACGACGTACCGCTTCTCCCGCGCTTCCTGCGGCACCCACCGCAGCACCCCTTCGGCGACCCGCGCCCACTGCCGGGAGCGGACCGCGAACTCGGGGAACGCGCAGTAGTCGACGGACCCGCGCGTGCCGCACACCTGCTGCGCGGACGGGGCCTGTTCGGCCGCCGCGCGGGCCCGGGACACCTCGTCCGGCACACCGCGCAGCTGCACGCATCCCGCGACGACCGCGAGGGCCAGCGCGAGGCCGGTCACCGCCCCGAAGCCGGTGGTGACGTGGCGGCCGGAGCGCAGCAGGGCCACCGCCGCCACCAGGGCCAGCAGTGCGGCGAGATAGAGCAGATGCCAGCCTGCCGGACGGTACATGAGGGCGCTGGGCAGCGGTGCCTGGTTCTCGTCCTCCACGGCGACGAGACCCCACCAGCGCCAGTCCGACTGCGCTTGGAGGGCGCCCACCACCGTCGCGACGCCGAGCCCGGCCACCATGAGCGGCCCGGCCGCCACGGACCGCACGAGGCGGGCCGCGAGGACGCCGATCGCGCCGGCCAGCAGGACGACGAGCGGCCCGGTGGCGAGTTCGGCCCCGGAGGGACGGCCGACTGCCGCGTCCTGAGCGGCCGCGTAACCGATACGGGCCCCGGCGACGGCCGCCGACAGGGCGGCGAGCGGCAGCAGGGAGAGCAGCTGGGCGCAGGTGCGCCACCAGGGCGCAAGCACCAGGAGGTCGAACATCGCGTCGGTGCCGTGGCGGTGGGGGCGAAGTGCGGCGAGGTTGGCCGCGAGGAGCGCTCCCGCCGCAATGAGCAGGAGCGGCAATTGGGTGTAGCGGTCCTCGTCCTGCAGCACCGGGTAGCTCTCGTTCCCCGAGTACGCGCTGTAGGCCCACTGCGCCGCGTACAGCGCGAACGCGACGAGTACGGCGGGGTGCCGCAGCAGCCGCACCGCTTCCGTCCGGGCCAGTGAACACGTGGCGGATCGCGCCCCGGATTCCGTACGGCCGCCGGGTCGTGCGAGGGCCTCGGTCGTCGTAGCAGTCATGCCGAGGCCTCCTGTCCCAGCGTTCGGGCCGTGGCGTCGAGGAGCAGCAGATAGCCGTCCTCCAGCGTCGGGGCCACCGTCCGGGCGCCCGACGGCGGGCTGCCGATGCTGCGGAACGTTCCCGTACCGGTGCGCCAGCCGGCGAGTGCGCGCGGGTCGCGTTCGGCGCTGGTCCACACCCGCCCTTCGGCGACGGCGCTCAGCCCCGCCGGTTCGCCGTCGAACTTCACGGCCCCGTGGTCGAGCACGACGACGCGATGGCAGAGCGCGGAGACGTCCTCCGTCTGGTGGGTGGAGAGCAGGACCGTACGCCCCTCACCGACTTCAGCGATCAACTCACGGAATCTCAAGCGTTGTTCGGGGTCGAGTCCGACGGTCGGCTCGTCGAGGACGAGGATTTCGGGCGCGCCCGCGAGCGCGGCGGCCAGTGCCACCCGCTGTCGCATTCCGCCCGAGAGGGCTTTCATTCTCCGGCCTCGGTGCTCGCTCATCCCCACGGCGTCGAGCACCCGGCGGACCTCGTCGTGCCTGCGTGCCCGGTGGGTCATCTCCTTGAGGATCGCGACGTAGTCCACGAACTCGAAGGCGGTGAAGTGCGGATGGAAGCCGGGGTCCTGCGGCAGGAAGCCGATCCGCCGCCGGATCTCGGTCCGCTCCCGGGGGTCGCGGGGGTCGCGGCCGAGCACGCTGATCTCCCCGGTGTCGGGGACGAGTGCGGTGGCCAGGGCGCGCAGCAGGGTGGTCTTGCCGGCGCCGTTGGGCCCGAGCAGGCCGGTGACTCCGGCCCGCAGCGACAGGGTCACCGATTCGAGCGCCACGGAGCGGCGGTACCGCACACCCAACTCCCGCACTTCGACGGTGTTTTCGGTCATCATTGGGCAGTCCTCCACCTGTGGGCGGGTCGGTCGAACGCGGTACGGGAGAGCAGGACGACCGCTGAGGCCGCGGCGAGTACCGCGGCCGAGGCGAGCTGTCCCTGGGCGGTGAAGACGGCGTGCGATTCGCGGGTGACGGCCAGGAGGGCCAGCCAGCCGGCCCCGGCCACTGCCGCCGCTGTGGTGGATTCCATCCGGGCGGCGAGGGCGAGGCTCACCGCGGTGAGCGCGCATCCCGGCAGCAGCCAGCCGAGGGTGGCGAGCGCGGGTCCGGGCAGCACCGTGCTCGCGGCAGCGGTGAGTGCGACGCAGGTGGCGAGCACGACCGCGGTGCGCAGCAGGACGAGCCGGAAGGCCCGCACGGGGGTCACCAGGCCCATGTCGTGCGCGGGATCCCAGCGCCTGCCGTACGAGACGGCCGCACCGGCCACGGGCAGCAGCGGGGCGAGGCCGAGGAAGACCAGAGGGGTGCCGGACGGTTCCGCGAGCCGTGCGGCCAGGGCGGCCAGCAGCAGCGTCAGGGCGGCCCCGCCGACCCAGGACGCGCGCAGCGCCGGGGTCGCGGCCAGCAGCCTGGCCAGGTGGTCCGGCACCCCGGTCCGCAGCAGCAGCCGCTCCCCCGGGCCCGGCACGGGCGCGTCGATCGCCGCGTCGAGCAGCTCCCAGCCACGGTCCACGGCGTCCGGGCCGAGGTGGTCGGCGAGCCTCGCGCGGCAGAGCCGGCAGCTGTCGAGATGCGGTTCGACGGTGCGCAGGGCGGCGGTTGCCGGCTCGCCGCGTACGTAGCTGTGGAGCAGGGGGTCGGGCGGGTGCGGGTCGCCGCTCCGGTACGTCGTCATCGTCGCCTCCTTGCGCGCCCGGGCATCGGGCCCGGTCCTGGTTCTGGTTCCGGTTCGGGTCCTGGTCGCGGGCCCCCGAGTTCCCGCTTCAGCAGCGTGCGGACGCGCATCGCGCGGGTTTTCACCGTGCCGGGCGGCAGTTCCAGCAGGCTCGCCGTCTGGCGTACGGTCAGGCCGTCGACGACCAGGGTCTGCATGATCTGCCGCAACTCGGCGGGCAGCCGGGCCAGCGCGTCGGCCAGGTCACCGTGTCCGGCGCTGTCGAGCACCCGCTCCTCGGCGGACTGCTCGACGCGCGGGCGCACCCGTCGCAACGCCTGCCACAGCCGTGCGCGGGCACCGCCCGCACGGGCCTGGTCCACGAGCCGCCGGGAGGCGACGCGCCACAGCCAGCCCGCCATGTCGTCGATCCGCGGCGGCGGCCGGCCGGGCGAGGAACAGCTGCGCCAGAGGCCCAGGAACGTCTCCTGGACGATGTCGTCGAGCAATGATTCGTCGGCACAGCGATGGCGCAGCCTGGTGGTCAGCCACGGGGCGTAGTGACGGTAGAGCAGCTCGAAGGCGACGCGGTCCCCGTCGGCGACCGCCGCCACGAGGTCCGCCTCGGTATCCGCGTCCAGCGGCTCTCTATTCACACCCCTTCGTCGTCCGGGGCGGGCCGACCGGTTCACCATCGAGATGTGACGCGCGCCACACAGCCCGGGACGGCTGCAGCACGCCCACCCGACTGTCAGACCCCTCCGGCATGCTGCACCGCATGGACACCACGGACTTCTGGAATCTGATCGACGACGCCCGCGCACAGGTCACCAACCCGGCGGATGCGGAGGCCGTCGTCGAGCGGGCCTCCGCGCTGCTCGCCGCCCGGCCCCGGGACGAGATCGTCGCGGCGCAGCAGTTGCTCTGGGACCAGATGGCCGCTTCCTACCGGGCGCCGCTCTGGGCTGCGGCGTACACGATCAACGGGGGCTGTTCCGACGACGGTTTCGACTACTTCCGGGGCTGGCTGATAGCGCAGGGGCGTGAGGTGTTCGAGCGGGTCGTCGCCGATCCGGACACGCTGGCCGAGCTGCCGGTGATCAGGGCCGCTGCGCCCGAGGGCCTGGAGATGGAGTGCGAAAGGACGCTCGGGATCGCCTGGGACGCGCATCGGGCGGCGTCGGGCGAGGACCTGCCCGACAACTCGTTCACGATCGACTACCCCGGCCTGGACCCGGAGTGGGACTTCGACTTCGACGACACGGAGCGGGTGGCGCGGCGGCTGCCGAAGCTGGACGCGCTGTACGCGTGAGGCGGGGTGCGGGCCCCGCGATCCGTCACTCGCGGAGCCCGCGCTCGTTGTACCGGAAGCACTTCCCTGTAAATGCGGGGATGGCCGTGCGGGGATGGCCCGATCGGTCCCTGGGTCCGCGTCCGGTTGATGTACTGCTCCCCGCCACTGCGGGGCTACTCGGCTCCTCGCCCGCGCGGGGTCACTCGAAATTGGGCCCGGCAGTCCGGGTCCGCTTGATCTCGTAGAAGCCGGGGATCGACGCCACCAGCAGGGTGCCGTCCCACAGCTTCGCCGCCTCCTCGCCCTTCGGGGCGGGGGTGACGACCGGGCCGAAGAAGGCGATCTGCTCGCCGTCCGGGCCCGGGACGGCGATGACCGGGGTGCCGACGTCCTGGCCGACCTTGTCGATGCCCTCCTTGTGGGAGGCGCGCAGCTCGGCGTCGTACACGTCCGAGTCCGCGAAGTCCGCCAGCTCGGCCGGCAGGCCGACGTCCCCGAGCGCACCCACGATCGCCTCGCGGGTGGGGCCCTCGCCCTGGTTGTGGAAGCGGGTGCCGAGCGCGGTATAGAGCGGGCCGACGATCTCGTCGCCGTGCTTCTGCTGGGCGGCGATGACGACGCGTACCGGGCCCCAGGCCTTGTTCTCCAGGAGGTCGCGGTACTCCTCCGGCAGCTCGTCGAGCTTGTCCTCGTTGAGAACGGCGAGGCTCATCACGTGCCAGCGGACCTCGACGTCACGGACCTTCTCCACCTCCAGCATCCAGCGGGAGGTCATCCAGGCCCAGGGGCAGAGCGGGTCGAACCAGAAATCGGCAGGGGTCTTGCCGGTCGCCGTGCTGTTGTCAGACATGTGTCTCCTCTTAAGGGCGTTCGCACCTGTGCGCGAGAACGCCTCCGGGCGCACCGGCCATTCCCGCATGCCCGGCCGAGTGGCGGCATGGGAGGATCAAAACTATTCGAACGTGACACAAAGGAGTGCGCCGTGCCCGGTGAGAACCTGTCCCGCGACGAGGCCCGTGAGCGGGCCGAGCTGCTGAGCGTCGACAGCTACGAGGTCGGTCTCGATCTGCGTTCCGCCGTCGGCGGGCCCGACGGCGACGGGTCCTCCTCCGGTCCGCGGACCTTCCGCTCGGTGACGACGATCCGGTTCCGTGCCGCGCGGGCGGGGGCGTCGACCTTCGCGGATCTGGTGGCGCCGAGCGTGAACGCGGTGACGCTGAACGGGCAGCCGCTCGACCCCGCCGTCGTCTTCGACGGGACCCGGGTGGCGCTGGAGGAGCTGCCGGAGGGCGACAACGTCCTGGTGGTCGACGCGCAGTGCGCGTACAGCCGGACCGGCGAGGGCATGCACCGGTTCGTCGACCCGGAGGACGGCGAGGTCTACCTCTACACGCAGTACGAGCCGGCCGACTCGCGGCGGGTCTTCGCGAACTTCGAGCAGCCCGACCTGAAGGCTCCCTTCCGCTTCGAGGTGACGGCGCCCGAGGGCTGGACGGTCTGGAGCAACGGGGCGACGGAGTCGCGGGACGGCGAGGTGTGGCGGTTCGCCGGGACGAAGCCGATCTCGACGTACATCACGGCGATCGTGGCCGGTCCGTACCACTACGTCACCGACTCCTACAGCCGCACGTTCGACGACGGTACGAAGCTGGAGATCCCGCTCGGCGCGCTGTGCCGCAAGGGGCTGGCCCGGCATTTCGACGCGGACGACGTCTTCCTCGTCACCAAGCAGGGCCTGGACTTCTTCCACGACAACTTCGACTACCCGTACCCGTTCGGGAAGTACGACCAGGCGTTCGTGCCCGAGTACAACCTCGGCGCGATGGAGAACCCGGGCTGTGTCACGTTCCGTGAGGAGTACATCTTCCGCGGCAAGGTGACGCAGGCGTCGTACGAGAGCCGGGCCAACGTCATCCTGCACGAGATGGCGCACATGTGGTTCGGCGACCTCGTCACCATGCAGTGGTGGGACGACCTGTGGCTGAAGGAGTCGTTCGCCGACTTCATGGGCGTCTTCGCCATGGTCGAGTCGACCCGCTTCAAGGACGGCTGGATCACCTTCGCCAACAACCGCAAGTCCTGGGCGTACCGCGCCGACCAGTTGCCGTCCACGCACCCGGTCACGGCCGACATCCGTGACCTGGAGGACGCCAAGCTCAACTTCGACGGCATCACCTACGCCAAGGGCGCCTCCGTGCTGAAGCAGCTGGTGGCGTACGTGGGGCGGGACGCGTTCCTGGAGGGCGCCCGGCGCTACTTCAAGAAGCACGCCTACGGCAACACGCAGCTGGGCGATCTGCTGTCGGTCCTGGCCGAGACGTCCGGGCGTGACATGACCGCCTGGTCCCGGTCGTGGTTGCAGACCGCGGGCGTCAACTCGCTGACCCCGGTGGTGACGTACGACTCGGCGGACCGGATCACGGAGCTGACGGTGCTCCAGGAGGCGGCCGAATCCCACCCGGAGCTGCGGCCGCACCGGGTCGCGGTCGGCCTGTACCGGCGGGCCGCCGACGGCGACCTGGTGCGGTACGCGCGCGCCGAGGTGGACGTGGCGGGGCCGCGCACGGTGGTCGGGGAGCTGGCGGGGGCCGAGCGGCCCGAGCTGATCCTGGTCAACGACGACGACCTCACGTACTGCAAGGTCCGCTTCGACGAGGTGTCCCTGGCCACGCTGCGGGCGCACCTCGGTGACATGGCCGACCCGCTCGCGCGGGCGCTGTGCTGGTCCGCGCTGTGGAACCTGACCCGGGACGGGCTGATGCCGGCCCGCGACTTCGTCTCCCTCGTGCTGGCCTTCTCCGGCCGGGAGTCCGACATCGGCGTGCTCCAGATGCTGCACACCTGGACGCGGACCGCGCTCACGCACTACGCGGTGCCCGGGTGGCGCGAGGAGGGCGGCCGGGCGCTGGCCGAGGCCGCGTTGCGGGAGCTGCGGATCGCCGAGCCGGGCAGCGAGCACCAGCTGGCGTGGGCGCGGTTCTTCGCGTCGGTCGCCGACTCGGACACGGACTTCCAGCTGTTGTCCGGGCTGCTCGACGGTTCGGCGCGGATCGACGGTCTGGACGTCGACCAGGAGCTGCGGTGGGCGTTGCTGTCCCCGCTGGCCGCGCACGGGGTGGCCGACGAGTCGGTGCTCGATGCCGAACTGGCCCGCGACGACACGGCGTCCGGGAAGCGGCACCAGGTGCGGTGCCTGGCCTCGCGGCCGTCGGCGGCGGTGAAGGCGCAGGCGTGGGCGGGGGTCGTGGAGTCGGACGCGCTGTCCAACGCGTTGGTGGAGGCGACGATCACGGGCTTCGAGCAGTCGTCGCAGCGGGAGTTGCTGGCGCCGTACGTGGACAAGTACTTCGCCGCGATCGAGCGGGTGTGGGCCGAGCGGTCGATCCAGATCGGCGTGATCGTGGTCAAGGGTCTATTCCCGGCGCTCCAGGACGATCCGTCGACGCTCGCGGCGACGGACGCGTGGCTGACCGCGCACGAGGACGCGGCGCCGGCGCTGCGGAGGCTGGTGCTGGAGGCGCGGGACGATCTGGCCCGGGCGTTGCGGGCACAGGGGTGTGACGCGGGGGCGGCTGCGGGGGCCGGGGTCTGACGGGTGCGCCTGGGGCCCGGCGCCCCGGGTTTTGTCCTCAATCGCCGGACGGGCTTGATTTTCGGGCCCGTCCGGGGTGGGGGCCTCGTGAGGTCACCCGGCAACCCGGCAGCGGTTCCGTCCTCAAACGCCGGACGGGCTGGAAGTGGCGGGGCGGGCCAGAAATGGGCCGGTAGGCTCTTTTCGGTTGTCGAACGTACGTACTTTAGGACGGTGTTGTCCTGAATTGTCGACGGGTGCGTAACAGGGGTTAACACCACGACCGCGTGCGGGGATACCCCGGAGCATGACCCAGAACACCCCGCTCTCCCCCTGTCACTCCCGCATCGCCGGCGATGTCCGTCAACGGGTGCTGTCCGCAGCACAGTTGAGGGCGCGTGGCGTGTCCGACGCGGAGGCCGCCGCGCAGTGCAGGACCGGTGGGCCGTGGCAGCAGCCACTGCCCGGCGTGTTTGTCCTGCACCCGGAGCCGCCCACCGGCGAGGAACTGCTGCGTGCCGCTCTGCTGTACGCCGGACGGCCACCGGCCTCCGGTGGTCGCCGACGGGAGGCGGGCGCGGAGTCCGGATACGGCGAGGCCATGGTCACCGGGCTTGCCGCGCTCGCCCTGCACGGGTTCGCCGCCGCGCCGCCGTCCGCGTCGGCGGCCAGGATCGATGTGCTGGTGCCGCGCACCCGGCGGCTGCGCTCGGTCCGGTACGTGCGTCTGGTGCGGGCCGCCGAACCGCCCCGCCCCGAGGAGGTGCGCGGCCTGCCCGTGGCCCCGGTGGAGCGGGCGCTCGCGGACGCGGTCGCCGGGCTCGAAGACACCTCGGCCGTACGCCGCCTGCTCACCGAGGCGGTCCGCGGCGGGCACTGCGAACCCGCCACCGTCGTACGCGAGTTGAACCGGGCCGAACTGCTGGACCGCCCCCATGTGGTGGACGCCGTCGACGCGTTGCTCGCCGAGGGCCGGGCGCTGGCGGAGAACCGGCTGTACGACATGGTGCGGTCGTACGGCCTGCCGGAGCCGCTGTGGAACGTGGACCTGCGGCTGCCCGGCGGCCCGCATCTGGGCGGGGTGGACGCCTACTGGCCCGAGGAGGCGGTCGCCGTGGTTCTCGACACCAGGGCTCCCCTGCACAGCAGGCTCGGTGACGACCGGCGCCAGGAGGAGCACGACGCGCAGTGGTCCGCCTACGCCGCCGAGCGGGAGCATCTGGAGCGGCTCGGCGTCACCGTCGTCCATCTCTCGCCGAAGAAGCTCCGCGACGCGAAGGAGCAGCAGGCGGTCGTGGTACGGACCGCGCTGATGGCGGCGGCCGATCGCGAACCGGCCGCGTACGTGATGATCCTGCCCCGCTGAAGCCGGGTCTCAGGGACCACTTATTTCCCGTTTCGTTCCTGATGGCACATCAGCCCCACTGGCGGAAGCCCGCCATGTCCACATCTCGCCCCCTACAACTCTCCACAACCCCTGTCATTTACGAAAGGGTGAGCGGTCATCCGGTACCGAATTCCGGACTCTCTCTTTCACTTTCAGGGATGCTGATGACCTCCGAGTCCCCCAGTTCCATACCCGGGGCGAGACGCGCGGCCCGAGTCGCGGCCGCCGCCGGTCTGGTGGCCGCGCTGGCCGCCACCGGCGCCGCCCCGGTCTTCGCCGCCGACGACCCTGCCCCCGCTCCCGTCAAGTCCGCCGCGAAGGGCACCACGAGCGACAAGCTCGGCGCGGCCGACGCCGACCTTCTGGCCAAGGCCAAGGCCGAGGGCGAGAAGAACGTCACCATGATGGTCGCCACCACTCCCGGTGCGACCGAGCAGGTCGCCCAGCAGCTGGACGCCGTCAAGGGGTCCGTGCTGGGACGTACGTACGACAAGCTCGGCTACGTGCGGGCCACCGTGCCCACCGCGTCGGCCGACGCGGCCATCAAGGCGGCCGCCAAGCTGTCGTCCGTCCACGGCATCGATCTCAAGCAGGAGATCAAGCTGGACGACCCGACGCCCGCCGCCGACCGGGCAGCCGGTTCCACGGCCGGGGTCAAGTCGACCGGCAGCTACCCGGCGCCGGGCGAGAAGACCCCGGCGAAGAACCCGTACAACCCGTCCTTCGAGACGGGCGCGGTCGACTTCGTCGGGCAGCACCCGAAGGCCGACGGCCGCGGGGTGACCATCGGCATCCTCGACTCGGGTGTCGACCTCGGTCACCCGGCGCTGCAGAAGACCACCACGGGCGCCCGCAAGATCGTCGACTGGGTGACCGCCACGGACCCGGTCAGCGACGGCGACGGCACCTGGCTGCGGATGACGGACGCCGTGTCCGGCCCGACGTTCACGTACGGGGGCCGTACGTACAAGGCGCCCGACGGCGACTACCGGATCAAGATGTTCGCCGAGGCCGCCACCAAGGGCGGCGACATGGCGGGCGACCTGAACCGCGACGGTGACACCACCGACACGTGGGCCGTGCTCTACGACCCGGTCACCGGCACTACGCGCGTCGACCTGAACAACAACGGCGACTTCACCGACGACACCGCCCTGAAGCCGTACAAGGAGAACCACCAGGTCTCCTACTTCGGCACGGACGACCCGCGGACCGACGTCGTCGAGCGCATCCCGTTCGTCGTGGAGACGCGCAAGAACGTCGTCTACAACGCGGCCGGCGACACGTCCGACTTCGTGAACATCGGCGTCATCGAGAGCGAGCACGGCACCCACGTCGCGGGCATCACCTCCGCGAACGGCCTGTTCGGCGGCAAGATGAACGGTGCCGCGCCCGGTGCGCAGATCGTCTCCTCGCGCGCCTGCACCTGGTCCGGCGGCTGCACCAACATCGCGCTCATGGAGGGCATGACCGACCTCGTCGTGAACCGCGGTGTCGATGTCGTCAACATGTCGATCGGTGGCCTGCCGCCGCTCAACGACGGCAACAACGCCCGCGCGTTGCTCTACAAGCGGCTCATCGACATGTACGGCGTCCAGCTGGTCATCTCGGCCGGGAACAACGGCCCGGGTGTCAACACCATCGGTGACCCCGGCCTCGCCGACCACGTGATCTCCGTCGGCGCGTCCATCTCCAAGGAGACGTGGGCCGCCAACTACGGCTCGAACGTCACCAAGAAGTACGACATGATGCCGTTCTCCTCGCGCGGCCCGCGTGAGGACGGCGGCTTCACGCCGACCCTGACGGCCCCGGGTGCCGCGATCAACAGCACCCAGACCTGGCTGCCCGGCGGCCCGGTCAAGGAGGCGGGCTACAGCCTGCCGGCCGGTTACTCCATGCTGCAGGGCACCTCGATGGCCTCGCCGCAGGCCGCCGGTGCGACCGCGCTGCTGCTGTCGGCCGCGAAGCAGCAGCACATCGAGCTGCCGCCGGCCGATCTGCGCACCGCGCTGACCAGCACCGCCACCCACATCAAGGGTGTGCCCGCGCACGCCCAGGGCTCCGGTCTCATCGACATCGTCGGCGCCTGGAAGCTCATCGAGAAGCAGGGTGCCCCGGCGCACGAGTACGCGGTGAAGGCCCCTGTCGACACCGCGATCGACTTCGCGCTGAAGACCCCCGGCTTCGGTACCGGTCTGTACGACCGCGAGGGCGGCCTGAAGGCCGGCCAGACGAAGTCGTACGACGTCACGATCACCCGCACCACGGGTCCGGACAAGGACGTCAAGCACCAGCTGTCGTGGAAGAACAACGACGGCACGTTCAAGCTGACCGGTCCCGGCACGGTCTCCCTGCCGCTCGGCAAGCCCGTCACCGTCAAGGTCCAGGCGAAGCCGGGCAGCGCGGGCGTGCACAGCGCGATCCTGCGGGTGGACGACAGCAGGACCGTCGGTGTGGACCAGCAGATCCTCACCACGGTGGTCGTCTCCGACAAGCTCGTGAAGCCCGCCTACGCGTTCAAGGCGTCCGGCTCGGTGCAGCGCAACAGCACCACGTCGTACTTCGTGACCGTGCCGGAGGGCGCCAAGACCCTTGAGGTCTCGCTGAGCGCGCTGCGCTCGGGCAGCCAGACCCGCTTCATCTCCCTCCACCCGTACGGGGTGCAGATGGAGGACAGCTCCACGATCTTCTGCTACCCGAACTACGAGAGCCCGACCAACACCTGCCGCCCCGACGTGCGCTCCTACAAGGACCCGCAGGCGGGCGTCTGGGAGATCGAGGTCGAGGCACGGCGTACGTCCCCGCTGCTGGACAACCCGTACAAGCTGGACGTCTCGCTGCTCGGTGCGACCTTCGACCCGGCGGTGCAGACCCTCCCCGAGGCGAAGATCGGCACGCCCGCCGCGGTGAACTGGAACGTCACCAACGACGCCGGTGACCTGGAGGGCACGCTCAAGGGCGGCTCACTGGGCTCGGCCAAGGTCGCCACGCCGTCGATCAGGACGGGTGACGAGCAGCGGTACACGGTCACCATCGGTGAGGGCGTCGAGAAGCTGGACGTCTCCATCGGCGGTACGTCGGACGCCAACGCGGACATCGACCTGTACGTCTTCCGGGGCGCCACCCAGGTCGGCAAGTCCACCACGGCCGGGTCCGAGGAATCGGTCAGCCTGGTGAAGCCCGCCGCCGGTACGTACACCGTCGTGATCGACGGCTATTCCGTCCCGGCCGGGACGACCACGTACAACTACCGCGATGTGTACTACGCGCCGTCGCTCGGCACGATCAAGGTCGACGAGTCGAAGGCCGTGAACCTGGCCAACGGCGCCTCGGCCCCGGTCGGCGCCGAGGTCTCGGTCGCCGGGGCGGCCCCCGAGGGCCGGCAGTTCTTCGGCGAGGTCCACCTGGTGAACAGCCACGGGACCGCGGCGGGCACCGGCAACGTCGTGATCGAGAAGGTCACGCCGTAGCGGGTGGTGTCGCAGCGGTGACCGCGGTCGCCATGTGATTCGTACGACAGTGGGGCGGGTGCTCGGTGGAGCTCCCGCCCCACTGCCGTGCCCGCCACCGGCCGGCCGGCCGGTGGCGGGCACTGTCCGTACCGCGGACAATCGATTGGACAAGGAAGCCGTGGACAAACGCATCATGGAGCGGCAACCGTGCCAGTTCGTACGTTTGAAGGAGTCCCTGTGAAGGTCGGAATCGTCGGCGCCACCGGTCAGGTCGGCACAGTCATGCGCAGGATCCTGGCCGAGCGGAAGTTCCCGGCCGACGAGCTGCGGCTGTTCGCCTCCGCGCGCTCCGCGGGTTCCACGATCGAGTGGCAGGGCCGTGAGATCACCGTCGAGGACGCCTCGACGGCCGACTACTCCGGGCTGGACATCGTGCTGTTCTCGGCCGGTGGCGCGACGTCGAAGGCGCTCGCCGAGAAGATCGCCGCGCAGGGCGCCGTCGTGATCGACAACTCCTCCGCCTGGCGCAAGGACCCCGAGGTCCCGCTGGTCGTCTCCGAGGTCAACGCGCACGCGATCGCGAACCGGCCCAAGGGCATCATCGCCAACCCGAACTGCACCACGATGGCCGCCATGCCCGTGCTGCGCCCGCTGCACGACGAGGCCGGTCTCCAGACCCTGACCATCGCCACCTACCAGGCGGTGTCCGGCTCCGGGCTGGCCGGTGTCGCCGAGCTGCACGGCCAGGCGTCCAAGGTCGTCGCCGAGGCCGACAGGCTCACCCACGACGGCGACGCCGTCGACTTCCCCGAGCCGGGTATCTACAAGCGTCCGATCGCCTTCAACGTGCTCCCGCTGGCCGGCTCGATCGTCGACGACGGCTCCTTCGAGACCGACGAGGAGCAGAAGCTCCGCAACGAGTCCCGCAAGATCCTGGAGATCCCGGAGCTGAAGGTGTCCGGCACCTGTGTCCGGGTGCCGGTCTTCTCCGGCCACTCGTTGCAGGTCAACGCGCGTTTCGCCCGTCCGATCAGCGTCGAGCGCGCCTACGAGCTGCTGAGGGACGCCCCGGGCGTCGAGATCTCCGAGATCCCCACCCCGCTCCAGGCCGCCGGCAAGGACGCCTCGTTCGTCGGCCGGATCCGGGTGGACGAGACCGTGGAGAACGGCCTCGCGCTCTTCGTCTCCAACGACAACCTGCGCAAGGGCGCGGCACTGAACGCGGTCCAGATCGCGGAGCTGGTGGCGGCGGAGCTGAACGGCTGACGCCGCACGCGTGAGAGGGCGGCCGCCGAGCACCGGTGGCCGCCCTTTCGTATCCGTCAAAGGGCGGCCCGAGGTCACTCCGCTCGGGCATAAGGCATAGGGCATACGGCATGCGACGTGGAAGGATGACCGGAAACGTCGCATACCAAGGAGATGACCGCGTGCCTGGCACCAATTTGACCCGCGAAGAGGCACAGGAGCGGGCGCGCCTGCTGACCGTGGACGCGTACGAGATCGATCTCGACCTCTCCGGAGCGCAGGAGGGCGGCACCTACCGGTCCGTTACCACCGTGCGCTTCGACTCCGCCGAGGCCGGTGCGGAGACCTTCATCGACCTGGTCGCCCCGGCCGTGCACGAGGTCGAGCTGAACGGCCGGGCGCTGGACGTCGCGGCCGTGTTCCGCGATTCACGCATCGCGCTCCCGCACCTGGTCGCGGGCTCCAACGAGCTGAAGGTCGTCGCCGACTGCTCGTACACCAACACGGGCGAGGGCCTGCACCGCTTCGTCGACCCGGTCGACGAGCAGGCCTACCTCTACACCCAGTTCGAGGTGCCGGACGCGCGCCGCGTCTTCGCCAGCTTCGAGCAGCCCGACCTGAAGGCCACGTTCCGGTTCACCGTGAAGGCCCCGTCCGGCTGGACCGTGATCTCCAACTCGCCGACGCCCGAGCCGCAGGACGACGTCTGGTCCTTCGAGCCGACGCCGCGCATCTCGACGTACATCACGGCGCTGATCGCCGGCCCGTACCACGCGGTGCACAGCAGCTACGAGAAGGACGGCCAGTCCGTTCCGCTCGGCATCTACTGCCGCCCGTCGCTGGCCGAGTACCTCGACGCGGACGCGGTCTTCGACGTCACGCGGCAGGGCTTCGACTGGTTCCAGGAGAAGTTCGACTACGCCTACCCGTTCGCCAAGTACGACCAGCTCTTCGTCCCGGAGTTCAACGCGGGCGCGATGGAGAACGCGGGCGCGGTCACCATCCGCGACCAGTACGTGTTCCGTTCGAAGGTGACGGACGCGGCGTACGAGCGGCGTGCGGAGACCATCCTGCACGAGCTGGCGCACATGTGGTTCGGCGACCTCGTCACCATGGAGTGGTGGAACGACCTGTGGCTGAACGAGTCGTTCGCCACGTACACCTCGGTCGCCTGCCAGGCGTACGCGGAGGGCTCGAAGTGGCCGCACTCCTGGACCACGTTCGCCAACTCCGAGAAGACCTGGGCCTACCGCCAGGACCAGCTGCCGTCCACGCACCCGATCATGGCGGACATCCATGACCTGGACGATGTGCTGGTCAACTTCGACGGGATCACGTACGCCAAGGGCGCCTCGGTCCTGAAGCAGCTGGTGGCGTACGTCGGCATGGACGCGTTCTTCAAGGGCGTCCAGGCGTACTTCAAGGCGCACGCGTTCGGCAACACCCGGCTGTCCGACCTGCTGGGCGCGCTGGAGGAAACCTCCGGCCGCGACCTGAAGACCTGGTCGAAGGCGTGGCTGGAGACGGCGGGCATCAACATCCTGCGCCCGGAGATCGTCACGGACGAGAACGGTCACGTCACGTCCTTCACGGTCCTCCAGGAGGCCCCGGCCCTGCCCGCCGGCGCGAAGGGCGAGCCGACGCTGCGCCCCCACCGCATCGCGATCGGCTGCTACGACCACGACGACGCCGGCAAGCTGGTCCGCACGAACCGGATCGAGCTGGACGTCGACGGCGCGCGCACGACCGTGCCGTTCCCGGCCGGCACCGCCCGCCCCGCCGTGATCCTGCTCAACGACGACGACCTGTCGTACGCGAAGGTCCGGCTCGACGAGGAGTCGCTGCGCGTCGTCACCGAACACCTCGGCGACTTCACCGAGTCCCTTCCCCGCGCGCTGTGCTGGGCCTCCGCGTGGGACATGACCCGTGACGGCGAGCTGGCGACCCGGGACTACTTCTCCCTGGTGCTCTCCGGCATCGGCAAGGAGTCGGACATCGGCGTCGTGCAGTCGCTGCACCGTCAGGTGAAGCTGGCGCTGGACCTGTACGCGGCGCCGCAGTGGCGCGAGGCCGGGCTGACGCAGTGGACCGAGGCCACGCTCGCGCACCTGCGCGCGGCGGAGCCGGGCGGCGACCACCAGCTGGCCTGGGCCCGCGCCTTCGCGGCGACGGCCCGCACCCCGCAGCAGCTGGACCTGCTGCAGTCGCTGCTCGACGGCAAGGAGACGGTCGAGGGCCTGGCCGTGGACACGGAGCTGCGCTGGGCGTTCGTCGAGCGGCTCGCCGCGACCGGTGTGTTCGAAGAGGACGAGATCGCCGGCGAGTACGAGCGCGACAGGACGGCGGCGGGCGAGCGCCACGCGGCGACCGCCCGCGCGGCCCGCCCCACCGAGGAGGCGAAGGCGGAGGCGTGGGCCTCGGTCGTCGAGTCCGACAAGCTGCCGAACGCCGTCCAGGAGGCGGTCATCGCCGGCTTCGTCCAGACCGACCAGCGCGAGCTGCTCGCCCCGTACACGGAGAAGTACTTCGCGGCGGTCAAGGGCGTCTGGGAGTCGCGCAGCCACGAGATGGCGCAGCAGATCGCCGTCGGCCTCTACCCGGCCGTTCAGGTCTCGCAGGCCACCCTGGACGCCACGGACGCCTGGCTGTCCTCGGCGGAGCCGTCCGCGGCCCTGCGCCGCCTGATGTCCGAGTCGCGCTCGGGCGTGGAACGCGCGCTCAAGGCGCAGGCCGCGGACGCGGCGGCTGCTGTCGCGTAGGGCGGGTTCCGGATTGCCGGGGTGGGTACGGTGCATGGCCCTGCGGGGCCGGGCACCGTACCCGCCTCTTCGTATGGAAACCGCCCGTCGGGCGGGCGCCGGAGCGCAGCCGTCCGACGGGCGGGGGCACAGGGGGGCGGGCAGGAAACGGGTTCCGGGGGCGAGGGGCTTTCGACGGAACGGGGTCGGAGCCTGTCCGGCCCCGCTCCGCCGGGCAGGTCCTACGCGCCCGACTCCTCGTAGCGCCGGGTCAGTTCGGCCGCGCCGCTCTCGGTCAGGCTGCCGTGCAGGCGCATGCGGGCGACTCCGCCGTCCGGGAAGGCGTCGAGGCGGACGTGGGTGACGATCGCCGGGGCGCGGAGGGGGAAGCGGTGGAGGGTGTCGGGCTGGAGCCTGGTGCGGGGGATGATCTCGAACCATTCGCCGGTCTCGCCGTTGCGGCCCTGGAGGGCGATCCAGCCTGCCGCGTTGCCCTTGAGGTAGGCCGTGTCGATCTCGACCGCGCGGACCGCGCCCTGGGCCGGGAGGCGGAAGCGGACCCAGTCGTTCGTGTCGCGGACCCGGCGGCGGCGGTTCTCCCAGCCGTCGTCCATCTTGCGGGAGGTGCCGGGCAGGATGATCTGGGTCGGCGAGGAGTAGAAGCGGTCGGAGGCGTCCTCGTGGCTTCCGCCGTTCAGGACCGAGATCAGGTCGAACGTGCCGAGCGTCGCGAGCCAGGACGGGTCGGGGAGGACCTCGCCGTGGACGCGGAGGCGGGCGATGCCGCCGTCGGGGTGCTGGCAGAGGCGGACGTGGGTGCAGCGGCGGCCGCCGGTGATCTCGAAACCGTTGGCGGCGTGGCCGCGTACGGGGGTCGGCGGGACGATCTCCTCCCACTTCACGTCGTCCGCGAGGAGTTCGGCGGGGCTCGGCGAGCCCTCGACCGCCGTCGCCTGGATCGAGACGCGCTGCGGGTAGTTGCCGCGGAAGTGGGCCGTGTCGACGACGATGCCGCGGATGATGCCGGGGGCGCCGAGACGGATCAGGGCCCAGTCGTGCTCCTCGGGGGCCGGGAACGGGTGGGCCGCGTCCGCGCCGCGTCGGCGGCGGGTCTCCCAGCCGTCCATGATCTTGCCCTTGTGGCCGAAGTGCTCGGGGTCGAAGACCGCGCGCTCCCGGACCAGGAGGTTCTCGCGCTGGGCGAAGAACTCGTCGTTGGCGGCGATCACGCCCGCGCCGAGCCGGCGGTCGGCGAGGTCGACGAGGTCGGTGAAGGGGAGGTCTGTGGTGCGGTAGTCGGCGTACGGGTCGCCACCGCCGTAGGGGGCCGCGTCGTTGGCGTGGGGGTCCTCGTGCCGGTTCTCATTCTGATCGAAGGTCATGCGTTCACTGTCGCGGCGGACAACCCGTTAGGTCCATCGAAAGTTTTTGCATTGTTTATTCAGGCGAATTGAACGATGCGGCTGTTTCGGTGAGCGCCGCCAGGACCCGGGCCACCGCCGGGCCCTGCTCCGCCCCCTGCCGCACCGCCGCCACCACATGGCGGCGCGGCCGGTCGGCTTCGAGTGCGCGCATCACCACGCCGCCCCGGCTGTGCCGTTCCGCCGACGCCATGCGCGGAATCAGCGCGACCCCCATGCCCGCCTCGACCATGGCCAGGATCGCCGTCCAGCCGGAGGCGCTGTGCGCCTGCTCGGGTACGAATCCGGCGGCCTCGCACGCGGCCGTCGTGATCTGTGACCAGGGGCCCGAGCCGCCGAAGATCCAGGGGTCGCCGGAGAGGTCCGCGAGGCGGAGGGCGGGCGCCGCCGCGAGGTGGTGGTCCGCGGGCAGGGCCACGTCCAGGGGGTCGGCGAGCAGGGGCAGCAGGACGAACCGGGGGTCGCGGGCCGTCGGGGCGTGCGCGGCGAGGGACAGGGCGAGGTCCACGTCACCGGCGACCAGGAGTTCATAGGCCTGCGCGGCCTCCGCCTCCCGCACCCGTACGTCCGGGCCCGGAAGGTCCTCGGCGCGCAGCCGCTGGATCGCGGGTACGACGAGGGCGGGCACCGCCGTGGAGAACGCCGCGATCCGCACCTGTCCGGCCTCGCCGCGCAGATAGCCGGTCAGTTCGGCGTCGGCGCGCTCCAGTTCGGCGAAGACGGCCTCGGCGTGGCGCAGCACGAGGTGCGCGGCGTCGGTGAGGCGGACCCGTCGGCCCTGGGCCTCCAGAAGGGGCACGCCGAGCTGCTTGGACAGGTTGGACAGCTGCTGCGAGATCGCGGACGGGGTCATCCGCAGGGCCTCGGCGGTCGCGGTGACCGTGCCCCGGTCGCGCAGGGTGCGCAGGATCCGGAGCTTCTTGACGTCCCACTCGATCATGGCCGCAACCTACCCGCTGGTTTCCGGGGCCGGACATGCGTGTGCGCCGCACGGTACGGGGTACCTGCGGCGCACTCGCCCGGAGCGTGGGTGCTAGGCCTGCTTCTTGGACCTGTCGAAGATCATGACCAGGCCGGCGATGACCACGAACAGGGCGATGGGGGCCACCACGTACAGACCGATGGTCTCCATCACGCTCAGGCCCGGACCGGGGTCGTCACCGTCGTCGCGGATGAGCGCGAGCGCGGGGGACGACATGAGCAGCATCATCAGCGTCGTTCCGGCCGCGACGGCGCCGGCGCGCATAGCGTTCTTCTTGTCCACGGCACAAACGTAGCGAACGCCCAGGACGGGCGCGCGCCCGGGGGTGCCGTACGGGGTCACGGGTGGTCTTCGCGGGATCCGAAGATCTCCATCAGCCGGTGCAGACGGGGGGCGGCGGCCAGCTCCTCCAGGGTGACCGGATGACCCTCCGCGTCGGCGACGGGCAGGCGCCAGTTGGGGTACTGGTCCCAGGTGCCGGGGAGGTTCTGCGGGCGGCGGTCGCCGAGCGTGTCGGGCAGCCAGACGCCGACCATGCGGGCCGGGGTGCGCAGCAGGAAGCGGTGCACGGCGCGGACGGCGCCCTCCTCGTCGCCCTCGCCCTCCGGGAGCAGGCCGAGCCTGGAGAGATAGCCCAGCCACTCGGTGGTGTCGGCCGCGTCCGCGGTCAGCTCCTCCGCCAGGCTCCGGGTGAGCAGGCCGAGGCGGTGGCGGAGCGTCACATGGTCGTCGGTCAGCCGCGCGGCGGTGGACGGCAGATCGTGCGTGGTGACGGTGGCCAGGCAGCCCTCGCGCCACTCCTCGGGGGCCAGTGGGCGGCCGGTGCCCGCCCAGTCCCGTTCGAACCAGAGCACGGAGGTGCCGAGCACGCCGCGCCGGGCCAGCGCCTCGCGGACCCCGGGTTCGACGGTGCCGAGGTCCTCCCCCATGACGACCGCGCCCGCCCGGTGCGCCTCCAGGACGAGGACGGCGAGCATCGCCTCGGCGTCGTGGTTGACGTAGGTGCCCTCGGTGGGCGGGCGCCCCTCGGGCACCCACCAGAGCCGGAACAGACCCATGACGTGGTCGATGCGCAGGGCGCCCGCGTGGGCGAGGAGTCCGCGCAGCAGCCCGCGGTACGGGGCGTAGCCGGACGCGGCGAGGGCGTCGGAGCGCCAGGGCGGCAGGCCCCAGTCCTGGCCGCGGGCGTTGAAGGCGTCCGGGGGTGCGCCGACGGACATGCCGTGCGCGAAGGCGTCCTGCTGGGCCCAGGTGTCGGCGCCGCCGGGGTGCACGCCGACGGCGAGGTCGTGGACGATGCCGACCGCCATCCCGGCGTCCAGTGCGGCGCGCTGGGCGGCGGCGAGCTGGTTGTCGGTCAGCCAGGCGAGCCGGCAGTGGAAGTCGACCCGGTCCAGCAGTGCGCGGCGGGCGCGGGCGGTCTCCGTGGAGCGGGCGTCGCGGAGCGCGGCCGGCCAGCTGTGCCAGTCGGAGCCGTGCACCTCGGCGAGGGCGCACCACAGGGCGTGGTCCTCCAGGGCCTGTCCCTGTTCGGCCAGGAAGTCGCAGTAGGCGGCGCGGCGGCCGGGGGTGAGGGGGACGCCCCGGACGAGTTCGAGGGCCTGGCGCTTGAGTTCCCAGACGGCGTCCCGGTCGATCAGGGCGCCCTTGTTCAGGACGGTGTCGCTGAGCGCCGCCGCGTCCTGCCGCAGATCGTCGAGGGTGGCCCGGTCCGGCACGTGCCCGTACTCGGGGACGGACTCGATGTGCAGATGGACGGGGTCGGGGAAGCGCCGTGACGACGGGCGGTACGGGGACGGGTCGGTGGGGTCACCGAGCACGGCGGCGTGCAGCGGGTTGACCTGGACGAATCCGGCGCCGAGGGTCCGCCCGGACCAGGCGGCGAGGTCGGCGAGGTCCCCGAGGTCGCCCATGCCCCAGGAGCGGGCGGAGAGCAGGGAGTAGAGCTGGACGAGGAAGCCGTGGCTGCGTGCGGGCGGCCGGGGCACGTGGGGCGGGGCGACGACGAGTGTGCAGCTCGCGCTCCGGCCGCCCGGCGCGCGTACGGTCAGCCGGTGCACCCCGAGCGGCGGTTCGGCCCACCAGGCGGGGGCCGGGGACGCGGCCGTCGCGGTGTCGCCTCCGGCGCCGGACACCGCTCCCGTGCCCGTGCCCGCTCCTGCGTCCGTGCCCGCTCCTGCGTCCGTGCCCGCGTCGGCCGCCGCCCGCCCCGAAACGGCCGGATCAGGTCGGCCGGCCGGAACGCACATCCGCGGGAGTGGGGACAACCCGGGGTCTTCGAGCCTGATGTCCAGCGTGGTGCCGGGTGGCAGGGCGGTCAGGGCCGGGGGCAGCGGCTCCCCGGTCCACACCACCAGCGTCGGCGGGAGCGGCCGGGAGCGGGTCGAGGACTCGGCGGCGGCGAGCGATTCCCGTACCGCTTCGGGCGTGGCGGCGTCCACACCGAGCGCGGCGAGCACGGCGACGACCGTGTCGTCGGCGACGGCCACCGAGACGTCGGCGGACGGGGAGTAGGAGGTGGCGACGCCGTGCAGTGCGGCGAGCCGGGACAAGCCCATTCAGACTCCTGGGGACTCCATGCCCCATGCGGTGCCGGAGATGGCCGGCTCGCTGGTCAGCGGGGCGTTGACAGCGAGCGGGGGTTCGCTGGTGAGCGGTGTGGCGTCGGCGAGCGGCGGCTCGCTGGTGAGGGGTATGGCATCGGCGAGCGGCGGCTCGCTCGTCAGCGGACCGGGGCCGGACGCGGGGGCCGGGAGCGGGGCGGGGCCGGGTTCCTGTTTGGAGAAGGCGGAGAGCAGGAGTTGCGCGGCAGCGGGCATGGTGGCCTCCTGGCCATGGCGGAACAGGACACAGCAGACCTACCCAGCGGGCTCGACCGCAGACGTAGGCGTTACCACAACGAGTTCAACGTGCTCTGGGTCACATTCCGTTCCCCGGAGGCCGGTTCGCCGCAAGTCGTCCGCCGTTTTCGGCCATTCGGCGTCATCTTTGGCGTCCGGCGTCGATTGCCGACCCCTCCCCACCTCACCTGTCACATCGGGCATTTACGGCACAACAACCACCCGCATTGACACCCTGCGCACGCGGGTGGTGGGCTCGTAGCCCACCGGCTGAAGCGAGGGAGAACAGCGATGCTGCTCAGGCGCAGAAAGCAGGCAACGGCCGTCGCGGTCGCCGTGCTCGGCGGGCTGCTCTCCGCGGGTGCCCCGGCCGCCGTCGCGGCCCCTTCGGTGCCCGGCTCCCTCGCCGTCAGCGCCCCCGACCGCACGGACGACGGCGCGGTGCCGGCCGTGTGGCCGCGGCCCCAGTCCATCAAGGCGTCCGGGCCGTCCGTACCGCTCACCGCCTCCGCCTCCGCCGAGGTCACCCTCGTCGCCGACGCGCACGCGGATCCGTACGCCGTCGACGCGCTCCGGCAGATCCTGCGGGAGGCGGGCGTACGGACCGTCCACGAGGCGTTGCCGGGCCGCGGCCCCGTCGTCCGGCTCGGCGGCGACGGCGCCGGGGACGCCCTGCGTACGCTGCGCGCTCCCGACCGCGGCGACCTGCCCTCCGGCGGCTACCGGATCGCGGTCGGCCGGGTCGCGGGCCGGGACACCGTCGCCGTGGACGGCCTCGGCGAGGACGGCCTCTTCCACGGCGTGCAGACGCTGCGTCAGCTGATCCGGAACGGCAGCGTCGCCGGGGTCACCGTCAGGGACTGGCCGGGAACCGCCGTACGCGGGATGACCGAGGGCTTCTACGGGCAGCCGTGGACCCGGGCGGAGCGGCTGGCTCAGATCGGCTTCATGGGGCGTACGAAGCAGAACAGGTATCTGTACGCGGCGGGCGACGACCCGTACCGGCAGGCCCGTTGGCGCGACCCGTACCCCGCCGACCGGCGCGACGACTTCCGGGCGCTGGCCGAGCGGGCCCGCGCCGAGCATGTGACGCTCGGCTGGGCCGTCGCCCCCGGCCAGGCCATGTGCATGTCGTCGGAGAACGATGTGAAGGCGCTGACGAAGAAGCTCGACGCCATGTGGGCGCTGGGCGTGCGGGTCTTCCAGCTCCAGTTCCAGGACGTCAGCTACAGCGAGTGGCACTGCGACAGCGACGTCGACACCTTCGGCAGCGGCCCCGAGGCGGCGGCCAGGGCCCAGGCGCGGGTGGCGAGCAAGGTGGCCCGGCATCTCGCGGAGCGTCATCCGGGGGCGGAGCCGCTGTCGGTGATGCCGACGGAGTTCTACCAGGACGGGGCGACGGACTACCGCACGGCGCTCGCCGAGGAGCTGGACGACCGGGTCCAGATCGCCTGGACCGGGGTCGGGGTCGTACCGCGGACCATCACCGGCGGGGAACTGGCCGGTGCGCGCGCCGCGTTCCGGCATCCGCTGGTCACGATGGACAACTACCCGGTCAACGACTACGCGCAGGACCGTATCTTCCTCGGCCCGTACACCGGCCGGGACCCGGCGGTGGCGATCGGTTCCGCGGCGCTGCTCGCCAACGCGATGGAGCAGCCGTCCGCGTCGCGCATACCGCTGTTCACCGCCGCCGACTTCGCGTGGAACCCCAAGGATTACCGGCCGCAGGAGTCCTGGCAGGCGGCGATCGACGATCTGGCGGGCGGCGACGCCCGCACCGGGGACGCGCTGCGCGCGCTGGCCGGGAACAGCGCGACGTCCGTGCTGGGCGGCGACGAGTCGGCGTATCTGCGGCCGCTGCTGGACGCGTTCTGGAAGTCCCGTACGACGACCGACGCCACGGCGCAGGCCGATGCGGCGCGCAGGCTGCGGGCGGCGTTCACTGTGATGCGGGAGACCCCGCAGCGGCTGAAGGGCCTGGCCGACGGACGCCTCGACGACGAAGTGCGGCCGTGGACCGAGCAGTTGTCCCGGTACGGCCGGGCGGGCGAGCTGGCCGTGGATCTGCTGCGGGCCCAGTCGCGCGGCGACGGCGCCGCCGCGTGGCAGGCGTCGCTGGCGCTGGAGCCGGTGCGCGAGGCCGCGAAGGCGAGCGGTGCGACGGTCGGCAAGGGCGTCCTCGGCCCGTTCCTGGACCGGGTGCGCCGGGAGGCGGACGCCTGGACGGGCGCGGACCGCAACGCCGGCACGGTGACAAAGGCTCCGGGCAGCTATACGGTCCGGCTGGACCGGTCCCGCCCGGTGGAGACCGTGACGGCGATGACCGTGCCCGGCGGCGGGCCGGTGGCCGGTGCGACGCTGGAGGCCCATGTGCCCGGCGAGGGCTGGCGCGGCCTCGGCCCGGTGTCGGCGACCGGCTGGACCCAGGCCCCGGCCAGGGGGCTGCAGGCCGACGCGATCCGGATCAGCTGGCCCACGGGCGGTCCGTCCACGCCCCCGGTGCTCACGGGCACGTTGCCGCCCATCGTCCCGCAGGGCCGGGCGGAGAACCTGCCGGGCGGTGGCACGGGAACCGGTTCCTCCGCCTCGGGGAGCGCGCGGGCTCCGCGGGTGCGGGCGCTCGTGCCGTGGTTCGGCGACGAGCCCGCCGCCCGGCTCGATCTGGCACGCGGCGTGACGGACGCCGAGATCGGCGGCGGGCCGCAGCGGGTCGAGGCGCGGCTGGCCGCCCGGCGCCCCGCCGAGGTGCGGGGCACGCTCACCGCACGGGCGCCCCGGGGCATCGAGGTGAGCGTCCCGAAGCAGACGAGGGTGCCGCGCGGTTCGCGTACCGACGTCCCCGTCGAGATCACGGTCCCGGCGGGCACCCCGGCCGGTGAGTACGAGGTGCCGATCGGCTTCGGCGACGAGAGCAGCACACTCACCGTCCGGGCCTACCCGCGCACCGCGGGCCCCGACCTGGTGCGTACCGCCACGGCCTCCTCGTCCGGCGACGAGACCCCGGACTTCCCGGCGGCGGCGGCCTCCGACGGCGACCCGGAGACCCGCTGGTCCTCGCCGGTCGAGGACGGCGCCTGGTGGCAGGCGGAACTTCCGCAGCCGGCCCGGATCGGCCAGGTGGTGCTGCACTGGCAGGACGCCCACGCCTCCCGCTACCGCATCCAGGTCTCCGCCGACGGCCGCAGCTGGCGCACGGCGGCGACCGTGCGGGACGGCAGGGGCGGGCGCGAATCGGTCCGGATGGACGCGAAGGACACCCGCTTCCTCAGGGTTCAGGGCGATGCCCGGGCCACCGAGTTCGGCTACTCCCTCTGGTCGGTCCAGGCGTACGCCGTCGCCGCGACGGACTAGGGCCTTCCGTTCGGATCAGGCCGGATCAGGCAGCGGCCCGCCGCGGAGCGGCTGATGTCACCGTGGTCCCGTGCATCGCAAGGCGCAGGAGGGAGTCGGATGAGGTCTCCCCTGCTCGAGCGGAGCCGAGAGCTTGGGGAAGGAGCCATGGCGGTCGACGACTACGCGGCGAGGTGCGGTGCCGGGGCACGCGAGCCCGGCGTGATCCGAACGAGAGGCCCTGGCGCCGGGCCTCCGGGGCGCCCCCGGAGGCCCCCGTCCGGCCCCGGGGACGACGAAGGCCCGGATCTCTCAGGCGGAGATGCCATCGATCCGGGCCATCGCGTCGTCCGCGCCGAACGGTTGCAAGTACGGCAGCCAGCGCGGGTCGCGGTGTCCCGTCCCGATGATGCGCCAGGCGAGGCCCGTCGGCGGGGCGGGCTGCTGGTGCAGCCGCCAGCCGAGCTCCGGCAGGTGCCGGTCCGCCTTGACATGGTTGCAGCGGCGGCAGGCCGCCACGACGTTGTCCCAGGCGTGCTGTCCGCCGCGGCTGCGCGGAATGACGTGGTCGACGCTGGTCGCGGCGGCGCCGCAGTACATGCAGCGGCCCCCGTCCCGGGCGAAGAGCGCCCTGCGGGTGAGCGGTACGGGCCCCCGGTAGGGGACCCGTACGAACCGTTTCAGGCGGACGACGCTGGGGGCCGGGACGGCCCGGCTGGCACTGTGCATGAAGGCGCCCGACTCCTCAAGACAGATGGCCTTGTTTTCGAGCACGAGGACGAGCGCGCGGCGGAGCGGTACGACGCCGAGCGGCTCGTACGACGCGTTGAGAACCAGGACATGCGGCACGGTGGATGCCTCCTTGTACGCCGGCGGCGCGTGGCTCGCGCCGGGACGATCCGATCTCAGTTTCTCCTTACGCCTGGTGGAAGCGCCACCACGTGCAGGTAACGGGCCGGGAGGATTTTTCTCCGCTGCCGGCCGCCCGTACCGCCGGCGCAGGCCGGAACAGGCGCTTCCGGGCCGCTGCCGCGGCAACCGCGGCCCGATGTGCGATCGGCCACACGCCGCCCGTGCGGGCTCCGTCCCGTAGCCTCCTCACTTTCCCCGAATCCCCTCGTGAGGCGCGTCTCTCCCCCTGGTCGCGGCAACGGAACACTCCCGATGCCCCGTTAGTGTGGTTGGTCTGCCGTCGCCCATCTGGAGGTTCCACCGTGTTCCTGTCCGCCCTGTTGGCCGCAGCTCCGTCGCCCGGGCCAGGCGGCTCGCTGGACGAGGCCGCCGAGCAGGCCGGCAACGCCGCGGGCTGGGTGGAGGAGAACTGGTCCACCTGGCTGAACACCGGTCTGCGCATCGTGCTCATCGCCGCGGTCGCGATCGTGTTGCGCATCGCGATCCGTCGTGCTCTCACCAAGCTCATCGACCGGATGAACCGCAGCGCCCAGGCGGTGGAAGGCACCGCGCTGGGCGGGCTGCTGGTCAATACGGAACGCCGTCGTCAGCGCTCCGAGGCGATCGGTTCCGTACTCCGCTCGGTCGCTTCGTTCCTGATCCTCGGCACGGCCGCGCTGATGATCCTGGGTGCCTTCCAGATCAACCTGGCCCCGCTGCTGGCCTCCGCAGGTGTGGCCGGTGTGGCGCTCGGTTTCGGTGCGCGCAACCTGGTCACCGACTTCCTCTCCGGCGTCTTCATGATCCTTGAGGATCAGTACGGCGTGGGCGACACCGTAGACGCGGGCGTCGCCTCCGGTGAGGTCATCGAGGTCGGTCTGCGGGTCACCAAGCTGCGCGGCGACAACGGTGAGATCTGGTACGTCCGCAACGGCGAGGTGAAGCGGATCGCAAACCTCAGCCAGGGCTGGTCCACGGCCGGTGTCGATGTGACCGTGCGCCCCACGGAGGACCTGGGCAAGGTCCGTACGTTGATCATCGACGCCGCCGCGGCGATGGCCAAGGAGGACCCGTGGAACGAGCGGCTGTGGGGGCCCGTGGAGATCCTGGGCCTGGACGCCGTGCTGCTGGACTCGATGACGGTCCGGGTGACCGCAAAGACGATGCCGGGCAAGGCGCTGGGGGTGGAGCGCGAGCTGCGCTGGCGGATCAAGCGGGCCTTCGACGAGTCGGGCATCCGGATGGTCGGCGGCGTCCCGGCCCAGGCGGACGAACCCTCCGCTGCCGACCCGACGGCCGGCGTGGCCGCCCCGTCCGCGTACGCGTCGACGACCTCGCCGCAGTCGCTGGCCGCGTCGCCGATCACCCCGCCGCCGAACATGTCGAAGTAGGACCGGCAGTACGAGTTCGGCCGTGCGAGTGAGGGGCGCCCCGCGAAGTCGGCGGGGCGCCCCTCACTCGTATGCCGGTGCAGCGAGTCGACGTGAACTCAACTCGGTTCGCCCGTAGCCTGATTGGGGATGCGCCGCCGAGGACCCCCACCTTCCGGAAGTGGCCCAGGTAACGCTTTGGTTGCCACCGGGACGCTGCCCATTGACGCCCCGGTGACGTGCGCATACCGTCCTTTCACCGAATAGGAAACTTTCCTAACAGAGGGCAGGTGCAACGGTCATGGCCGGAACCACACCGGGTACCCCCCGCGTTCTGCGGGCCATGAACGACCGGGCCGCCCTCGATCTGCTGCTGGAGCACGGCCCCCTCTCCAGGACCAGGATCGGGAAGCTGACCGGCCTCTCCAAGCCCACCGCGTCGCAGCTGCTCGCGCGGCTGGAGGCGGCCGGGCTGGTCGTCGCCACCGGAACCGTGGCCGGGCGGCCGGGGCCCAACGCCCAGCTGTACGCGGTGAACGCGCGGGCCGCGCATGTCGCGGGGCTGGATGTGAACGCCCACCGGATCGTCGCCGCCGTTGCCGATGTGACGGGTGAGACGGTCGGGGAGTTCGAGCTGCGCACCCCGGGGCGGCGCGCCGACTCCGTGGTGCGGCAGGTGGCGGAGGCACTGGACGGGGCCGTCAAGGACGCCGGGCTCACCCGCTCCGATGTGCACCGGGTCGTCATCGGCACCCCCGGCGCCTTCGACCCCGGGACCGGGCGGCTGCGGTACGCCTCGCATCTGCCCGGCTGGCACTCCCCCACCCTGCTGGACGAGCTGGCCGCGTTCCTGCCGATGCCGGTCGAGTACGAGAACGACGTGAACCTGGTCGCGGTGGCCGAGCAGCGGCTCGGTGCGGCGCGCGGGCACGACGACTTCGTCCTGCTGTGGAACGAGGAGGGGCTCGGTGCCGCTCTCGTCATCAACGGACGGCTGCACCGGGGCTTCACCGGTGGCGCCGGTGAGGTCGGCTTCCTGCCGGTGCCGGGCGCCCCGCTGGTCCGCCAGGTCACCAAGGCGAACTCGGGCGGCTTCCAGGAGCTGGCCGGCGCGCAGGTGCTGGCCCGGCTGGCCCGGGAGCTCGGCATCGACGACGCGCCGGTCCGCGGCTCGGGCACCCATCACGAGGTAGCGGCCGGCCTGATCACCCGGGCCGCGGAGGCCGCGGAGGCGGGCGAGGACGGCCCGTACCCCCGGCTCCTCGACCAGTTCGCCACGGGCCTCGCGACCGGCCTCGCCTCGATGGTCGCCGTACTGGACCCGGAAGTCGTCGTGCTGTCCGGCGAGCTGATCGCGGCCGGCGGGGAGCCGCTGCGCGGCCGGGTCGAGTCCGAGCTCGCCGAGCTGGCGGCCTCACGGCCCCGGCTGATCGCCGGGGCCGTGACGCATCGCCCCGTCCTGCGCGGCGCGCTGGAGAGCGCACTCGTCACCACGCGTGACGAAGTCTTCGACACGTCGCGCTGATCCCCTGTTCCGCCTTCATCCTTCATCCTCCAACGGGAGTCACCGCCATGTCCGGAAACCGCCGGAAGACGGCCGCCGCGCTCGCCGCGACCGCCGCGATATCGCTGTTCGCCTCCGCCTGTACGGGGCAGAGCAACTCGGGTGCCAGTGATGACGCGTCCAAGGACACGACCATCAACTTCTGGCACGGCTGGAGTGCCCCGAACGAGGTCGCGGGAATCAAGGCCACGGTCGACGCCTTCACGAAGGCACACCCCAACATCCATGTGAAGGTCGTCGGCAACATGACCGACGACAAGATCAACCAGGCGCTGCGGGCAGGCGGTTCGAACGCCCCGGACGTCGTCTCGTCGTTCACCACGAACAATGTCGGAAAGTTCTGCTCGTCGAAGGCCTTCGTCGATCTGAACCCCTTCCTGAAGAAGGACGGGATCGACGCGGACAAGACCTTCCCCAAGGCGATGAACGAGTACACGCAGTTCGACGGTGTGCGCTGCTCCGTGCCGCTGCTCGGTGACGCGTACGGCCTCTACTACAACAAGGACGCGTTCAAGGCCGCCGGCATCACCGCTCCGCCGAAGACCTGGTCGGAATTGGCCACGGACGCCAAGAAACTGACGAAGACCAAGGGCGATTCGTACGAGCAGCTCGGCTTCATGCCGAACTACCACGGCTACGAGTCGACAACCGAGCACTACCTCGGCGGCTGGAACCCGAAGTACTTCGACACGGACGGCAAGTCGAACATCGCCAAGGACCCGGCGTTCGCCGCCATGCTCACCACCCAGAAGAAGCTGGTCGACGACCTGGGCGGCTACGAGAAACTGGAGAAGTACCGTACGGCGTTCGGTGACGAGTGGGGCGCCAAGCACCCCTTCCACACGGGCCAGGTGGCCATGCAGCTGGACGGCGAGTGGCGGCTCGGGATGGCCGAGGAGACCAAGCCGAAGTTCGAGATCGGGGTGGCCCCGATGCCCGTCGCCGACGACGAGGCCGACACCTACGGCAAGGGCTATCTGACCGGCACCATCGCCGGTATCGCCGCCACCTCGCAGAAGCAGAACGCGGCCTGGGAACTCGTGAAGTTCATGACGACCGATACCGACGCGGTGGTCGACTTCGCCAATGCCATTCACAATGTGCCGTCCACGCTGGAGGCGCTGAAGTCGCCGAGGCTGAAGTACGACCCGCGGTTCAAGACGTTCCTGGACATCGCCGCGAACCCGGCGAGCACCACCACCCCGCCCTCGGTGAACGGCGGCGCGTACCTGGTGTCCCTGCAGAACCTCGGATTCGACATCGAGAAGGGCAAGCAGACGGACATCAAGGCGGGTCTGGAGAAGACCGCCAAGGAAATCGACGCGGCGATCGCACAGGCGAAGTAGCACCGCGATGAGCACGAGTACACGTACGAGCACGGGCACGTACACACTCCGTTCGAAGCGCCGCCGGTCGGCCCTTGTCGCGAAGCGCAGAAGAACGGCACTGCGGACGGCGGCCTTCATGTCGCCGTGGCTGATCGGGTTCTGCGTCTTCTTCGCCTATCCGCTGATCTCCACGCTCTATTTCTCCTTCACCAGCTACGACGGTTTCGCGGCCCCGGAATTCAGCGGGCTGAAGAACTGGTCGTTCGTCTTCACCGACTACCCGCTGTTCTGGCCCGCACTGCGCAACACGCTCTGGCTGGTCGTGGTCATGGTGACCTGCCGGGTGGTGTTCGGCCTCGGTGTCGGACTGCTGATCACCAAGATCAAGACGGGTGCCGGGGTCTTCCGCACCCTGTTCTACCTGCCGTATCTGGCCCCGCCGGTCGCGGCGACCCTCGGCTTCGTCTTCCTGCTCAACCCGGGTACGGGGCCGGTCAATTCGATCCTCGGCGAGCTGGGGCTGCCCACGCCGGGCTGGTTCACCGACGCCACCTGGTCCAAGCCGGCGCTGACCGCGCTCGCGGTGTGGGGGGTGGGCGACCTGATGGTGATCTTCATGGCCGCGCTGCTCGACGTACCGAAGGAGCAGTACGAGGCGGCGGAGCTGGACGGGGCGTCCGCGTTCCAGCGGTTCCGCTTCGTCACCCTGCCGAACATCTCGCCGATCGTGATGTTCGCCGTGGTCACCGGGATCATCCAGACGATGCAGTACTACACCCAGCCACTCGTGGCGGGGAAGGTGGCCTCGGGTGTGATGGGCGGCTCCGGGCAGCAGTTCGAACCGGGATATCCTGACAAGTCGACACTGACGCTTCCGCAGCTCGTCTACAACCTCGGTTTCCAGCGCTTCGACTACGGCTCCGCCTGCGTGGTCGCGCTCGTTCTCTTCGTACTCGCCATGGCGTTCACCGCACTGCTGATGCGGCGCCGCAGCGGGCTGATCCAGGCAGGTGAGTGACGTGGCGCAGGGTCTCGACACCCTCAAGGCAGCCGACCGGGCGACCGGACCGGCCACCCCGGCCGAGCACACGGCACGCCGCAAGGCGCTGCTGAACTGGATCGCCGTGCACGCGCTCGGCGTCGCGGCCGCGCTCTTCTTCGTGCTGCCGTTCGTCTTCCTGCTGCTCACCTCGCTGATGAGCGACCAGCAGGCGCTGACCCGCGATCTGTGGCCGCACCCCTTCGAGTGGAGCAACTACCGGAAGGTGTTCGACACCCCGGGCTTCCTGACCTGGTGGAAGAACACCCTGCTGTACGCGGGGCTCGGCACCGTCCTCACCGTCGTGTCGTCGCTGCCCGTGGCGTACGCGCTCGCCAAGTTCCGCTTCCGCGGGCGGCATCTGTCGCTGATGCTCGTCATCTCGATGATGATGCTGCCGCCGCAGGTCGTCGTCATCCCGATGTATCTGTTCTGGGCGAAGCAGCTGGACCTGTCCGGCACGCTCTGGCCGCTGATCATCCCGATGGCCTTCGGCGACGCGTTCTCCATCTTCCTGCTGCGGCAGTTCCTGCTGACCATCCCGAACGAGTACCTCGACGCGGCGAAGGTCGACGGCTGCGGTGAGTTCCGCACGCTGTTGCGGGTCGTCGTGCCGATGGCCAAGCCGGGCATCGCCGCCGTCGCACTCTTCCAGTTCTTCTACGCCTGGAACGACTACTTCGGCCCACAGATCTACGCCTCCGAGAACCCGGCCGCCTGGACGCTCAGTTACGGCCTGGAGTCCTTCAAGGGCGCACACCACACCGACTGGAACCTGACCATGGCCGCGACCGTACTGGTCATGGCCCCCGTGATCCTCGTCTTCTTCTTCGCTCAGAAGGCTTTCGTCGAGGGCGTCACACTGACCGGAGTAAAGGGCTGACCTATGAAGCTCGCAGTAGTTGGTGGCGGGTCCACCTACACACCTGAACTGATCGACGGCTTCGCCCGGCTGCGGGACACGCTGCCCATCGAGGAGCTCGTGCTCGTCGACCCGGCGGCCGACCGTCTCGAACTCGTCGGCGGCCTCGCCCGGCGGATCTTCGCCAAACAGGGCCACGCGGGAAGGATCGTCACCACCTCGGACCTCGACGCGGGCGTCGCCGACGCCGACGCGGTCCTGCTCCAGCTGCGCGTCGGCGGCCAGGCCGCCCGCAACCAGGACGAGACCTGGCCGCTGGAGTGCGGCTGCATCGGCCAGGAGACCACCGGGGCCGGCGGCCTCGCCAAGGCGCTGCGCACCGTCCCGGTCGTCCTGGACATCGCCGAGCGGGTCCGCCGCACCAACCCCAACGCCTGGATCATCGACTTCACCAACCCGGTCGGCATCGTCACCCGGGCGCTGCTCCAGGCCGGGCACAAGGCCGTCGGCCTGTGCAACGTGGCGATCGGCTTCCAGCGGAAGTTCGCCCGGCTCCTCGATGTCACCCCCGGTGAGGTGCACCTCGACCACGTCGGGCTCAACCACCTGACCTGGGAGCTCGGGGTCCGCCTCGGCGGCCCGGCCGGCGAGAACGTCCTGCCGGGGCTGCTCGCCGAGCACGGCGACGCCATCGCGGACGATCTGCGCATGCCCCGGGCGATCGTCGACCGGCTCGGCGTCGTCCCCTCGTACTACCTGCGTTACTTCTACGCGCACGACGAGGTCGTACGGGAGCTCGGCACCAAGCCGTCCCGGGCGGCCGAGGTCGCCGCGATGGAGAAGGAACTCCTCGCCATGTACGGCGACCCGGCGCTGGACGAGAAGCCCGCGCTGCTCGCCAAGCGCGGCGGCGCCTTCTACTCGGAGGCGGCGGTGGACCTGGCGTCCTCACTGCTCGGCTCGGGCGGCAGCCCGGTCCAGGTGGTCAACACGTACAACAAGGGGACGCTGCCGTTCCTGCCGGACGACGCGGTGATCGAGGTGCAGGCCGGGGTCGACGGCACGGGCGCGACACCGCTCGCCGTGCCGGAGCTGGACCCGCTGTACGCCGGTCTGATCGCCCATGTGACGGCGTACGAGGACCTGGCGCTCGAAGCCGCGCTCCGCGGGGGTCGCGACCGGGTGTTCAAGGCGCTGCTCTCGCATCCGTTGATCGGCCAGTTCGAGTACGCCGAGGCGCTCACCGACAAGCTGATCGCGCACAACCGGGAGCACCTGGCGTGGGCGTGAACGCTTCGGTCCTCGCGATCGATGCGGGGAACAGCAAGACCGATGTGGCGCTGATCGGTGAGGACGGAACAGTGCTGGCGACGGCCCGCGGCGGTGGCTTCCAGCCACCGGTCGTCGGCGTGGAGGCGGCGTTGGACGTCCTGGCCTCGCTGCTCGGGCAGGCCCTGGCCAGGTCCGAGCGGAGCGTCGCCGACGTGGAGCATGTGTCGGCGTGCCTGGCCAACGTCGATCTCCCGGTGGAGGAGGCCGAGTTGACCGAGGCCCTGGTCCGCAGGGAATGGGGCCGCACGGTCGAGGTGCGCAACGACACGTTCGCGATACTGCGCGCCGGGGTGGACGAGCCCCGGGGCGTGGCCGTGGTCTGCGGTGCGGGGATCAACTGTGTCGGCATGGTGCCGGACGGGCGTACCGCGCGCTTCCCCGCCATAGGCCGGATGTCCGGTGACTGGGGCGGCGGTTCGGGGCTGGCCGAGGAGGCCATGTGGTTCGCCTCGCGGGCCGAGGACGGCCGCGGTGAGCCGACCGAGCTGGCGCGCACGCTGCCCGCGCACTTCGGGCTCGACTCGATGTACGCGCTGATCGAGGCGCTGCATCGGGGCCGGGTCGAGTTCGAGCGCCGGCACGAGCTGACTCCGGTGCTCTTCGCGACCGCGGCGGCCGGGGACCCGGTGGCGGGCGCGCTGGTGGACCGGCTGGCGGAGGAGGTCGTCGCGATGGCGTCGGTCGCGCTGGGCAGGCTGGACCTGCTGGACGAGGAGGCGCCGGTGGTGCTGGGCGGCAGCGTGCTGGCGGCCCGCCATCCGCGGTTGGACGGCAGGATCGCCGAACTCCTCGCGGTACGGGCCCCGAAGGCGGCCGTCCGGGTGGTGACGGAGCCGCCGGTGCTGGGGGCCGCGCTGCTCGGCCTGGACCACACGGGGGCGGCGGCCGGGGTGCACGAGAGGCTGCGTGCGCAGTACGGCTGATCCGGCCGGACTCTTCCCGGGGGCGTCCCGCGGCGATTCGCGTCGCGGGACGCCCCTTGCGTACGGGAACCGATCAGTTGTCCCGAACGTGTTCATGGGTAGGGAGATCGGTCCGCTTCGGGGATTGGTCCGCCGATCGGCTTGATCGGCGGCTCAGGCCTTGATCGAATGCGGGTGATCGCGTGCGTGCACGTGTGCTCGCATCCGTGGATCGATGCAGGATCCGGACGTTCGTGGTGTGGATGTCGGTCCCTGCGGCCATACTTCTGGCCGGGCACCATCCTCCGACCGGCCGGGGGCCGGGCCACCGTCAGTGACCGAGGGGGAGGTCGAGTGACATACCCGCCGAATGTACGCACCGCGCCGGAACACACGCGGGCGCGGCCGCCCGCGCCCGCGACCGAACCCGTTCCGCCGCAACGCGGTGCCTGGTCCGCGACGGTGGAACAGCTGCGGGCCGCGGCGACGACCGAACCGGGCAGGCTCCGGATCGTCGGAGCCGTACTGGCCCTGCTCGTCGTCGCGTTCGGGGCCGTGACGGCCTTCGAGATCGCCGACCGGGCGTCCGCCGCCGACGACGTGGTGGGCCGCAGCCAGCCGCTGAGTGCCGACGCGGCGGCCATCTACCGCTCGCTGGCCGATGCCGACACCACCGCGGCGAGCGGCTTCCTGGCCGGGGCGCAGGAGCCGCGCGATGTCCACGACCGGTACGCCAGGGACATCAAGGAAGCGTCCCGCCTCCTGGTGAAGGCCGCGGCCAACACGGACACGTCGACGAAGTCCGGGCACGAGATCACCACGCTCAACGAGGAACTCCCCCGGTACACGGGCCTGATCGAGCGGGCCCGCGCCAACAACCGGCAGGGCCTGCCACTGGGCGGCGCCTATCTCCGGTACGCGAACCAGCAGATGACCAACGTCCTGCTGCCGGCCGCCGAGCGGCTGTACGCGGCGGAGACCGGCAAGCTCGGCCGGGACAACGACGCGGCCAGGGCCTGGCCGTTCTTCTCGCTCGGGCTCGGAGTCGTGGCACTGGCCGCGCTGTTCTGGGCGCAGCGGCGCAACTACCGCAGGACGAACCGGGTCTTCAACCACGGTCTGCTCGTCGCGACCGCCGCGTCCACCGTGGTGCTGCTGTGGCTCGCCGTGGGGCACACGGTGGCGCGGTCCGAGCTGCATGCCGCCGATGTGAACGGGCAGCAGTCCCTCGATGTCCTCAACCACGCGCGGATCGACTCGCTGAAGGCGCGCGCCAATGAGAACCTCACTCTGGTCGCCCGAGGCGCGGTGCTCACCCCGGACGGCAGGAACGACAAGTACGAGACCGACTACACCACGGACATGAAGGCCCTCGGTGAAGAGCTGAGGAGAGCCGGGAAGCTTGCTGCCGACGACGAGCAGGGGAGCGGGCCGGTGACGAAGGCCGTCGACGCCGTCTCCGAGTGGCAGGGCCGCCACCGGACCGCCCGCACGGCCGACGACGGCGGCGACTACGAGGGCGCGCGGACGCAGATCATCGGGCCGAAGGACTCGACGGGTGAGTCCTTCGAGCGGGTGGACGACGCGCTGGAGCGGGCGCTCGCCCATGAGCAGGACGAGTTCACCCGGGCCGCGAAGGACGGGCGCGGGGCGCTGGGCGGGCTGCCGATCGGGGCCGCCGCGCTGGCCGCGCTGGCCGCAGTGGCCGCGATCGTCGGCGTCAACCGCAGGCTCTCGGAGTACCGGTGAGAGGGGGAGCGATGACCAGGAAGCGCACGGGCCGGTGGTCCACCCGCGGCGGGCTGCGCGGGTGGGGCGGGGTGACGGGCATGGCCGTGGCCTGCGCGGTGACGGCCTCGCTCACCCTGCTGCCGCTCTCCCACGGCGGCGCCGACGCCTTCGGCGGTGACGCCTCGGGGCCGGGTACGGCGCAGGCGGTGCAGGCCCGGGCCGACGACTGCACGGACCCGGAGGCGAGCCTGCCGCCGTCCTCCGGCGGCGGTCCGGGTATCGAGAAGATCAAGAAGCGCGGAAAGCTGATCGCGGGCGTCGACCAGAACAGTTTCAGCTGGGGATACCGCAATCCGGCGGCCGAAAAGGACAAGGACCAGCTCGAAGGGTTCGACATCGATCTGGTGCGGGCCATCGCCGAGAACATCCTGGGCGACCGCGACGCGGTGATCTTCCGGGCCATCCCCACCAACCAGCGGATCGCCGCCCTGGAGAACGACAAGGTCGATGTCGTCGTCCGGACGATGACCATCAACTGCAGCCGGCTGAAGCAGGTCTCGTTCTCCACGGCCTACTTCCAGGCCGGGCAGCAGGTCCTCGCGCCGAAGGACTCGACGATCACCGGGTTCGACAAGTCCCTGACCGGCAAGCGGGTCTGCACCGCCGAGGGCTCCACCGCCTACGAGGCGCTGGAGAAGCAGTCGTTCGGCGCGGTCTTCAAGGACCCGCACGACGGAACGGCGGCGGACGAGGACCAGCTCACCGTCCCCAACCAGCTGGACTGCCTGGTGCGGCTGCAACTGGGCGAGGTCGACGCGATCGTCACGGACAACGCGCTGGCGGCCGGTCAGGCCGCCCAGGACCCGGCGGTCGAGCTCAAGGGCGGCAAGCCGTTCACCACCGAGTACTACGGCGTGGCGACGAAGCGCGGTGCGAACGATCTGGTGGCCCGGGTCAATCAGGTCCTGGTCGACTACCGCAGCGGTGGTGCGAACAGCCGCTGGATGGTGTCGTACCGGAACTGGCTGGAGGACGGTCTGCCGGGGATATCGGCGCCGCCGGCCCCCAAGTACCGGAGCAACTAGTGCCGGGCCGGCCGGGTGTGCGCGACGGCGCGGACCCGGCCGGCGAGGCAGTGGACCTGATCCTGCCGGGCCCGTCCCGGCAGGAGGAGCGGAGAGGTGATCGATGGGCGTCGCGGGCCCCTTCCCCGGCTACGCGGGGAGGCCCCCCGGCCCGGTCATGGACCGGGACGAGGTGGACCGTGCGCTGGCCCGGCTGGGCGCGGAGCACGAGGCGATCGAGACCTCGCTCCTCGCCCTGCAGGACCACGCGGGCCGCCGGCTCCTGGAGGGCGCCGATCTGACCGGTGTCACCAAGGAGCGCTGGGCCACCACCGAGCAGTCGATCACGCTGCTGTGGGGGTATTTCGACGCCTACGCGGGGGCGCTGGCCGAGGCCCGTACGGTGCGGGCGCGCCGGCGGTACCCCAACCGGGACGATCTGCTGGCCCTCACCGAACTGCTGCGCGGCCAGGGCATCACCGTGGCGCACGCGGCGGGCCACCCCGATCCGTCGATCACGGGCCCGGCCAAGCTCTCCGAGCGGTTCACGCTGGAGGAGCTGGTCGCCCGGATGAACGAGCTGTACGCCCGTTCGCTGGACATGGTCGTGGCGTCCGACGCCGTGTGGTCCGCGCTGCCCGCCCGGATAGACCTGCTCGCCGCCGAGCTGCACCGCACCCGCTCGCTGGCGCACTCCGTCGGCGTACGCCCGGGTGAGCACCCGGCGGGTGACGACCTGGCGGCGATCACCCATGAGCTGACCACGCTGCGGGTGCAGGTGATCTCCGATCCGCTCGCCTTCTGGCTGTCGGGTCCCGGGAGTTCGGCGCCCGGCGGCGGACGCCCGGACACGACGCGCTACGACCGGGCGGCCCGCGCCCTGGACGACGTGCGCCGCGAGATCGAGGCCGTGCTCGCGGTCCGGCAGGACGCCGAGCAGCGGCTGGTCCAGCTGCGTGACGTCCTCTCCCGTGCGGACCGCACCCTGACCGAGGCCCGGTCGGCGCGCGGCGAGGTGCTGGCGAAGATCGCCGCGTCCGAGGTGCCCGCGGTGAGCGGTCCGGCGACCGCGCTCCAGGAGCGGCTGGCCGCCGCTTCGGAGTACCGCAGGCACGCCCAGTGGCACCGGCTCTCCCCGCTCCTGGAGACGCTGGAGCGGGAGGCCGAGGAGGAATTGCTGCGGGCCCGTGAGTCGTTGACCGCGGTCACGGCCCCGCTGGCCGTGCGGGCGGAGCTGCGCGGCAGGCTCGACGCGTACAAGGCGAAGGTCGCCCGGCACGGTCTGGCCGAGGACCCGCTGCTGATCGAGCGGTACGACGCGGCGCGCCGGATGCTGTGGAGCGCGCCGTGCGATCTGCGGGTCGCCACGCAGGCGGTGCTGCGCTACCAGGAGACGGCGGCCGAACTGCTGTCCCAGCGCCGGGCCGCGGGACCGGAGGACCGGCGATGAGCACGTATACGTACACGGCGGAAGGGCCGCCGCGGCGGGGCGAACAGGGGGACGGACCATGAGTACGCAATGCCAGCGCCCCGCGTGCGAGGGCAGTTACGAGGACGTGGGCGGCGGTGAGCTGTACTGCGACACCTGCGGTCTGGCTCCGGTGGTCTCACCGACCGGCCTGGTGAGCTCGCCGCCCACCGGGATCGCGGGCGGCGGTGGGGCGAGCAGCCGGGGCAGTCGGGGCAGCGACAGCAGTTCGCGGGCCTCGTCCCGGGCCTCTTCGCGTTCCTCGTCCCGCTCGTCGACCTCGCGGCGTTCCGTTTCGGGGCGGCTCTCGCGCTCGCTGTCCGGTGGCACCACGTCCCGTTCGGTGTCGGTGCGTTCCTCCGGTTCGTCCACGGGAGCGTCCGGCCGGGGCAGGCTGGGCGCGGGCCTGGTGCAGGTACCGGATGTGCCGCGTCCGGACCCGCGCTCGGCGGTGATGGAGAACCCAGAGGTGCCGGAGCGCAAGCGCTTCTGTTCGCGCTCCGACTGCGGGGCGTCGGTGGGCCGGGCCCGGGGCGAACGGGCAGGGCGCACGGAGGGGTTCTGCACCAAGTGCGGTCACCCGTACTCCTTCGTGCCCAAGCTCGGCGAGGGCGACATCGTGCACGGCCAGTACGAGGTCGCGGGCTGTCTGGCGCACGGCGGACTCGGCTGGGTCTATCTCGCGGTCGACCGTGCGGTGTCGGACCGCTGGGTGGTCCTCAAGGGCCTGCTCGACACCGGTGACCAGGACGCCATGGCGGCCGCCATCTCGGAGCGCCGCTTCCTGGCCGAGATCGAGCACTCCAACATCGTCCGGATCTACAACTTCGTCGAGCATCTCGACCAGCGCACGGGCTCGCTCGACGGCTACATAGTGATGGAGTACGTCGGCGGCAAGGCGCTCAAGGAGATCGCGAACGAGCGCCGCACCCCGGCTGGGAAGCGTGATCCGCTGCCGGTCGAGCAGGCGTGCGCGTACGGCATCGAGGCGCTGGAGGCGCTCGGTCATCTGCACAGCCGCAATCTGCTGTACTGCGACTTCAAGGTCGACAACGCGATCCAGACCGAGGACCAGCTGAAGCTGATCGACATGGGCGCGGTCCGCAGGATGGACGACGACGAGTCGGCCATCTACGGCACGGTGGGGTATCAGGCGCCGGAGGTCGCGGAGGCCGGCCCGTCGGTCGCGTCCGATCTGTACACGGTCGCGCGGACGCTCGCGGTGCTCACCTTCGACTTCCAGGGCTACACCAACGTCTTCGTGGACTCGCTCCCGGACCCGGACAACATCGAGGTGTTCCGCACCTATGAGTCGTTCTACCGGCTGCTGGTACGGGCCACCGACCCGGATCCGGCACGGCGGTTCGCCTCGGCGGCGGAGATGGCGGAGCAGTTGACCGGTGTGCTGCGCGAGGTGGTGTCGCTGCAGACGGGGCGGCCGCGGCCGGCGCTGTCGACGCTGTTCGGCACGGAAGTGCGGGTCACGGACACGCAGTTGTTCGCCGAGCTGACGGACGATGTGTCCCGGCTGGGGGCACGGGCTGCCGCCCCGGCACCGCCCGGGCGCTTCGGGCGGCGGCGGAACGGGATGGGGGCCGCTGCCGGGGGCGCGGCGCCGGTCCTGCCAGCGGTGCCGCCCGCCGGACCGGGGCCGGGCGCGCTGCCCGCGGGTGCGCCGCCCGTGGCCGGTTACGCCGCGCCGGGTGCCGGTCCGCTGACCGCATCGCCCACGCACGTCCGGGCAAGCGGCGCTACGGAGCCGACCGCCGCGGCCCCCCGGAGCGGCGCGGTCCTCCAGAGCGGCGCGGCCTTCTCGTACGCGCCGGCCCAGGCCACGATTCCGGCCCCCCGGGTCCCGGTCGGCGATCCCGGTGCGCCGCCGGGTCCGTACGCCGCCGAAGGCCCCCGGCTGGCCAGGCTCGACGTGCCGTCCACCTCGCTCGCGCTGCCCGTGCCCCGGGTCGATGCGAGCGACCCCAACGCGGGTTTCCTCGCCGGGCTGATGACCACCGCACCCGCCGAACTGATCAGCGCGCTGCAGGCCGCACCCGCGCCGTCGCTGGAGACCCGGCTGCGGGAGCTGCGCGCCCGCCTGGAGATGCGCGAACTCGGCGCCGCGGGGCAGGCCCTGACGGAGCTGGAGGGCACGTACCCGAACGACTGGCGGGTCGTCTGGTACCGCGGCGTCACCTCGCTGGTGACCGGCGACAACGAGAACGCGGCGCTCTCCTTCGACGCGGTGTACGACGCGTTCCCCGGTGAGCCGGCGCCCAAGCTGGCGCTGGGGATCTGTGCGGAGGTCCTGGGCCAGCTGGACAACGCCGCCGAGTACTACCGGCTGGTGTGGGCGACCGACCCGAGCTTCGTCAGCGCCGCGTTCGGCCTGGCCCGGGTGCGGATCGCCGCCGGGGACCGGTCCGGGGCCGTCAGGGCGCTGGAGTCCGTGCCGGAGGCGTCGATCCACTACACGGCGGCCCGGGTCGCCGCGGTGCGGGCCCGGCTGCGTGAACGGGCGCCGGACGAGCCGCTGATCGCCGATCTGACGGCCGCCTCGACCCAGGTGTCGGGGCTGGTCGGCTTCGGTCTGGACGCGGTGCGCCGGGAGCAGTTGTCCACAGAGGTGCTGGGGACGGCGCTCGACTGGGTACTCTCCGGTAGTCCTACGGCTTCGTCCTCGGTCCCGCAGTCGCACGCGTCTGCCGGGGCGGACCGGCCGAAGACACTGCTCGGCAGTGAGTTGGACGAGCGTGGCCTGCGTTTCGGGCTGGAGCGTTCGTACCGGATGCTCGCCCGGCTTGCTGAGCCCGGCGACGAGAGGATCGAACTGGTGGAGCGGGCCAACCGTTTCCGCCCCCGGACGTGGGTGTGAAAATGTCGCAGAAGCCCCAGGAGACAGCCTTGTCGAAGTGCCCCGGCTGCGAGGAGCCGCTGGAGCCGGGGGACCTGTTCTGCGGTGCGTGCGGGTACGACCTGTCGGCCGTGCCCGAACCGCCGCGGGACCATCCGACGATCGCCATGGCCGTGCCTGCGGAGAACGGCGCGGCGTCCGCCGCCCGCACTCCGGCAGGACACCCGGCAGCGGTCCGGTTCGACGGACCGGGCGGGTCGGGCGAGTCGGGCGGACCGGGTGGATCGGGCGAGTCGGGCGGATCGGGTGGATCGGGCGAGTCGGGCGGATCGGGCGACTTCGAGCTGGCCGCGCCGGGGGCCGTACCCGGAACCGGCCCCGGGGCCGCGCCCGCATCCGCGCCGTCGGCCGGGGCATCGGTGCCCGCACCCGATCCCCGTACCCCCGCCGCCGAGCTGTCCGCCACGCCGCCGGCCGGCACCAAGCTGTGTGTGGCCTGCCGGGCCGGCCGGGTCGACACCGACGGCTACTGCGAGAACTGCGGTCACGCCCAGCCGCGCGAGCGCGACCACATGGAGCAGGAACTCGAATCGGTGGCCGCCGTCAGCGACCGGGGCCTGCGCCACCACCGCAACGAGGACTCGTTCGCAGTGTCGACCACCGCCCTGCCCGACGGTTCGCCGGCCGTCGTCGCGATCGTCTGCGACGGTGTCTCCTCGGCGAGCCGCCCCGACGAGGCTTCGGCGGCCGCCGCGAGCGCCGCCAACGAAACGCTTCTGGAGTCGCTGCCGCGCGGCACCCATCCGCAGCAGGCGATGCACGAGGCGATCGTCGCCGCGGCCGAGTCGGTCAACTCCCTGGCCCAGGAGCCCGGCAGGGCCATGGAGCACGATCCGCACCGTCACCAGAACGCCCCGGCGTGCACCCTGGTCGGCGCGGTCATGGCGGGCGGCCTGCTGGTCGTCGGCTGGGTCGGCGACAGCCGCGTCTACTGGGTGCCCGACGACCGCGCCGACCCGCCCGCCCGGCTGACCGAGGACGACTCCTGGGCCGCGCAGATGGTGGCGGCGGGCCTGATGAACGAGGCCGAGGCGTACGCGGACGAGCGCGCCCACGCCATCACGGGGTGGCTGGGCGCCGACGCGTACGAACTGGAGCCGCACACCGCGTCCTTCAAACCGGACCGGTCCGGTCTCGTGGTGGTGTGCACGGACGGCCTGTGGAATTACGCGGAGTCGGCGGCCGAGATGGCCGCGGCGGTGCCGGCCGACGCGCACCTGCGGCCGCTGCACGGCGCCCAGGTGCTGGTGGGTCACGCGCTCGACGGTGGGGGCCACGACAACGTAACAGTGGCTCTCCTGCCGTTCGCGGTACCGCCGCAGGGGGCAGGATCGGCGTGCGGCGACACATGAGTCCCGTTCCGTAACGCTTGATTCCGATTCCGCCCGCCCATTCCACGCACTCCGCACACTCCACCCGTTCCGCCAACTCCGTACGTTCCGCCCACTCCACCCACTCCGTCCCGGCGCCGTCGCCCGCGCTCTCCCGCCTTCGCCGCACTCAGCAGCGCCTTCGCCCGCTTTTCTTCCCTCACAGCTGTCTTCATCCGACACCTGGAGTCTCAAGGAGCCGATCAGATGGCCAACTTCTCCAAGTCGAACGTGCCGCGGTTCTCCGTCGAGGTGTACCAGAACGAATATCTGCCGGAGGGCGGTCGCGAGGTCAACGCCATCGTCACGGTCACCTCGACCGGAGGAGGCACCACCGGCGGCGTCCCGCTGTCCGGTGCGGCTGCGACGCCTTCGCGCGTGCCGGGGCAGGCGCCGGGCGCCGCCGTGGTGATCATGGTCGACTGCTCCGGTTCGATGGACTATCCGCCGACGAAGATGCGCCATGCCCGCGATGCGACGGCCGCCGCGATCGACACCCTGCGCGACGGCACCTCGTTCGCCGTGGTCGGCGGCACGCACGACGCCAAGGAGGTCTACCCGGGCAACGGGCGGCTGGCCGTCGCCGACGCGCGGACGAAGGCCCGGGCGAAGGAGGCGCTGCGCGCGCTCAGCGCCGGCGGCGGTACGGCGATCGGCACCTGGCTGCGGCTGGCCGACCGGCTGCTCGGCGCCGCCGATGTGGAGATCCGGCACGGCATCCTCCTCACCGACGGCCGCAACGAGCACGAGGCGCCGGAGGATCTGCGGGCCGCGCTGGAATCCTGCGCGGGCCGCTTCACCTGTGACGCCCGCGGTGTCGGCACCGACTGGGAGGTGAAAGAGGTCACAGCCGTCGCCGCCGCGCTGCTCGGCACGGCCGACATCGTCGCCGACCCGGCGGGACTGGCCGCGGACTTCACGCAGATGATGGAGAACGCGATGGGCAAGGAGGTCGCGGATGTCGCGCTGCGGCTCTGGACGCCCGTCGGGGTCGAGATCAAGTTCGTGAAACAGGTCGCACCGACCGTCGTCGATCTGACCGGCCGCCGCACCGGGGCGGGCCCCCGCGCCGGTGACTATCCCACGGGTTCCTGGGGCGACGAGTCCCGCGACTACCACGTGTGCGTACAGGTGCCGGAGGCCGGGATCGGGCAGGAGATGCTGGCGTCCCGGGTCTCGCTGATCCTTCCCGACCCGTCGGGCGGCGCGCCTCAGACACTTTCCCAGGGCCTGGTACGGGCGGTGTGGACGGAGGACATGGTGGCGTCCACCTCGATAAACCCGCAGGTCGCGCACTACACGGGTCAGGCGGAACTGGCACAAGTCATCCAGCAGGGGCTCGATGCCCGCAAGTCGGGAGACTTCGACGGCGCGACCGCGAAACTGGGCCGTGCGGTGCAGCTGGCATCGGCGTCCGGGAACGAGGAAACTGCGAAACTGCTTTCGAAGGTGGTGGACGTCGTCGACGCGGCGACCGGTACTGTGCGACTGAAGGCGAAGGTCGCGGAAGCGGACTCGATGACACTCGAAACCCGCTCGACCAAGACCGTGCGCGTCAAGAAGTAGCCACACAGAGTCGGGCCGTCCGGCCGGAGCGATCCGGTGCCGGGTGGCGAAGAGCAGCAGAGAATCACGGCCCCCGGGGCCGGACGAGGAGAGGGGGAAGCGCCGACATGCCGACCTGCCCGAACGGACACCAGTCGGGTTCCGACGACTGGTGCGAGGTCTGCGGACATCGCATGACCGGGGCGGGCACGCCTGCGGGTGCAGTCCCCCCGCCGCCTCCCCCGCCGCCCGCTCCCGGTTACGGCCACCCGCCGCAGGGCCCCGGCCCGGACGCGACCCAGCAGGCCGAGCTCTGCCCGCAGTGCCGCACGCCGCGTGAGGCGATGGCGCCGTTCTGCGAGGAGTGCCGCTGGAACTTCCTCACGAACACCGCGACGTCGTACACGCCGCTGGCGCCGCACGGCGTTCCCGGCCCTCCGCCCGGTCTCAACCTGCCGCCGGGCTTCCTGGCGCAGCAGCCGCCGGGCCCTCAGCAGCAGCGCGACCCGTTCGAGTACCAGAGCTCGCGGCCCTCGCAGGTGAACCGCCCGGCCGAGCCGCTCTCCCCCGACCAGGGCAGCCGCCCCGGGCCGCCCCCGGCTCCGGGGCCCCAGTCGCCGCAGCCGCCGCAGCCGTTCCAGCAGCAGGGGCCGCCGCCGTCCTTCCAGCAGCAGTCGGCGCCGCCCCCGCCGTTCCAGCAGCAGTCCGCACCGCCGCCGTTCCAGCAGCAGTCCGCACCGCCGCCGTTCCAGCAGCAGTCCGCACCGCCGCCGTTCCAGCAGCAGTCGGCGCCGCCCGCGTTCGGACGGCCCGGTCCGCCCGGTCCGCCGGCCCCGCCTGCGCCGCAGCAGTCGCAGCCGCCGCAGTCCGGCGATGACGACGACTGGATGCTGTCGCCGCCGTCCCGGACCCAGGCTCCGCAGCCGCCGGCCCCACAGCAGCAACAGCCGCAGTTTCCGGGCCAGAACCAGCCGCCCGCGAGCTGGACCGCGGTCATCGCCCCGGACCGTGAGTACTTCCTGGCGATGATGCAGCGCAGCGGCCCCGAGGCGACCGGGCTCAACCTGCCCGCGTACTCCCCGGAGCAGCGGCTTCCGCTGACGGGCAACCAGATCACCATCGGCCGCCGCAGGCACAGCACCGGCGAGTCCCCCGACATCGATCTGTCCGTGCCGCCGGAGGACCCGGGTGTCTCGCACCAGCACGCGGTGCTGGTGCAGCAGCCCGACGGCAGCTGGGCCGTGGTCGACCAGAACTCCACCAACGGCACCACGCTCAACGGCGCCGAGGACCCGGTCCAGCCGTACGTCCCCGTGCCGCTCCAGGACGGCGACCAGGTGCATGTCGGGGCGTGGACGACGATCACGATCCGCCGGGACTGACCGCGGACCGGCCTCGGACCGGTCCGCGCTACCCGCCGGGCAGTGGCCAGACGTACGGCCCCTCGGGGTCGTCCAGCCAGGCCCACTGCCGCCCGTCCCGGACCGTGATGCCGAACCTCTCCCGTTCGGGGCGGCGCTCGCGCTGCCAGAGGGAGAGGGCCTCGCGCGGGTCGAGGGTGGCCCCGGTCAGCGTCAGCAGGAACCGGAAGAGCTGATTCTCGCTGACGCGCCTGGGCAGGGTGCCGAGGTGTGGGCGCCGCACGGGCCGAGGCAGTGTGCCGCGCAGCGGTACGAAGTACGCGGGCGTGTGCAGGAACCGGCCCTCGGCGTACCTTCCGTGTTCTCCTTCGCTCACCCGTAGCGCGATCAGCCCGGTGGCGAACGGCGCCAGTATCCGCGCGTCCGTCACGCACTGGTCCAGCCAGGTCTGCGGTACGCACGGCAGGGTGCAGGTCGCGATGATCCGGTGGTACGGGCCGCGCGGGGGCCAGCCCCGCGTCCCGTCCCCGGTGATCACCGCCGGGCGGTATCCGGCCGCCGCCAGATGCCGGCGGGCCGATTCGGTGATCTCCGGGTCGAGGTCGACGGTGGTCACGGCGTCGGCGCCGAGCCGGTGCGAGAGCAGCGCCGCGTTGTAGCCGCTGCCCGCGCCGATCTCCAGGACCCGCTGCCCGTCCCGTACGTCCAGCTCTTCGAGCATCCGGGCCATCAGCGACGGCTGGCTGCACGAGGAGATCAGCTCGCCGTCCCGGATCCGGGTGGCCACGGCCCCGTCCGCGTACGCCCCGCGCAGCCACTGGGCGCGCCTGACCGGGTCGGGGTCCTCGCACCACAGGCGATCCGCTCCGCCGCCGACGTAGTAGTACGGCACGAACAGATGCCGCGGCACCTCCTCGAACGCGGCCCGCCATGCCGGGTCCGTCAGGGCCCCGCCGGCCACGATCCCGCGCACCATCGCCCACCGCTCCTCGGCGGCGGCCGTGGCGAAGGGATCCGGGCGTGCGTCATCCATACCTCCACCTTCCTGCGCCCGGGGCCCCGGGGCCAGGAACCGGGCCGGGTTCCGATGGCGGAGGTCCGATTACGGAGGTCCCATGGCCGGAGTCCGAGGTCCGGAGTCCTAGGCCCCGGGTCCTCGGCCGGTGCGTCTGCGACGATGGACGGGTGACTGAGATTCCGCGCGACACGCTGCAGGAGCAGACCTTCTACGAGCAGGTCGGCGGCGAGGAGACTTTCCGGCGCCTGGTGCACCGCTTCTACCAGGAGGTTGCCGAGGACCCGCTGCTCCGGCCGATGTACCCCGAGGAGGATCTGGGCCCGGCCGAGGAGCGGTTCAGGCTGTTCCTCACGCAGTACTGGGGTGGGCCCCGTACCTACAACGAGCAGCGCGGACATCCGCGGCTGCGGATGCGGCACGTCCCGTTCCGGGTGGACCGGGCGGCGCACGACGCGTGGCTGCGCCACATGCGGGTCGCCCTCGACGAGCTCGGACTGGCGCCGGAGCACGAGCGGCAGTTGTGGGACTACCTCACGTATGCCGCCGCTTCGATGGTGAACACCGAGGGCTGAGCACACGTCCCTGTGCCCCGGCCCGTTCCGCGGCTCTTGTGCTGCCGCCGGATGCCGCGCCCGCGCTGCTCGCCGCCACGGGTGAGCCGGAGGCGCTCTGGCGGTTCACGCCGGGCGCTTCCCGCCTCACCGCCTCGGACGTGCCGGGACTGCCCTCGTCGATCGCCTCGTCGGAGGGCGGTCCCGGGCTGGTGAAGATGCGTGCGGTGGCCGGCGGAAATGCCACGTTCACGACTGATCCGGACGAGATCCTCACCCGGTGCGACGCCCTGCGTACGGCGATCGGCCCGATCGTCACGATCGCCGCCGTGGGCGTCGGAGCCGTCGCCGTCGTCGTCCTGCTGATGACCGGCAGGCTGACCGGCGGGCGGCGGCGCAGCGAACTGGCGCTGCTGCGCTCGCGCGGCGGATCGCTGCGCGGCATCGGCGACCGGCTGCTCGCCGAGCCGGTGGTGACTGCGGTGCCCGCGGCGGCGCCGGGGCGGCGAAGTTCGCGGGTCGATCTTCTGTCGATGGGGCCGAAGGAACGGCTCCGCTACCGCCGGGATGTCGTCGGCGAGGGCCGTACGTCCTCCGAGGTGCTGCGCCACACCGAGGTCGACGCGGCTACGGGCCTGGAGTCACAGGTGGCCCGCGAGTACGCGATGCTCGACCGCGCGGACCGGCTGCAACTGCCCGCCGACTAAACGGAGGCGCTCGAAGTGGAGCACCGTGTGATGCAGGAACTGGAACAGGACCGCATCGGGGTCCGGCCGGACGACCAGCCGCACCCGTAACGGGTGTTGGTGGTGCTGGCCCCAGGTCGCTCCGGCCGGGTGGCCCGATGTTCCCAACGGCACGTACACCCCTAGCGTCGTGCGGGAGTCATCCACCTGATCCGAGGAGCATGATGCGCGTCGCCTCACTGGTCACCGCCGGCCTTGGCCTGACCTGCTTACTCGCGGGCAGTGTGCCCGCGTCGGCCGCCCCCGCCGCCCCCTCCGCCCCCGCCGGCCACCGGCTCGTCTGGGGCCCCTGCTCGCCGCAGCAGCAGGAGCTGAACGAGGCGGGCGCGCAGTGCGCGAAGGTGACCGTTCCCCTCGACTACTCCGATCCCGGCGGCCCGACGATCCGGATCGCGGTCTCCCGTATCAAGGCCGACGCGAAGCACGGCAAGCGGCGGGGCATCCTGCTGTCCAATCCGGGCGGTCCGGGTGGCACCGGACTCGCCAATACCCTCTTTCTACGACCCGCGTTGAAGGATGCGGCGGACCGCTACGACCTGATCGGCTTCGATCCGCGTTTCCTGGGCGAGTCCACCCCCATCGCCTGCGACCCCGCCGCCCCGACGCCCACGCCCGGCCCGACCACGACCCGCCGCGAGGACTTCGAACAGTCGGTACGGTCCGCCCGCGACACTGCACACCGCTGCCGGGAGCACGGGGACAATGCGCGGCTCCTCCCGCACGCCACGTCCAGGAACGTCGCCCGCGACATGGATGCGATCCGCGCGGCGCTGGGCGAGCGCAGGCTGTCGTACTACGGGGTCTCGTACGGTGCCGATCTGGGCGCCGTCTACACCCAGATGTTCCCCCGCCGCGCCGACCGCATCGTCATCGACTCCTCGACCGACCCCACGGCCACCCAGTACGAACTCTTCCAGCAGGCGGGCAACCCGCTCGAAGAGGCGCTGGACGCCTGGGCCGGATGGACCGCACGGCAGGACGGCACCTACCGGCTCGGCAAGACGCCCGCCCAAGTACGGTCGGGTGTTCAACAGTTGCTCGACGGAGCCGAGCAGCGCCCGGTCACCGTCTCCGGCATCCGGCTCGACGCGCCGTTGCTGCGGCTGGTGCTGAGGCAGCTCATCCAGCACGAGGAGTACGACCCGGCGCTCGCCGGTACGGTGCGCGACCTGACCGATGCCGCCGCGGGCAGGCCGGTCGAGCCCGGCCCGGAGCTCGCCGCCATGCTCGAACTGCTCGCGTCGCCCGAGCTGGCGGACAGCATGCTGGGCGGGGCCCTCTTCATGTGCGGCGACAACGGCTGGCCGGCCGGTGGCTGGCCGAAGAACCCGGAGACGTACTGGAAGAACATGGAGCGCAGCCGCGTCACCCAGCCCGTCTTCGGCCCGATCGTCAACGGCATGATGGCCCCGTGTGCGTTCTGGACGAGCACATCCCGTGAGCCCGCCACGGTGATCGGCAACGACGTACCCGTGCTGATGCTCCAGGCCCGTCGCGACAACAACGTCCCCTACGAAGGGGCATTGGCTCTGCATCACCGGCTGACCGGTTCACGGCTGGTGACGGCGGACATCCGCTCGCACGGGGTGTACGGGCGCGGACTCGCCGGGCTCACCCCCGTCCCCTGCGCCGACAGCGCCGTCAACGACTATCTGCGCGACGGCACGCTGCCCGGCGCCGACCTGACCTGCCCCCGCACCGGGGAGGTCCGGTGATCAGCAGACGTACGGGCCTGGCGGCCACGGCAGCGGCCCTGCTCACCGGAGCGTCCGGACCTGCGGCGACGGCCGCCGCACCCCACCGCGCCCCCGGGCCCCGCAGCCGGCTCCAGAGCGATGTGGACGCGATCCGGGCCACCGGCGCCACCGGCGTACTGGCCGAGGTGCAGAGCGCCCACGGCCGGACGACGGCCCGCGCCGGATCCGCCGGCCTGCGGGCCCCGCACCAGCCGGTCCCCTGGGACGCCTACTACCGGATCGGCAGCGACACCAAGACCTTCACGGCCACGCTCGCCCTCCAACTGGCGGGCGAGGGGCGGCTCGCGCTCACGGACACGGTCGAGCGGTGGCTGCCCGGCGCCGTACGGGGCAACGGCAACGACGGCCGCAGGATCACGGTCGCCAATCTGCTGCGCCAGACCAGCGGGCTGAACGACTATCTCGCCGTCTCACCGGAGTCGGCCGATGCGTTCACCCCGGACGGCTACCGCGCATCGCGGTTCCGCACCACGGCCCCCGAGGACCAGCTGAAGGCGGCCCTGAGCCGGCCGCCCCTGTGGGTGCCGAACGCCGGACACCCCGCCCGGGAACGGCGCTGGGGCTACTCCAACACCAACTACGTGGTGGCAGGCCTGATCATCAAGCAGGTGACCGGCAACTCCTGGGCACAGGAGATCCACGACCGGATCATCGAACCCCTGGGCCTGCGCCACACGTTCACGCCGGGAACCTCGCCGTACGTCCCCCACCCCACGGCCACCGCGTACACCTGGTTCCCCGGCTGCGCCCGGCCGACCGACACGACGCTGGCGTCCGGCGGCGGGGCGGACGGCTCCGTCATCAGTACCACCCATGACCACGGTGTCTTCCTGCGCGCCCTGATGAGCGGCCGGCTGCTGCGCCCGGCCCAGCTGGCCGCGATGAAGGAGACGGTCGTGGCCGAGGACTGGAGTGCGGCGCCGGGGGTCCGTTACGGACTGGGCATCGCCTGGCGCCCGGTGGCGGGGAGCAGCGGCGGGATCTGGTTCCATGGCGGAACCCATCTGGGGATCGTCTCCGAGAGCGGGGTGACGCCGGACGGTGCGCGGGCCGCGACCAGCGCCACGTTCACCCTGCGGATGGGCGACCCGGCACAGGGCGCCCAGGACCTGGCCGCGCTCCGGCTGGTGGACAGGGCCCTGACCGGTTAGGGCCTGTCAGTCTGTCCGGACGGGTCCCCGTCGGCCCTGTCCGGACGGGTCCGTCGGCCTGTCCGGACGGGTCCTGTCGTCGGGCCGTCGCTCAGCCCGCGCCCACCGACACGGTGAGCGTGCCGAGCCCGGTGCCGGGGCCGCGCAGGGCGATCGAGCCGAACGGGGTGCGCAGCCGCAGCCACGATCCGGCCGCCAGCAGGGCGACCGGGAAGTCGGGCGACGGGAGGAGGAAGCCGAGGGACTGGGCGGCGTGGACGGCCCGCAACGGGAGTCCGGTGCGTCCGACCGCGCGTGACCAGATCTCGCGGCCGATCAGGTCCCTCTCCGCCCGGGTACGGCGCTCCTCGGGCAGCGCCTCGTCGCGGGAGCGGAACTCCGCCACCGCGGCGGTGACCGCCGTGCGCAGGGAGACGGGGCCGGGCAGGCCGGGCAGTTCGCGCCAGCCGCCACGGGGCGGGAGGACACCTGTCCACGGCGGCCCGGTGACGGGTGCGGGCAGGGCGCCCGAACCGGCTGCCGCCGCGCCCTCGACGTCGAGGGATTCGAGGAGTTCACCGGCGGACACCGTGACGTCGAAGTCGTGCGATCCGGCCAGGTGCGCCGCCCGGATCGCCAGGACCTCGAACGACGGCGGCCTGCCGAACACGGCCAGCGCGCTGCCGCCCGCCTGCATCCGCACCGCTGCGGCCCGGTCGTAGTGGAGCAGCCGGCCGAGGAAGGCCGCGAGATCCGCGGCCTCCCTCGCGTCGGCGAACTCCAGCGACCGTACGGGCACCGTCATGCTGCGGCGGGCTCCTCGGCCAGGTACTGCTGGAGGAAGAGCTTCTCCTCGGCGGAGATCCGCCGGGGCCGCTCCTCGGCCAGGTCGTACGGCACGACGACGGTCGAGGCCCGGACGTACACCTGTTCCGGGTCCTTGATCTCGTACGCGATCGTCAGCGACGCGGCGCCGATCTTCGTGACCCACGACTCGACGGTCACCGGCTCGTGCCGGTGGACCAGCGGACGCACGTAGTCGATCTCGTGCCGGGCCACGACGGACCCGCCCGAGAAGGACGGCGAACCGTCCCCCGGCGCCAGCCGGAACATGAAGTCGATGCGCGCCTCCTCCAGATAGCGGAGGAAGACCACGTTGTTGACGTGGCCGAAGGCATCCATGTCCGACCAGCGCAGCGGGCAGCTGTAGATGTGGCGTGCCAAGACGATCAGCCTCGCGTGAGCTTCTTGTACGTGGCACGGTGCGGGCGGGCCGCGTCCGCACCGAGGCGTTCGACCTTGTTCTTCTCGTACGACTCGAAGTTGCCCTCGAACCAGTACCACTTGGAGTCGCCCTCGTACGCCAGGATGTGCGTGGCGACGCGGTCCAGGAACCAACGGTCGTGGGAGATGACCACAGCGGCACCCGGGAACTCGAGGAGGGCGTTCTCCAGCGAGGACAGGGTCTCGACGTCGAGGTCGTTGGTGGGCTCGTCGAGGAGCAGCAGGTTGCCGCCCTCCTTGAGCGTCAGCGCCAGGTTCAGGCGGTTGCGCTCACCACCGGAGAGAACACCGGCCGGCTTCTGCTGGTCCGGGCCCTTGAAGCCGAACGCCGAGACGTACGCCCGCGAGGGCATCTCGACCTGGCCGACGTTGATGTAGTCCAGCTCGTCCGAGACGACGGCCCAGAGGGTCTTCTTCGGGTCGATGTTGGCACGGGACTGGTCGACGTAGGAGATCTTGACCGTGTCACCGACCTTGACGGAGCCGGTGTCCGGGGTCTCCAGGCCCTGGATCATCTTGAACAGCGTGGTCTTGCCCGCGCCGTTCGGACCGATGACGCCGACGATGCCGTTGCGCGGCAGCGTGAACGACAGGTCGTCGATGAGGACCTTGTCACCGAAGGCCTTCGAGAGGTTCTCGACCTCGACGACGATGGAACCGAGCCGCGGGCCCGGCGGAATCTGGATCTCGTCGAAGTCCAGCTTCCGCATCTTGTCCGCCTCGGCCGCCATCTCCTCGTAACGGGCGAGACGCGCCTTGGACTTGGTCTGCCGGCCCTTGGCGTTGGAGCGGACCCACTCCAGCTCTTCCTTGAGCCGCTTGGCGCGCTTCTCGTCCTTGCGGCCCTCGACCTTGAGGCGGGTGGCCTTCTTGTCGAGGTACGTGGAGTAGTTGCCCTCGTACGGCAGGGCGCGGCCGCGGTCGAGCTCCAGGATCCACTCGGCGACGTTGTTCAGGAAGTAACGGTCGTGGGTGACTGCGACCACAGCGCCCGCGTACTTCGAGAGGTGCTGCTCCAGCCAGTTCACCGACTCGGCGTCGAGGTGGTTGGTGGGCTCGTCGAGGAGGAGCAGGTCGGGGGCCTCGATCAGCAGCTTGCAGAGCGCGACGCGGCGCTTCTCGCCACCGGAGAGGTTGACGACCGGCCAGTCGCCGGGCGGGCAGCCCAGGGCGTCCATGGCCTGCTCCAGCTGGGCGTCCAGGTCCCAGGCGTTGGCGTGGTCCAGGTCTTCCTGGAGCTTGCCCATCTCGTCCATGAGCGCGTCGGAGTAGTCGGTCGCCATGAGCTCGGCGACCTCGTTGAAGCGCTTGAGCTTGCCCATGATCTCGGCGGCGCCGTCCTGGACGTTCTCCAGGACCGTCTTCGTCTCGTCGAGGTGCGGCTCCTGCATGAGGATGCCGACGCTGAAACCGGGCGACAGGAACGCGTCACCGTTGGACGGCTGCTCCAGGCCCGCCATGATCTTCAGCACCGTGGACTTACCGGCGCCGTTGGGGCCCACGACACCGATCTTCGCGCCGGGCAGGAAGTTCAGGGTGACGTCATCGAGGATCACCTTGTCGCCGTGCGCTTTGCGCGTCTTGCGCATGGTGTAGATGTACTCAGCCAAGAGAAACCGTCCGGCTATCGATGTGTGGGCAGATACACCCCATCTTGCCTGACGTCCATCCCGGGACGGAAACCAGTCCGGTCCGCGGTACGCCCCGTCCCGGCTCCCGGCCACCGCAGCCCGTGTCTTCCGGCATGCGACGGCCCCGGTACGCGGATGCGTACCGGGGCCGTCATCAGGCAGGCGTGACCGTCTGCCTGTCGTTCGTCACTCCACGACCACCGGCGTGATCCTGCCGCTCTCGCGACTACTGGGCGGAGGTCTGCGTCTTGCGCTTGCGGAGGAGGAAGACCGCGCCGCCGCCGACGACGACGAGAGCGATCGCGACGCCCGCGATGACCGGGGTGGCGCTGGAGCCACCGGTCTCGGCGAGGTCACCCGAGCCACCGGTCGAGCTGCCGCCGGAGGTGACCGGGGCGGGCTGGTCCTTGGTCTGGGTGTCGAGGCCGCCGGTGCCGCTGCTGGTCTTGCAGTCCAGGACGCCCTTGAACGTCTTCGTGAAACCATTGGGGCCGGTGATGGTGAAGTCGTACGCCTGGTCCTCGGCGACCGGGACGGTCACCGTCTCGGACTTGCCCGCCTCGATGGTGTGCTTCACACCGGCCAGCTCGAAGGTGAACGCCTCGTCGCCCTGGTTGCTCGCGGTGACGTCGACGCCGCCCTTGGCGCAGTTCTTCTTCGCCGAGACGGCCGGGATCGCGCCCTGCTTGGCCCAGGTGCCGGTGGCGGTCGCGGAGACCGTGGACTCGCTGGAGCCGGCCAGGATCATGGTCTGGCTCTTGGTCACCCCGGCGAAGGCCCGGCCGACCGGCACCGACGTGGTGGCCTGGACGGTCAGCGAGGCGGAACCATCGGCGGCGCCCGCTGGGACGTCGAAGTAGAGCTCGGCACCGTTGGCCGCGACGGTCACGGGCTTGCCGCTCTTGTCGGTGACCTTGACGCCGCTGGCGGCGTCGGCGGGCGGGGTCACGGAGACCTGGCCCGCGTTGGTGCGGACGGTGACCGGGCCGAGCCGCTCACCGGACTTGCCGGAGACCGCGGCCCCGTCCAGAGCGAGGGACGCCTTGGGCTCGGCCCGGTCGACGGCGTTGTGCTCCAGCCAGTCGGCGAGCTTCTCCGCCTGGCCGTCGGTCGCGTCGACGTCGGCGTTGTCCGAGTAGCGCCAGATGGCGACCTGGGTACCGGCCGCGGCGGTCTTCTCGGTGAGCGGCCCCGTGCCGGCCTGCTTGGCGAGCGCCGCGAGGTCGTCGACCTGCGGGTAGGAGTGCTCCAGGATCCAACGGATCCTGCCCGCGTTGTTGTTGCTGCCGAGCGAGGTCTGGTTCCAGGGGGTCTCCAGGTACTTCGCCTGGTTCTGGGTGGGGTTGTGAATGTCGATGCAGTACGTCTTGAGCTTGCCGCCGCCGTCGACGGTCATCTCGAAGAGTCCGGCGGGCAGCTCCTGATTCCGGCCGTCCGCGTGAAGCACGGCGCGGTCGTAGGTCTTCAGCCCGTCCAGGACCGCGGCCGCGCCACCCTGATGCTGCGGCGCCTCGTCGGCGACCGCACTGCCCGCGCCGACAAGGGCGCCTGCTATGACAAGACCGGATGCCACCACCGAAGCGGCCAGCCGGGCCGCGCCCCGCCGCCGTGGAGAATCGGTCGCCCTCGTGGACGACGAAACGGTCGCTGAAGAAGCAGAAAACACAGAATTCCCCTCTGGGCGGGACCATCCGCGCCTGATGCGCGTGTGGGGATCGTCCCGCCAGTCGACTCAAGTGCCCCGTGAGTACTGGGGAATCCTAAGGATGAAGCGATGAAGAGTCCCCCCTCATACCGTCGTACAAACCATTCCGACTCGGAATCGTTATCGCCGACACCGCATGCATATGCCTCAGGACGTCTCAGGACGCCTCCGCGTACCTTCCTGACCCCTGTTCCGCTCCGGTCCGCCCGGTCCGAGCCGACCCCGTCATGGCACCGACACGAGCTCCTGGCCACCCTTCTGACGCCCCGTCGGCCGTTTGCTCCGCTGCCGCCCGACCCGCTCACCCTGTTCGTCGTGATCGCCACGTTCGCCGCGTTCGCCGTGTCCGACGCGTCCACCCTGTTCACTCCGATCGCGCCGCTCACCCTCTTCCTCCCGTTCACCCCGCTCGGCCGGTTCGGCCCCGTCAGTCCGTTCGTCTCGCCCTTCCGACCGCCCCGGCCCACTCGGCCGCGCCGGCCCGCCCGACCAGTCCGGCTCACCCGAGCCCGGCGACGTGGCGCCCGCGTCAACCCCCTTGTCCACGCTTCCTGCGCGTGCCACCGACCTCGGATCGCCCTTCATCACGCGCCGGAACGCGGCCGTCCCCCGGGTCAGATCGTGTCCCACCGCGACCGCCTCGATGTCCACGAACGTCCTGCGCAGGCCTTCCCGTTCCTCCTCGCGCACCTTCAACCTGCCGTGCACGACCAGCGGTTCTCCGATGGAGACGGAACCGGACAGATTCGACGCCAGAGCCCGCCAGGCCCACACGGTGTAGAAACTGGTGTGTCCGTCCGTCCAGAACTGTTTCTCGCGGTCCCATCGGCGCGGCGTCACCGCGAACCGGAATCGCGCCATTCCGCCGGTCGCGGTTTCCCTGAACTCCACGCCTGTCGCCGCGTTGCCCACCAGTGTCACCAAGGTGTCGTTCATGACTCCGCCTCCCCTTCGGCCTTCGGTTGCAGCGACCGCACCCGCGCGGTCACTGATCCCAGGTTGAAGGAGAGGCGGAAATCCCGCTGACGCCTGTGGACTACCGACCAGTTGTGGAAAACTCCGTCACCGCCACGTACCGCTCCCGGACTTCGCGGTACCGCACGAGCTCCGCCGCCACCGGATCGAGCACCCGCGCCCGGCCGCAGGCCGCCGCCGCCTCGCGCAACTGCCGATCGGCCTCCTGCCCGTACCGTCGCGCCGGTCCCCGCGCCGCGGCCGCGCACGACCACTCCACCAGCGGCCCGCCGATGACCCCGGCCAGCATCACCAGGGCGGGCGTGAGGAATCCCGGTTCGAGCACGCCGACGATCTGGCCGGCCAGCCAGAGACCGCCGAAGATCTGCAGCAGCGTCATCGACGCCTGTGCCAGCACGGCGGCGGGCCACCACCTGGGCCGCGGTGGCTTCCCGCCCACGCGACCGCTGTGCGCCACCCCGGAGGCCCCGGCCACCCCCGTCGCCATGACCGTCGAACCCCCCGGGCCGACCCCACCCTGCGCCGCGCCGCCGCCCGCGCCGCCACCCGAGGAGCAGCTCGCCGGCCGCCCTCGTCCGTCGTCCCTGCCGGCCTTCTCCACCAGTTCGTCGAGCGCCTCCGGCAGCCCTTCCGCACCGTTCACCGCGGCCTCCCGGACGGCCTGCGCCCAGGGACCGGGCAGCCCGTCGGCGGCCTCGTCCGCCACGGTCCGTACCGCCTGTTCGACGCGTTGCCGGGCGGTGATCTCCTCCTCGGCGGGCGCCGGCAGCGCGGGGCACTCCAGACTTCCCGGCCGCCGGGTGGACTCGTACCATCGCCACAGCCGCAGCCATGGCGTGCCGCACGCCCGTCCGGCGTTCCTGCGCCACTCGCGCTCGGCGGCCTGGCCCGCCGCGGCCGCCCCGACCGCTTCCGCGAGCCGGTCGGCGAACTCCTCGCGGGCCCGCTCGCCGAGTCCGGGCCGCCCCTCGGCGACGTACACCGGACGGAGCCTGGCGGCGGCGGCGTCCACATCCGCGGAGAGCCGGCGCGCGGCCGCCGTGCGCTCCTGGACGAAGCGGCCGAGCACCTCGCGCAGTTCGCCCACGCCGTCGCCGGTGAGCGCGGACAGGGACATGACGGTGGCGCCCGGTTCGCCGTGCTCGCCGAGCGCCATGCCGTCCTCGTCGAGCAGCCGTCGCAGATCGTCGAGGACCTGGTCGGCTGCGTCGCCGGGCAGCCGGTCGACCTGGTTGAGGACGACGAAGGTGATCTCGGCATGCCCGGCGAGCGGCCGCAGGTAGCGCTCGTGCAGGGCCGCGTCCGCGTACTTCTCCGGGTCGACGACCCAGATCACCGCATCGACCAGCGCGAGCACCCGGTCGACCTGCTCACGGTGTCCGGGCGCCGCAGAGTCGTGGTCGGGCAGGTCGACGAGGACGAGCCCCTGGAGCGCCTCGTCGGCGGCCGTGCCGCCCTGCTGCGGCCTGCGCCTGAGCCGTCCGGGAATGGCGAGCCGGTCCAGGAGTCCGGCGGCCCCGTCGGTCCAGGAGCAGGCGATGGGGGCGGCGGTCGTCGGCCTGCGCAGCCCGGTGTCGGAGATCTGGGCGCCCGCGAGGGAGTTGAATAGGGTCGATTTGCCGCTGCCGGTCGCTCCGGCGATGGCGACGACGGTGTGCCGGGAGGAGAGCCGCCGACGGGCCGCCGCCTCGTCGAGCACGCGTCCCGCTTCGGCGAGGGTGGCCCCGTCGAGCCTGGCCCTGGACAGCCCGACGAGTTCGCGCAGCGCGTCGAGCCGCGGCCGGAGCGGGCCGCCGGACGGTACGTACGCCTCGACCTGGGGCGTACGCACGTCGTCGTCCGCGGTCCCGGGCCCGCGGCCCATCTCCTTGGCGGCGGCACGCCGGGCGATGAGCCCGTCGTTCCAGTCCCCGCCCGCCTCCGGTACACGTGCTGGCCTGTCGGGCGTCCGGCCCGGGTGGTCGCTGTCCTCGTGAGGTACGGGGCTCTCGCCCCGGCCGGTCCCTTCGTCAATGACAGCAGTCATCGCTGCCACCTCTCCTTCTGCAGTACGGACAGAGCGGCGATGAGATCGGCCTGCGGCTCCGGGGCGACGTCGAGCGCGTCGAGCGGTGCGAGCCGCCGGTCGCGCTCGCCGTCCAGCACCCGGTCGAGGCAGTCGGTGAGCAGTTCGCCGCCCTTGTCGCGCAGCCGCAGCGCGCCCTGGGCGCCGATCCGTTCGGCGAGCTGTTCACCGGCGCCGCGGGTGCGGCGGCCGCCGAGCAGTGCGGCGGCCAGCAGCGCCGCCACCGTCTCGGTGTCGGGCGCGGCGTTGCGTTCGAGCCGGCGCACCTCTTCCTCGGCCAGTTCCTCCAGCACCCGCCACCACCGCCGTACGGCCATGGTGATCCGGCCCCGGATGTCCTCGGCGGGTCCCCATCCGCCGGCCTCCCGGCCGACGTCCTCGAAGCCGAACACCCCGGCCGCGGGTTCGCGCTGCCAGGCCGTGCGGATCTGTTCGTCGGCGGCGGCCACGGCGCACCGCAGGAGTGCGGCGAGACTCTCCACCAGCGCTTCGAGGAGTTCCTCGGAGGTGCTGTACAGCGGGTATCCGCGCCACCGGGTCCGGGCGTCCCCGGCGAGCACGCCGCCGTTCCGCAGCCGCCGCCGGACCCGGGCGCCCTCCGCGCGGTACGCGTCCTCGACGACACCGGTCAGCCGCACGGCCGCCGCGTACTGCGCCGCGACGGCCCCGGCCAGCGCGGGCATCCGTACGTTCAGCGAGTCGATGACCCCGGCCGCCGTACGCCCGACCGCCTGCTGGCGGGCCGCCGGGTCCTGGGCGCGGTGGCTGAGCCAGGCCCGCAACGGGGCGACCGCGGTGGTGGGCAGCAGCCCGCTGCCGCCGCCGGCCGATTCGGGCAGCTCGGGGATGGTGAAGCGCGGCACCTCGCCGAGGCCCGCCTTGGTGAGCAGCGCTCCGTACTGCCGCGACACCTCGGCGATCACCTGGTGCGGCACCCGGTCGAGGACGGTGACGAGCGAGGCGTCGTACTCCTTGGCGGTACGCAGCAGATGCCACGGCACCGCGTCGGCGTACCGGGACGCCGTGGTCACCATCACCCACACGTCCGCGGCGCAGATCAGCTCGGCGGCCAGCACCCGGTTCCGTACCACGAGCGAGTCGATGTCGGGCGCGTCGAGCAGCGCGAGCCCGCGCGGCAGACCGGTCCCGGTCTCGACGCGCAGCGCGGTGCCGTCCTCCTCCTCGCTCCCGTCGAGCCCGTCGAGGTCGTCGCACCGGCTGGGTTCCCCGGAATCCTGGGGCGGCAGCCAGACCCTGGTGAGCTGCGGCAGTACGCGGCACCCCGCGAACCAGTGGTGATCATCGGGGTGGCAGACGAGTACGGGCGTCCGCGTGGTCGGCCGCAGCACCCCGGCCTCGCTGACCAGCCGCCCCACCAGCGAATTGACGAGCGTCGACTTCCCGGCCCCGGTGGACCCGCCGATCACCACGAGCAGCGGCGCTTCAGGATCCCTGAGCCGGGGAAGCAGATAGTCGTCGAGCTGGGCGAGCAGCTCGCTCCGGGTCTGCCGGGCCCGCGCGGCCCCCGGCAACGGAAGTGGAAGACGCACGGCAGCGACACGGTCGCGCAGGGCGGAAAGTGCGTCGATGAGCTGAGGCCGTACGTCCAAGGTCACCACATGCGAAGAATGCCCAATTTTGGCGCCTTTTTGAAGCGTATAGCCACCTCTGCGCGCCGGTTCTCCCCTCGGAAGGGAGTCGGGACAGAGGGGACGAGTGGGGCGCAGGCATAACGAGTGCACAACACCCGGGGCGCGAGGCGTCAAAAACGGTGCATGATCCCCACCCACCTGCGATTATCGGTTCGCTTCACCGAACCTCCACATCGTGCCACGCAGGTGAAGCAACCAGGACGAGGCGTTCGGAGCCCTATCCTTGTCCCGGCAGGTCACCGACCGGCCAGGCCCCAGGGCTCCAGGCCGCCGAGGCCACCACCCGGCCCCCGTAGCTCAGTGGATAGAGCAGGCGCCTTCTAAGCGCTTGGCCGCAGGTTCGAGTCCTGCCGGGGGCACTCTGCCCGTACGACATCAGGCCCTCCCTCGGGAGGGCCTTTTTTGCAGGTCACCGCACCGTAGCGAGGGCGGCGTAACTAACGCATAAGCGCCGGACCCGTCCCAGGTCACGATGGGAAGGGTCCGGCACTGTCCGGCTGTCACCGGGTTTCTACGGGTGGCCACGGTGGATACGCGGTGGCGCTTCCGGAGCCGTGCTCATCGCTCTGACAGATCCGGCACCGGGCATAGATCGCGAGCAGTACCGGGACACTGTTGCCCGCCCACTCCGCCACCTGTGCCGGCGGGACGCCATCGTTGAGCCAATTCGTCAGGCAGGTGTGCCGAAGGTCGTACACCCGCTTGCCGAGCGGAGAGGCGCACTCCTGAGGGTCGAGGACCTCGCGCCGTGCGCTCCTCCAGGCGCGCCGGATGGCAGAACCTGCGAGCATCTCGCCCTCCGCTCGCCCCTTCAGGCCCCGTTCCTCATGGACCTGGCCATCATTGGTCCCTTCTTGCCGACCTCTGGCTGGCCGTGTGGAACAGGAGCTCACCCCACTGGTCCTCGGCATCTTCGTCCGGGAGCCGCACGTCGTGGACGACCATCGCAACGGCTTCCTCGGGCCGCGGCCCCGCGTAGTACATGGTCGCGAAGAATGCGTGGAGCCGCTGTCCACCGCGCGGCCGAAGGCGCACCCAGCCCAGCAGGCGGGCAGCCTGCCCGCGGTTGAGTAATGCCCGCTTGTCCACCGCGGATGACATCTTCGGGGAAGTGCCCCGCCCCTTTGGCAGGGGGTTGGACCGCAGTATGCGGTGCTTAACCGCGTACTCCATAGCCACGTTGAGAATCCTGCGGTTGCGCTTGGCCGAACTCGCGGCAGCAGGCGTTCCGTCCAGCAGGCTAGAGACGGCGTTCAGCACTGCTTCGACCCTGGCGGGCTCCTCCCATGCGGCCATGGAGAGGGTGTTCCGCTCGATCCATTTCAGGATGGCGGCTACCTCGGGCGGTGCTTCCTCCCGGCGCTTCGTGCGCGTCGAGCGGTGCGAGCCGCCGGTCGCGCTCGCCGTCCAGCACCCGGTCGAGGCAGTCGGTGAGCAGTTCGCCGACTGCGGCTCCGGGCCAGTTCCGAATCGCGGGCGGCTTGTCGCCGGGAACGAGCGGGAAGACGTGCCACCCGCGGGCAGCAGCGTCCAGCGCCGCCGACAGCAGCGCGGGGTTGCGGTCATGCCTCATGCTGGTGGTTCTCCTGTTTCTGTCGAAGGGACGGAGAGCCGGGGCGGTCGCGGTCTTGTGGTGAGAGGCGACCGCCTCGGGCGTATCCAGGCGCCTGGGGGACTGCGTGGACGACGACGTGATCAGTGAGCGACTGCGCCGGAGAGTCAGGCGCGACTTCCCAGAGGCAGAGGTTGCCAAGGGAGTTTTCGGAGCTTTGCGGGTTCTGGCCGCTGAACTCGCAGACAGTCGGCAGGACACCGAACGGCTGCTCGCGGCTGCGGTGTTCATCGCCGACGGGGATATAGGCCGCTTCATTGCAGCGGTCCGGTGTGCGCGGACGGACTGGCGCGACTTGCTCGCGGCCGGTGACCTCGGCCGTGAGGACTGGCCATCCGTGCTTGATCGGGAACTGGATCCCCGTGCCTGACCACTTACCGGCAAGGCACGGGCTCTGCCGAAGGGACGGAGAGCCGGGCGGTCGCGGTCTTGTGGTGCGAGACGACCACCCCGGGCGTAGCTACGCAAATCACGAAGCAAGAGTGAGCCGCCAGAGCTGGATCTCTTCCAGTTATCGGGGGGAGGCAACGGTCACTCCGTGTGCCACAACCGTGCCAGGTGAGGCAGGGACCAGTGGGGAATGGCAGCCATTGGCGGGCACCGAAGCGCTGGCCCGCTGCACCCGAAGGTTGGCAGGTCAGCCGCCGTCATACCCACCTCGCTCCTAAAGCGGGGCCCGCTGCTGTACAGCAGTGAAGTACAGCAACCGCCGTGACTGCAGCCGACCGCCACCGGCGTCAGTGCTGGTCAGCCTAGATATTGATCTATACGAGGCGATCACCATCTGGGATCATGCCCATGAGGGGCGCAAGCCCCACCAAATCTGGGGGTAGGACGTTGCGCAGCTTGATCGTGAACCTTGTACTGGTCATCGCCGTCTTCGCTCTGGTGCTGGTAGCGCTCGGCAGCAGCATGGGGTCGGTGGAGATCGGTATCTGGCTCTTTGCGCTGCTCGCTGCGATCACTTTCGTGGTCCTCCGGTATGTGCGGCAGAGGCGGCTCAGCTAGCCGTACCGGGCCGTCTGCGGGCCGTGAAAGGGCGCTCAGAGGTGACCAAAGTTGACAACCATTGACGGCTCAACCGCAGGTCACAGCGTTGATCGATTACGTGCCCGCAGGTCACAGGGTCTGCGGGGCACTTCTTCGGCTACTGACCGAACCGCTGCCACGCCTGACTCCGTCGTTGAGGCTTCGTCGATCCGAGCATCGCGCGTATGGCCAACCATGGTTACCCTGTCCACCCAGATGATCAAGGGGGGGCATGCGGAAGCTTGCCGCACTGTCTGTGGTCAGCGCGGTACTCCTCACCGGGTGCAGCCAGAACGCAACCAAGCCACAGGGGCCGATCAAGGTAACCCGCGCCGAGTACGGTGCGGATTGGCCCTTCATAGAAGGCATCGACGAGGGCACGATCGACTGTGACGCACCCGTCGTGATCGTCTTCGAGACGGACGGTGAAAGGTACCGCTTGAACTACAACAGCATCGCCACGGAGGGCGCGGAGGAGCCGGAGTATCCAAGCGCGGAGGAGATTGTGGCCCCGCATCCCATCGATTCCTGGGCGGCGCAAGGGTTGATGGCAGAGACCGGTCCGTTGATTGACCGCGCGCTAGATCTCTGTCCTGAGTAAGGGGAAGCCCGAGGGGGGTGAGTGTCCAACTGCGTGACAACGCCGACGCACAGCGGCGGACAACCGCGGATGTCTGCGGACCATCCCAGCAGGTGAGAAGCACACCAGCCCAAGGTCGAGCGCCCGCCCAAGTTGCTTCGGGACGAAGAGGTCGCGAACCCAAGGCCCCAACTACCCAGGAGCTAACGGCTACTCGGAGGGGCCCAGGTCGCAAGCTCCGCAGTCACCATCGCCAGGTGGTGGGACGTCGCCCATGCTCGCCACTGCGTCCCGCCGCCCGCTTTCAGCCGCTGCCGGTTGGCGCACTCGTGTAGCCGTGCGTCCCCCCAGGAAGTTCGCGGACCAGTGGCGGGCCAGTGGGGCGAGGAGACGAGGTCGCGACTCAGGGTGAAGAAGTCGCCGTTGCCCGGGCGCAGGCGTGGGTAGACGAAGACCTGCCAGTTGTCCGGTGTCGTGTAGCGCATGTTCGGGTCTGGAGTCCCGCGGCTCTGGGTTGGCATACGGGGATGTGTGACGCCGAAGTCTCCGAAGTCTGGTGGCTGGCCGTGCCGCTGATGGACAACCCGTTTCCAGAGCTCTAAATCATGCCTGACCACAGGTGTTGCCTGCCCGCGGGGAAAACCGCTCAGGTTCGCGGGGAAGGCGCCGGCAGCTACACACTCATGGCGCCATCGCCACTGTGACAGCAGATCGAGGAGCTTCGTAACTCGCTCTGCCAGGCAACTCATTCCGACCCCGGATTGAACGGGCCCTGCATCAATGAGGAGGTCGACTTCTTCAGGATCGAGGCGGAGTGTCCGGAGCGTTGCTCGGATCTGCTCGTCGTTCGGCAGAGCTTCGCTTGGGCCTGTTGACACGCGCAGGCAAGCGCCACGCTGATGACAGGTGCTGGCGTCCGCTGCTTCGTGCAGGACGTCGTCTGTGTCGGTGATGCGGACCACCGGACACATGTCCACGCCTCTAAGAGCCTGTCGGGTGGCTGATCATGCGTGATGCGTGACGGTCGTGATCTGCCTTCCGGGCATGACGACGGCCCCGGAATGATCACGTGGTGTGTG
>NZ_JBHVSY010000012.1:0-37447 GCF_042884935.1 Streptomyces sp. NPDC058092
TGCGGTGGAGCCATGAATCCCACCGCAAGACCGCACGAGCCAACACCGTCGAGGACTACATCGCAGCGTAATCAACCGGCCACCCGACAGGCTCTCAGTCGAACCAGCGGTCCCGGGCCAGTTCCTCCGTACGGGACGGGTCCTCCAGCAGCGCCGCGACCTCGAAGCGGCGCGGCCACTGCCCCGCCGCCCAGGCCAGGCCCGCCGCGACGCCTTCCAGCGTGGCGGCGTGCACGGTCCCGTCGGGGGTGCGGCGCCAGTCCAGTTCGACGCCGCCCGCGCGCAGTTCACCGTGCTCGATGTACGTGTCCGGGGTTCCGGCGCCGAGCAGGGCCCGTACCGAATCCGGTACCTGGTGCTCCTCGCCCTCCGTCGTCACCTCGGCCGCCACCGTCTCGCCGAGCCGCCGCACCTGGAACAGCTCGGCCAGATCGGCCGCGCGCGCCGGGGCGACCGGGAGCAGCGGGAGCCCGGTGGTCAGCGGCAGCAGATCCGGGGCGTCCGCGATCACGGCGTCCGCCGCGTCGACGACCCGGACCTCGCCGTCGACCACGACCCGCAACTCGTCGGGAAGCGTGACCTGTTCGGGGTCGAGATCGGCCAGCGCCGTGTACAGGGAGTGCAGTTGTACGGGGCCGACCTCGCGGCCCTCGTCCGCGAGCCGGCCGAGGAGTTCGGCGGCGCCGCCGGGCTCGTCGAGGAGGGCTGCCACGGAGGTCCGTACGCCGAGGGCGCGCAGCACCTGGGCGTCGTCGAAGCCGGTCGCGTCGGCGGATTCGTACAGTCCGGCCAGCCGCGGGTCGCCGGACGCCGCGCGCAGACCGGCCGGGCGGCGGCCGCCGATCACGGGGTGGTCGCGCAGCCACCAGGCCGCGTACGGACGGACGGACCGGGTCGTGCCGTCGGGCAGCAGCACCCGCACGGGCTGGGTCAGCGCGTCGCGCAGCGGCGGCCGGGCGAGCAGGGCGAGCGCCTGCGGCCAGGCGTCGTCGTCGACGAGGTCCAGGTCACGGACGGCGACGAGTTCGGTGGCGACCGGCGGCACGGTTGTGTCCGGCAGCTGGTCGAGAACGTCCTCGCACCACACGTCCACGGCGTCGAGCAGACCGGCGTCGTCCGGCTCGGCGAAGTCGCCCTCGCGGGGCTCCAGTTCGTCCGGGTCCAGGACGACATCGGTGGCCCTCACCAGGGCGAAGGTGGCGAGCACACCGCAAGCGGTGAGCGGCTGTTCGCCCCAGCGTTCGGCCAACTCCTGCTCACAGAGCGCAAGTTCGCCTTCCCGCATGATGGCCGCGAACGGGCTCCCGGGCAGCACGAGTTCACCGGCGGGGGCCGGCTCGCCGTCCTCGTCGGGGAGGGCGAGCGCACCGAGCCAGGGCTCGTCGCCGGGGGCCAGGTCGGCGTCCCGTACGAGGGTGAGGACGGTCTCGGCGAGCTCGTCGACGTCCAGCGCGTCCTCGTCCCAGATCTCGCCCGCGTCCAGCGATCCGGCGACGGCGGCCCGCACTTGATGGGTCGTCAGCACGGCGCGCGGCGTGGCGGGCAGGGCACCCAGCTTCTCCAGCAGCGGATGGGCGGCGTCCGGGTGCGCGACCTTCAGCCCGAGCCGGGCGAGCCGGCCCAGGACCGGTCCGGTGAGCGCGTCGGGGAGCGGGAGGAGGACCTGGCGGGGGCCGATGGTGGTGCGGGGCGCGGCCGGGGCCTCCGATTCCGGTGTCTCCGGCTTCCCGGCCAGCGGGACGGGCAGGCCGGAGAGGCGGTCCGGGTCGATGCCGGACAGGCTGTCGTACAGCCGCCGCCACCAGCCGGGGTCGCGCTCGAGTCCGGCGAGCCGGTCGATCGCCTCGGTCAGCGGGACGCGGGCGATACCGAGGGTGCGCAGCTCGCTGCGGCGCTCGAGGCCGGCGGGCAGCAGACACGGCAGGACCTCGGCGAGCACCCGTACGGTCTCGGCGCCGACGCCCTCCAGCACCTCGGCCTCGATGGGGCGCAGCGCGCTGGTGACCGCCTCACGGATGCCGTCCGGCTGCGCGTCCCAGGTGTCCCACCGGTCCGCTTCGGCCGCGGCGTCGCGCGGGGCGGCGGGCGCCAGGAACGCGACGCGCGGCAGCCGCGCCAGGATCGCGCCGCGCAGGGCGCCGTCCAGTTCGCCCTTGCCGAGCGGTCCGGGGACGAGATCGATGGTGTCGACCGCAACCGGCTGCCAGCCGGCGAGCAGTTCGGCGTACGCGTCGGCCGCGCGCTGCACCAGGAAGTCGGTGAGCGGGCCGGGCGCCGGGTGGCGGCGGGTGGTGTCGAGCGGCAGCGACGCGATGAGCAGCGCGGCGATACCGAGGGGTTCGTCGGTCGGGGTCGGCGCGTGGACGACGGGGGCGGTGCGGGGGCGTACGGGGGCGCCCTCCGCGTCCACGGGGACCGCCCAGGTGACCGACCAGTGCGGGCGCAGCCGTTCCTCGCGGGGCCGGTCGGTGAGCAGGGCGGGCTCGACGGGGCCGTGGTGGGTGACGGTGCGCCAGCGGTGCGTACCGTGCGCGGAGTCCTCGACGTGGGTGTACGGGCCGTGCTGCGAGCGGCGCAACGTCCGTACGGTGTCCGGGGTTTCGATCACGATCTCGTCGAGACCGCGCAGGGTGAGCAGGATGGCGTCGTCGACCGCGTCGAGCAGCCGGACCACGAGGTCCTCGGCGCCGCCGTCGCGCAGCGGGAGGACGACGACGGTGTCGTACCCGTCGGGTGCGGTGCCCTCGGCGGGCAGCGGGAGCCGCAGCAGCGGTACGTGGCCGTCGCGGCGGCGGAGCTCGTCGCCGAGGCCGGGGCTGGCGACGGCCGCGCGGGCGGCGAGGTCGCGCGCCTCGGCGAGGGACCAGCGGACGCCGCCGTGCCGGCCGACGACCGCGGGCTCGTCGCTCACCGCGAGCACGGCGGCGAACCCGACGCCGAACCTGCCGACGGCTCCCTCGTGGCCCTCGCGCTTGGCGGAGGCGCGCAGGGTGGAGAGCGATTCCACGCCGGTGGCGTCGAGGGGGGCGCCGGTGTTGGCGGCGGCGAGTACGGCGGGGGCGTCCGCGGTCGCCGCGTGCAGGGTGAGGCGGAGCCGCCCGGGGGCCTGGGCTCGGGCGGCGGCATCGGCGGCGTTCTGGGCCAGCTCGACGACGAGGCGGTCGCGGTAGCCGCCGAGCGCGAGGTCCTCCTCGGCGTTGGCGTCCTCGCGGAACCTGGCGGGGCCCGCACCCCAGGCGTCGAGCACGCCGCGTCGCATCCGTGCGGTCCCGAACGGATCGGCCCCCTCGGTCGCATTCATGCTCACGCTCTGATCTCCGCTCTTTCCGGTTACGCCTTGCCCGTGCCGCCAGTGTGCGCCTGAAGGTACCGGGTCCTCTCGCCGGACGGGCTCCGCGAACGGCGCTCCACGCGGGCGGCAACGCGTCTGCCCCGGCACACGGGGCACGGTTTCGGGCAGGACTCATCGACGTACGGGCAGCAGATTCAAGCCCGTCGAGGGGGTCCCCCCCAGGCCCTCAAGGCCATGGGGGAGTTCGCGGACGGAACCGGTTCGCCGGGCGAGCCCGCGGTCTACGTCACCGGCCGCGCCGGAGCGCCCGAATACCCGCACCCCGCAAACCCGCGCCCGGTCAGGAGTGGCCGAGATCCTCCGTCGGAGCGTCCGGCTCCGCCGGGACCGAGCCGGAGTCCCGCGCCGGCCGCAACGGATACTCGTCCACCTGCATCGTGTCCAGCGCGTGCGGCGCCGGCTTCGGCGGCTTCGGCATCACTGCCGCCTCCGAATGCCCACCGCACCCGTACGACAGCGACACCACATGCCCGTCCGCCGGACCGAACTCGTTCGCGCACACCCCGAACGCCCCCTTCAGCGAACCCGCCAACGGCACCAGGAACGCGCAGGTGACACACGACGCCGGCGCCGCCTGGGCCATCGGCGTCTTCGCGCCGAACCCCTCGTCCCACCGGTCGGCCGCCGTGTGCAGCCCGTACCGCGACAGCACCCGCGCCCGCCGCATGCCGAGCTCCTCGGCGACCGCCGCGATCGAGCCCCGGCTGGTCGTCGCGGGGCGCGTCGTCAGCTCCGCGTCCTCCGCGTCGACGAGGTCGGCCATCTCCTGGGAAACCTCGGAGACCGCGGAGTTCGGCGGCGGCTCGTCCTCGCCGGTGTAGCCGGGCTCCAGGCGGAGGTCGTCCGCCTCGGTCGGCAGCAGATCGCCGGGCCCCATGTCCCCGGGGCGCAGGCGCTCGCTCCACGGCAACCACTCCGGGGCGAGGAGCGCATCGCTGCCGGGCAGCAGAACAGTCTCGTCAAGGGTGACGTTCTTCGCGCGGGACGCCCGGGCGACGGTCACCGCCCAGCGCCAGCCCCGGTAGCCGGGCTCCCCGCACTCGAAGAAGTGCGTAACGACCCGGTCGCCCTCGGAGACCAGGCCCACATGCTCACCGACGACCCCCGGCGCGGCTGCTTCCTCGGCCGCCGCGCGGGCGAGGTCTACCGCCTCGGCGCACAGACGGTCGGGGGCAGGGGTACGGGCCGTACGGCTTCGCGTCGTCGCAGCACTCACAGGTCTCGCTTCTCTCCTACGCCAGTCTCACGAGCGCGCCAGCACATCCATCGATTTCGGCCATGACAGCTGCGGGCGGAGCGGACCTGGGGGCCGCGTCGACGTCCACACCCGTTGTGCCTGCCTCGGGCGCACCTTCTGCCATCCATTCTGCGGGATCGCCGATAGGCGCGCGGCCGAGAACAACCGCCGGTGGCGCGCTACGCACGCTACCCTCTCCGCCGCCCCCCGCCCACCTGCCCGTCCGGAACAAGGCCGTATCCGGCGCCGTGTCCGGTGCGAAGACCGCCTCGCGGACCGCACGAAGACGGGTCGGACAACCCGTCGATGACCAGCCGGATGACCAGCCGGTTCAAGCTGAGCGGGCCGGGCGGAGCACTGACCCGACAGGGCGGAGTGCTCCGCGTCCCGGACCGATGCCGGTTCGTCACCGTGGCGACTGGGGCACTATGTCGAAGTGACTTCCGCCAGGTCGCACAAGGATTCCGGCCCGCTCCGCAGGGCGGGCCGGGCGATCGGTCATGCCCTCCACACGCCGTTCACCGGCACCGCGAAAGGTATCCGGAAGGCGACGCACGCCCACGGCGCCGGGGAGTCCGGGCTCGGCAAGCTGATCGAACTGCATGCCGTGAACGGCGCGGGCGATGTGATGATCACGGTCGCGCTCGCGTCGACGGTGTTCTTCTCCGTGCCGACGGACGAGGCCCGGGGCCGCGTCGCCCTCTACCTTGCCGTCACCATGGCGCCCTTCACCCTCCTCGCGCCCGTGATCGGCCCGCTCCTGGACCATCTGCCGCACGGCCGCCGCGCCGCGATGGCCGGTGCGATGCTGGCCCGTGCGGTGCTCGCGCTCACCATGTCGGGCGCGGTCGCCACCGGCGGCCTGGAGCTGTATCCGGCCGCGCTGGGCGTCCTGGTCTGCTCGAAGGCGTACGGGGTGGTCCGCAGCGCCGTCGTGCCGCGCCTGCTGCCACCGCGCTTCTCCCTGGTGAAGGCGAATTCCCGGGTCACCCTGGCCGGTCTCCTGGCGACCGGTGTCGCCGCCCCGATCGGCGCGGGGCTGCACACGATCGGGTCCCCCTGGCCGCTGTACGGGGCGTGCCTGATCTTCATCGGGGGGACCGTCCTCGCTTTCACGCTGCCGCACACGGTCGACTCCGCGAAGGGTGAGCGCAAGGCCCGGCTGGTGCCGACGTACGGCGCGGTGGCCCCCCGGCCCGGGACGAAGCGGAACGGGTGGGCGAGGGGCCGGGAGAAGAACGGCGAGAAACGGCCCGGGCTGCGGTCCGTGGGACCGTCCGTGCTGAACGGCCTCCAGGCCAACACCGCGCACCGCGCGCTCTCCGGCTTCCTGATCTTCTTCCTGGCGTTCCTGCTGCGCGAGCAGCCGCTCGCCGGGCAGAGCGCCGTCGTCTCGCTCGGCATCGTCGGCGTGGCGGCCGGTACCGGGAACGCGCTGGGGACGGCGTTCGGTGCCTGGCTGAGGGCCCGCGGACCCGAGGTGATCGTCGCCTCCGTGCTGGCCCTGGCGCTGGGGGTCGCCGTGCTCGCCGCGCTCTTCTTCAGCACCGTCATGGTCGCCGCGCTCAGCGCGACGGCGGGCTTCACCCAGGCCCTGTCGAAGCTCTCGCTGGACGCGATGATCCAGCGCGACGTGCCCGAGGAGGTGCGGACCTCCGCGTTCGCCCGGTCGGAGACCGTGCTCCAGATGGCGTGGGTGGTCGGCGGCGGCATCGGCATCGCCCTCCCCCTCAACGGCGTACTGGGCATGTCGGTCGCGGCGGGCATCCTCGCCCTGGGTGCGGCCACGTCCGTACGGGGGCTGCTGGTCGCCGCGCGGCGCGGCTCGCCGCACCCCCGCGTGGCGTGAGCCGGGGCGACCGATAGCCTTCGGCCCATGACCGTTGCGTTCTTCTCCGGTAAGGGCCGTCGAATCGGCGTCGCTCTTGGTGCCGTGTCCGCGGGACTCCTTGTCCTCTCCGCCTGCGACAAGCCGACGCCGCTCGCGACCGTAACGGTCGGCGGCAACGTGGTGACGTCCGAGGCGTCCTGCTACAACGACGGCAAGCCCCTCAAGGCCTCCGAATACCAGAGCTGCCTCAACAAGAAGGCGGAGAAGTCCGTCGAGGTCGCCATGGACGACAAGGTCCGCTTCGGCGTCGACCCGGAGATCGCGGACAACGGCTGGACGCTGTTCATCAACGGCCAGCAGGCCGAGCAGGAGCCGTACAAGAAGACCTACCGGTCCATCCCGGGCAGCGCCTTCTTCTCCAGCCAGACCGGCGAGACGTCGAACAGGACGCAGGTCAGCATCGTCGAAACCAAGGGCAAGAAGCTCACGGGCGTCTGGCACTTCGAGCTGAAGAAGACCAGCTGATCCCTTCCCGGCCTCGGAGGACTCCCCCCGTGCGTGTGCTCGTCGTGACCGCTGTCCCGGTGGAACGGGACGCGGTCACGCGCGCGTTCGGGAACGGTTTCGCGGCGCCGGTACGCGAGGCGGGGGGCGCGGAGATCCACCGCGCCGGGCCCTTCGACGTCCTCGCGGGCGGCGCGGGACCGGCCGCCGCCGCGGCCGCGGCCGCCTTCGCGCTGGCCGCCGCACCCGAGCCGTACGGTCTCGTCGTCTCGGCCGGCATCGGCGGCGGGTTCGCCCCCACTGCCCCGCTCGGCTCCCTCGTCGTCGCGAGCGCGATCGTCGCCGCCGATCTGGGCGCCGACACCCCCGACGGCTTCCTGCCCGTCACCGCCCTGGGCTTCGGGCGCGACCGCTTCACGCCACCGCCCGCGCTGGTACGGGAGGTGGCCGCGGCCACCGGTGGGACGGCCGGTGAGATCCTCACCGTCTGCACCGTCACCGGCACCGCGGAGCGCACCGCCGCTCTGCTCGCCGCGCACCCCGCAGCCGCCGCAGAGGCCATGGAGGGCTTCGGGGTCGCCGAGGCCGCCGAGCGGGCGGGCGTGCCGGTGCTGGAGATCCGGGCGGTCTCGAACGCCGTCGGCCCGCGCGACCGCGCCGCCTGGCGCATCGGCGACGCGCTGACCGCGCTCACCGGGGCGTTCGGGAAGCTCGTACCCGTACTGGAAGGCTGGACCCACCATGACCGAAACCACGCGTGACCGGCTGGACATCGCTTTCTCGCCGTGCCCGAACGACACGTTCGTCTTCGACGCCTGGGCGCACGGACGGGTCCCCGGCGCGCCCGCCCTCGATGTCACCTTCGCCGACATCGACATCACCAACGGCATGGCCGAGCGCGGCGAGCTCGACGTCCTCAAGGTCTCGTACGCGGTACTGCCCTGGGTCCTTCACGAGTACGCGCTGCTGCCGTGCGGCGGGGCGCTGGGGCGGGGCTGCGGGCCGCTCGTCCTCACGAAGGAGCCGGGCACGGACCTGACGGGCCGGACCGTCGCCGTACCGAGCGAGCGCTCCACCGCGTATCTGCTGTTCCGGCTCTGGGCGGCCGAGGTGGTGCCGGGCGGGGTCGGTGAGATCGTCGTCCTGCCGTTCGACGAGATCATGCCCGCCGTGCGCGACGGGAAGGTGGACGCCGGTCTCGTCATCCACGAGGCGCGTTTCACGTACCAGAACTACGGGCTGCACAACCTCGCCGACATGGGCCGGCACTGGGAGGACACGACCGGGCTGCCGATCCCGCTCGGCGCGATCATCGCCAAGCGGTCACTGGGCGCGGACATTCTGAAGCTGCTCGCCGATTCGGTGCGCGCCTCGGTACGGATGGCCTGGGACGACCCCGAGGCGTCACGGCCCTACGTGCTGGAGCACGCCCAGGAGATGGACCCGGCCGTGGCGGACCAGCACATCGGGCTGTACGTCAACGAGTTCACGGCCGACCTCGGCGAGGACGGCTACGCGGCGATCCGCGGACTGCTGACGCGCGCGGCGGCCGAGGGGCTGGTACCGCCCCTCGGCCCGGATGCGCTGTCGTTCCTCTGAGGTCCCGCAGGATGCCGGGGCCTACACGTCGAGCTCGTCGGCGACCGCGCGCAGCAGGCTGCCGATCTTCTTGCCGGCCGCCTTGTCGGGGTAGCGGCCGCGCTCCAGCATCGGCGTGATGTTCTCCAGCAGGGTGGTCAGGTCCTGCACGATGGACGCGAGTTCGTCCGGCTTGCGGCGCTGCGCGGCCGCGACGGAGGGTGTCGGGTCCAGGATCGCCACCGAGAGCGCCTGGTCTCCGCGCTGACCGGCGACGACGCCGAACTCGACGCGTTGGCCGGGTTTGAGCGCGTCGACGCCGTCGGGAAGCACGGAGGAGTGCACGAAGACGTCGCCGCCGTCATCGCGGGAGAGGAAGCCGAAGCCCTTCTCGCTGTTGAACCATTTGACCTTGCCAGTCGGCAAAGCACGCACCCCATCTCAACCCATATGCCGGAACAAAGCCTCAGCAGGTCAGGCTATCCAGTGGTGGTGCTCCCCTGCTGGCAGAAGCCTCCCCAGGTGAAGTACCCCTCGTCAAGCCTGGTCATCCGGACTGCTGTCCAGAAACGGTGCCTGTATTACGCACGGTCGGCTGTGGGAGGGGACGCCGGTGTCGGGAACTACCCTGGCGGGGTGAGTACTACACCTTCTGGCGCAGGTGACCGGCTGGTCCGGATCGGCGCGATCGTCTTCTTCGTCGGAGCGCTGGCCACGCTGGCCACGGTGGCCCCGCTGTTCCTCGGAACCCATCCGCTTCCGTCCATCGCGTGGTCGCTGTGCATGCTGATGGGCGTGGGCTTCCTGATCGCCGCGGCGGGCGTGGTGCGGTCGGTGCGGGCGGGGGCGCCGAAGCGGTGATGCCGGGGTCGTCCGGTGGGCCGCTTTGTCCTCAATCGCCGGACGGGCTTGAAGTCCTGCCGCGGGCCCGGGTGGTAGCCGCTTTGTCCTCAAACGTCGGACCGGCTTGAAATTCCGCCGCGGGCGGGGCTGTTCTCGATCGCTGGACCGGCTTGATCTCAGCGCGCCGCGTACCCCTCCAGCCAGGACGGGAAGTCCGTCAGCGACGACAGGACGACGTCCGCCCCCGCTGCCCGGAGCTCCTCCGCGTCGCACGGGCCCGTGGTGACCGCCACCGAGAGCGCCCCGGCCGTGCGGGCGCCCCGTATGTCCCCGGTGTGGTCGCCCACGTACACATGCGCCCCGTGCTCGCGCAGGGCCCGCCCCTTGGCCTCCGCCCACAGGCCGCCGATCACCGCGTCGGGCTCGATCCCGAGGTGGGCCAGGTGGAGCTCCGCGCTCGGCCGGTGCTTGGCGGTGACGACTATCGCCCGGCCGCCCCGTTCCCGGATCGCCGCGACCGACTCCCGGGCGCCCGGCAGCGCGAGGCTCGGAGCGATGGCGTATGTGGGATAGATCTCGCGGTACCGGTCGGCGGTCGCGGCCACCACATCGGCCGGAAACCAGTTCCGCAGCTCCTCGTCGACCGGCGGCCCGAGCCTGCTCACCACCAGGTCCGTGTCGATCGGCGTCCCCGTCTCGGCGGAAAGCGCCAGGTAGGCGGCCTTGATGCCGGGCCGGGAGTCGATGAGCGTCATGTCGAGGTCGAAGCCGACCGTCAGGAGGTGCGAGGGCATGGAGTCCATTGTCGCGGGGCCGGACACAGAGCCGGAACGCCGTGCCCGTCCCGGTACGGCCCTCGGGCCCGAAATCGACGGTGCTTAGACTTAGCCAAGCCTAACTTTGCTTCGTTTCGATTGGGTCCGATGTCAGCCGCCGCACCACGCCGCTCCAGACGCGCACTCGCGACGGCGGCGGCCGTCGCGGCGCTGCTGGTGGCGGTACTTCTCAGCCTCGCCGTGGGGGCCCGTTCCATACCCCCGTCCGAGGTGATCGACGCCCTGCTGCACGGCGGGCACTCCGACGCCGCCGAAGTCGTCCGGAACATGCGGGTGCCGCGCACCCTGATCGGGCTGATGGTCGGCGCGGCACTGGCCCTCGCGGGCACGGTGCTCCAGGGCATCACCCGTAACCCCATCGCCGACCCCGGCATCCTCGGCATCAGCCAGGGAGCCTCCGTGGGCGTGGTGCTGGCCATCGCGTTCGCCGGGATCCACACCCTGACGGGATACGTGTGGTTCGCGTTCGCGGGGGCGGCGATCGCCTCCGTCGCCGTGTACGCCGTCGCCTCCAGCGGGCGCGGGGGCGCCACCCCCGTGAAGCTCGCGCTCGGCGGCGCCGCGATCAACGCGCTGCTGGTGTCGGTGACGACGGCGGTGCTGACGACCAAGGCGTCCGCACTGGACGAGTTCCGCTTCTGGCAGGTCGGCTCGATCGCCGGGCGCGAGGCCGATGTGGCCCAGCAGATCTGGCCGTTCATGCTGGCCGGGACCGTGCTCGTGCTGTCCGTCGCCCGCGGGCTCGACGCGCTGGCGCTCGGCGAGGACGTGGCGAAGGGCCTCGGGCAGAAGGTCGCGACGGTACGGATCGTCGGCGGCATCGGGGCCACGGTGCTGACCGGTGTCGGCGTCGCGGCGGCCGGGCCGATCGCTTTCATCGGCCTCGCCGTCCCGCACATCGCCCGCGCGATCGTCGGCGGCGACCACCGCTGGGTGCTGCCGATGGCGGCGCTGATCGGGCCCGTCATGCTGCTCGTCTCCGACGTCATCGGCCGCGTCGTCCTCCCGCCGAGCGAGGTCCCGGCGGGCGTGATGACGGCGCTGATCGGCGTTCCGTTCCTGGTCACCCTGGTACGCCGGAAGGCGGTGCCCGCATGAGTGCCGACACCTCGGTGCGGGTACGGCCCGCCGGGTACCACGTCGTACGGATCGGGGCGCGGGGCCGGTTCCTGCTGCACCGGCGGGCGGCCGTCGTCGCCACCGCCCTCGCCGTGCTGCTGGCCGCGGTCTGTGTCGCGTACCTCTGCGTCGGCGAGAGCTTCGTCGCGCCGGGCGAGGTCGTGAAGGTGGTCCTGGGGCAGCCGTCCCCGGACGAGCTGGTCGTCGGCACGCTGCGGCTGCCGCGGATGGTCGTGGGGCTGCTGGTCGGCGCGGCGTTCGGGATCGCCGGTGCGCTGATCCAGACCGTCGCCCGCAATCCGCTGGCCAGCCCCGACATCATCGGCATCAGCCAGGGGGCGAGCGCGCTCACGGTCGGCGCGATGACCTTCGGCGTGACCTCGTACACCGTGCTGCCGTACCTGTCCGTCATCGGCGGGGTGGCCGCGGCGGCCCTCGTGTACGTCTTCGCCTGGCGCGGCGGGCTGCACGCCACCCGCTTCGTCCTCATCGGCATCGGCTTCGCCATCGCGCTGCGGTCGGTCACCACGCTGTTCCTGACGAAGGGCGACTATCTGGTCGCCCAGCAAGCACAGATCTGGATGACCGGCTCGCTCAACGGCCGCGGCTGGTCCGAGGCCGCGCCGATCGGCTGGACGCTGCTGGTCCTGCTGCCGGCCGTCCTGTGGGCCGCCCGTGCCCAGCGCACCGTCTCGATGGACGACGACACCGCGACCGCGCTCGGGGTGCGTCTGGGGCGCGTACGGCTGGGTCTCGTCGCCCTCGGGGTGATCCTGGCGTCCGTGGCGACCGGGACGGCCGGGCCGGTCGACTTCGTGGCGCTGCTCGCCCCGCAGATCGCCCGCCGGATGACCCGGACCGCGCAGATCCCGCTGTTCTGCTCGGCGCTGCTCGGTGCGTTGATCGTGGTGTTCGGGGATCTGCTGGCACGCAGGCTCTTCTCGCCCACCGAACTGCCGGTGGGCGTTCTGACGGCGGCGGTCGGCGCCCCGTATCTGATCTGGCTGATCGTCCGCGGTCAGGGCGGCGGCCGCGGCCGTAGTGGAGGCACCGCATGAGCTCGACCCGTACGTCCGACACGTCGGACGCCACGGCGACCCCGACCGCGACCAGCCGGCTCACCGTGCGGGAGCTGACGCTCGCGTACGAGGAGCGCACCGTCGTCCACGAGCTGGACCTCGCCGTTCCCGACGGCCGGGTCACCGTCATCGTCGGCCCGAACGCCTGCGGCAAGTCGACCACCCTGCGCGCGCTCGGCCGGCTCCTCAAGCCGCGTGGCGGGGCGGTGCTCCTCGACGGCACCGAGCTGTCGAAGATCCCCACGCGGAGGATCGCCCAGTCGATCGGGCTGCTGCCGCAGACCCCGGTGGCCCCCGAGGCGATCACCGTCTGTGACCTCGTCGCCCGCGGCCGGCAGCCGCATCAGCACTGGTGGCAGCAGTGGTCGCAGGAGGACGAGCGGGCGGTGACGGACGCCATGGAGCGTACGGACATCACCGCGCTCGGCGACCGGTCGGTGGACGAGCTGTCCGGCGGGCAGCGCCAGCGGGTCTGGATCGCGATGGCGCTCGCCCAGGAGACGGATCTGCTGCTCCTCGACGAGCCGACCACGTACCTCGACATCGCGCACCAGGTGGAGGTCCTGGACCTGGTGCGCCGGCTCACCGCCCCGGCGGCGGACGGCACCCGCGGCCGGACCGTCGTCACCGTGCTCCACGACCTCAACCAGGCCGCCCGTTACGCGGACCATCTGGTCGCCATGAAGGCGGGCCGGATCGTCGCCGAGGGCCACCCGAAGGACATCGTCACCGCCGGTCTCGTACGCGAGGTCTTCGGCCTGGACGCGGTGATCGTCCCGGACCCGGTGACCGGGTCGCCGCTCGTGGTGCCGGGGGCGCCGTGGCAGGCCACGCCTGCGTCGTGAACCCGCGCCCGGCCCCGCCCGGGGCACCGGGGAGCAGGCCTCGGACGGCCCTCGGCCTACCCTGCCCGCTTCCGCGAGCGCCACACCAGGAACGCCGCCGACGCCACCGCGGCCGTCCGTACCACCACCGGCCACACCCCGCTCAGCGCGTCCGCCATCCCGTCCTGCGGGACCGGTTCACCCCAGCGGCCCGCCGTCCGGCCCCAGAGCCAGACCAGGGCGCCCGCCACGACCACGCCCGGCAGGCCCATCGCGGCCCACTTCGCCTCCGCGCGCGACAACGTGCGTGAGCCGTACGCGAGCAGCCAGCCGCCCGCCAGGGCGAGCCAGGAACCCGTCACGGCGCCCACGACCAGCAGCGCGGCGGCGAGCAGGAGGAAGGGGTGGGAGAAGACCCGGGCCGTCGGCGTCGACTCGCGGGGGGCGCGGCGGCGCAGGCGCGGGAGCCGTCGGCGTCGCGGTGCGGCCTCGTCGGTGCCGGTGTCCTCGGCGGGGGTGTCGTCGCCGTCCGGCGCGTCGTCCGCCGCGGCGCGGGGGCCCGGAACCGCGTCCCGGGACGACAGCGACCTGATCATGTCCGGTATCTCGACGCCGCCGACGAACCCCGGCACGTCCACCCCGTCACCGAACGGCCCCGGCTCGATCCGCCACCAGTCGGGCTCGCTCCCGGACGGTCCCAGCTCGTCCGTTCCGGCCATGTGCGGCGGCGACGGCGCGCGCCCGGCGGCCGCGTCCGGAGCCGCTTCCGCCGGCTGCGCCGGGGCTTGTGACGCCCCGTCCCGCGCCCGCGACGCGCCCTTGCCGGAACTGTCTTTCCGGAGCATCCCCTTGCGCGGCCGGGGGATGCCGCGCCCCTCCTCCGCGGCGGGTTCCGGCCGCTGGGGCAGCTGGACCGTCCCGTCCGCCGACGCGGCCGCGGCGGCGACCAGTTCGTCGGGGGTGCCGAGCCTCCCGATGATGCGGCGGACGGCCGCCGGGCTGTCCGCCGACTGCTTTCCGCGCTGCCGGTCGATCTCGCCCCGGAGCGCCGAAACAAGCCTCATCCGGCCGGCCGCGGACAGCTGTTGCTGCTGCGCCAGGTCCCCGACCCGGCTCAGATAGTCGTAGACGAGCTGGTCGCTCTCGATCCCCACGCGATGGTTCCCCTCTACCGCCCTGCACCGACGGTAGCGCCCTCGGGCCTGTCCGGAGCGACTACCGTGGGACGGATGGGGATGACCACACCACCGCGGACGCTCGCCGAAGCTCTCCGCGCCCGGGACGACGAGTCGTTGGGGTGGCTGCTGCGTGCCCGCCCCGATCTCCTCACCCCCGTGCCGGGCGACATCACTCAGCTCGCGACGAGAGCCGGCACGCGCGCCTCCGTCGTACGCGCGCTGGAACACCTCGACCGGTTCTCCCTGCAGACCGCCGAGGCGCTCGCCGTGGCCCCCGACCCCGCCCCGTACGAGACGCTGCTCGGCCTCTTCACCGGCGACGGCCGGGACGACGGCGAGCACCGCGACGACGCGGACGCGGCGATCGAGGACGCGCTGCCCGCCGCCCTGACCACCCTGCGCGAACAGGCCCTCGTCTGGGGCGAGGACGACCGGTTGCGGCTGGTGCGTATTGCGCGCGAACTCCTCGCGCCGTCCCCGCAGCACCCCTCGCCCACCGGTCTCGGCCCGACTGTCGCGGAGGCGACCGCCGGTATGTCGCCCGGTCGGCTCCAGGAGATCCTGGCGGCCGTCGGACTGCCCGCCACCCATGACCCGGTGTCCGCCGTGGCGTCCCTGTCCGCGCTCTTCACCGACCGGGCCAGGATGGGCAAGCTGCTGGACACCGCCCCCGCCGAGGCCCTGTCCGTACTGGACCGGCTGGTGTGGGGGCCGCCGTACGGGGAAGTGACCCCGAACCCCACCCCGCCGGTGAAATGGCTGCGCGACCACGGGCTGCTGCTGCCCGTGTCGACCCGCACCGTGGTGCTGCCGCGCGAGGCCGCCCTGCATCTGCGGGCCGGGCGCGCCCACCGCGTACCGGAGCCCCGGCCGCCCGCCGTGGAAGCGATCGCCGTTCGTGATCCCCAGGCTGTGGACAGCGCCGCGGCCGGTCAGGCTTTCCTGGCGGTGACCACCGTCGAGGAGCTGCTGAAGAGCTGGAACGGCGGCGGCCCCGCGATACTGCGCGCCGGCGGGCTCAGCGTCCGCGACCTGAAGAAGACCGCCGGCGCCCTCGACGTCTCCGAGCCGCTCGCGGCGTTCTGGGTCGAACTCGCCTACGCGGCCGGGCTGCTGGCCTCCGACGCGGAGGCCGACGAGCGGTACGCGCCGACGCCCGCGTACGACGACTGGGCCGAACTCCCGCCCCAGGACCGCTGGGCGCGCCTCGCGACCGCCTGGCTCGCCGCCACCCGCACCCCCGGACTGGTCGGCGGCCAGGACGCCAAGGGCCGGGCCCTGTCCGCCCTCGGCCCCGGCCTCGACCGCTCCGCCGCCCCCGAGGTGCGCCACCGGATCCTCGCCCTCCTCGCCGCCCTGGAACCGGGCACCGCCCCCGACCCGGAGACCGTGCTCGCCCGCCTCCGCTGGGAACGCCCCCTGCGCGGCGCCTCCGCCACCGCCGCCGGGGACACCACCGACCTGCGGTCCCGGATCGCCCTGTGGACGCTGAACGAGTCCGAGCTCCTCGGCATCACCGGACGCGGCGCGCTCGCCACACACACCCGCGCCCTGCTCGACGCCGGGCCGGCCGAGGCCACCGCGCTGCTCGCGCCCCTCATCCCGGAGCCGCTGGACCACGTCCTGCTCCAGGCCGACCTGACGGCCGTCGCCCCCGGCCCGCTGGAACGCCCCCTGGCGGACCTGCTCTCCGCCCTCGCGGACATCGAGTCGAAGGGCGGCGCGACGGTCTACCGCTTCACCCCCGGGTCCGTACGCCGCGCCCTGGACGCCGGACAGTCCGCGGCCGATCTGCACGCTTTCCTCGCCACCCACAGCCGTACGCCGGTGCCGCAGCCGCTCAGCTACCTCATCGACGACGTCGCCCGCCGCCACGGCCATCTGCGGATCGGCGCCGCCTCCTCGTACGTACGCTGCGACGACGAGGCCGTGCTGAACGAGATCCTCGCCGACCGGCGCTCGGCCACCCTGCGCCTGCGCCGCCTCGCACCGACGGCCCTGGCCGCCCAGATCGACCCGGCGTCCCTGCTCGACGGGCTGCGCGAGATGGGCTACGCCCCGGCCGCCGAGTCCGCCGAGGGCGACGTCCTGATCACCCGCGCGGGCGCCCGCCGCACCCCGCCGCGCACCGCCCCCGCCCCGGTGCCCGAGGGCCCTCCGGTCCCGGACGCCACGCTGCTCGGCGCGGCGGTACGGGCGATCCGCGCCGGGGACACGGCCGCCACGGTGGTCCGCAAGGACCCGGCCGACGCGCCCGACGCCCCGTCCGGCTCCCTGCCCCGTACGACCTCCGCCGAGACCCTCGCCACGGTCCAGGCCGCCGTGATGACCGGGTCGGCGCTCTGGATCGGCTACGTCAACGCGGACGGGGCGGCCAGCCAGCGCGTCATCGCCCCGGTCCGGGTCGAGGGCGGCTTCGTCACGGCGTACGACCACACGGCGGACGAGGTCCGCACCTATCCCCTGCACCGGATCACCGGCGTCGCCGAACTGGCCGACGACGCCATGTCCTGAAGCCGGAGGCCGCAAGCCCGAAGCCTGAAGCCTGAAGCCTGAAAAGCGTCAGCCCGTAACGCCCCGGCCCGGCGACAGCAGCCACCGCCACCGCGGCTGCTCCGTCACCACCGCGGCCCCCGCCAGCACCGTCACGCACACCGCCGCCCACACGGGCCACCCCTGGACCGTACGTCCCCCTTGTATGGACCGTACGTCCCCCGTACGCCCCTGTGCCGAGCAGCACACCGCACCATGACCGCCGCATGCGGCACACTGGACGTTTGGCCGTTCCCGGCCGTTCCCGCAGCAGAAAGGGCCGACGCGCGTGACCGGACCCCTCATCGTCCAGAGCGACAAGACACTGCTCCTGGAAGTCGACCACGAGCAGGCCGATGCCTGCCGTCGTGCGATCGCGCCCTTCGCCGAGCTGGAGCGCGCACCCGAGCACATCCACACCTACCGGCTGACCCCGCTCGGGCTGTGGAACGCGCGCGCCGCCGGGCACGACGCCGAGCAGGTCGTCGACGCGCTCGTGCAGTACTCGCGCTATCCCGTACCGCACGCGCTGCTCGTCGACATCGCCGAGACGATGGCCAGGTACGGCCGCCTCACCCTGTCCAAGGATCCGGTGCACGGTCTGGTGCTGACCTCCACCGACCGGCCCGTGCTGGAGGAGATCCTCCGCTCGAAGAAGGTCCAGCCGCTGGTCGGGGCACGGATCGACCCGGACACCGTGGCCGTGCACCCGTCCGAGCGCGGGCAGATCAAGCAGACGCTGCTGAAGCTGGGCTGGCCCGCCGAGGACCTCGCGGGTTACGTCGACGGCGAGGCGCACCCGATCGAGCTGGCCGAGGACGGCTGGGCGCTGCGGCCGTACCAGAAGCAGGCCGTCGAGGGGTTCTGGCACGGCGGCTCGGGTGTGGTCGTGCTGCCCTGTGGTGCGGGGAAGACGCTGGTCGGGGCCGGTGCGATGGCTCAGGCCGGGGCGACGACGCTGATCCTGGTGACGAACACCGTCTCGGCCCGGCAGTGGAAGCACGAACTGGTGAAGCGGACCTCGCTCACCGAGGACGAGATCGGCGAGTACAGCGGTACGCGCAAGGAGATCCGGCCGGTCACCATCGCCACGTACCAGGTGCTGACGACCCGCCGCAAGGGTGTCTACTCGCACCTGGAGCTGTTCGACTCCCGCGACTGGGGTCTGGTGATCTACGACGAGGTGCATCTGCTGCCCGCGCCCGTCTTCAAGTTCACCGCCGACCTGCAGGCCCGGCGGCGCCTCGGCCTCACCGCGACGCTGGTGCGTGAGGACGGCCGCGAGTCGGACGTCTTCTCGCTGATCGGGCCCAAGCGGTTCGACGCCCCGTGGAAGGAGATCGAGGCGCAGGGCTACATCGCGCCCGCCGACTGTGTCGAGGTACGGGTCAATCTGACGGACTCGGAGCGGCTCGCGTACGCGACCGCGGAGACCGAGGAGAAGTACCGGTTCTGTGCGACGACCGAGACGAAGCGGAAGGTGGCGGAGGCGCTGGTACGCAAGCACCGGGGCGAGCAGACCCTCGTCATCGGGCAGTACATCGACCAGCTCGACGAGCTGGGTGAGCATCTGAACGCGCCGGTGATCAAGGGCGAGACGAGCAACGCCCAGCGCGAGAAGCTCTTCGACGCGTTCCGGGAGGGCGAGCTCAGCGTCCTCGTGGTGTCGAAGGTCGCCAACTTCTCCATCGACCTGCCGGAGGCGACCGTCGCCATCCAGGTGTCGGGGACGTTCGGCTCGCGCCAGGAGGAGGCGCAGCGGCTCGGCCGGGTGCTGCGGCCGAAGGCGGACGGGCACGAGGCGCGGTTCTACTCGGTGGTCGCCCGCGACACGATCGACCAGGACTTCGCGGCGCACCGCCAGCGGTTCCTGGCCGAGCAGGGGTATGCGTACCGGATCGTGGACGCGGACGAGCTGCTGGCCGACAACTGAGGCCGGTGGCCGGTCCGCGTACGCGGGTCGGCCACGTCTTGGCAGGGTCAGCCGCCGAGCGTCAGGAGCAGGACCAGACCGCCCACCGCCGTCAGACCGGGCAGCACCGCGACGGCCGCTGCACATCGGCGGGCGACGGCCCAGCGGGGCCGCCACGGCAGCACCCAGGCGGTGATCAGGGCGAGGGGCGTGATGAACGGGGCCGCGTACAGCCCGTAGCCCATGAGGCTCAGCGGAACCGTGATGTCCGAGGGGCAGTTGTCCGGGCCGCAGCTGTCGGTGGCCATCACCGCGAAACCGATGGCGAACATGCCGAAGCAGGTCAGGAAGAAGGAAAGGACCGTGGCGACCGTGGGGGCGATCCAGGCGTTCGGGCTGCGCGCGGGGACGACGGGACCGGCGGGGCCGGCGAGGGCGGGACGCATCACGTGGACGTGGCTGTTCTCCATGCCGCTACCCAACCGTGGGGCAGGGCCGGGCCGCCTCCGGTCAGATACTCACACCGGGGATCTGCGTACTCAGTGCTCGCGGCGGTGAACGCCTCGGTGGACGCCCGCCTCTTCCGCGTACTCGCCGAGGACGACCACGCCGAACGCGGCGCGGGCGTAGACCTTGACGGCACGCAGGGCGTCGCCGACGCGGTGGGTGTACCGGTGACCGGTGGCCGCGGTCGCGCCGTGCGCGGGGCCGGTCCTGCGGGGGTTCAAAGAGACGGTGCTCATGTACTCCATGGTCCTGCGCCCGGCCCGTGAAGGCATCGCCCCGCGGACGGAACCCTGAAGCGGTGCGCATAGGTCTCCGGTCGCACGGCGTCCCCTACGGGATGGATCCGGCATCAAAACCGTTCGACCCCGACGGAGGCGGTCGATACAATCGCCGGTCTGCCCGCCTCCCGCACCGTGGTACCGGCCATCGCCGGCAGCCGGGGGAGTGCCGCCGACCGGACGGAAACCGGCCGACAGCCGTACGTACACCTGCGTGCGTACCCCGTGATCGATCCCCGAGCGGACCGCATCACCCCCGAGCCGTAACCGGGGGCGAGGTGCGGTCCGCCGTCCTGCGTTGAAAAGCCGGAGGCAACACCGTGCCCGCGCACGCACACGAAAGCGACACCACCACCGATCCCCTGGCTCGTGAACGCGCCCATCTCGCCGCGTCCCGCTCCGCGTTGCGCGCCATGCGCGAGGACGCCCAGGCCCTCGACATCCGCGATGTCACCGCGAACTGGGTCAACGCGGCCGTTCTGCAGGCCCAGATCGACGAGCGCATCAAGTCCCTCGCCGATCTCGCCCACACCCCGCTCTTCTTCGGCCGCCTGGACTATCTGCACCGGGTCGGTGCCGAGCAGGCCGAGGGCGCCGAGGGAGAGCAGTTCTACATCGGGCGCCGCCACGTCCACGACGCCGGCGGCGATCCGATGGTCATCGACTGGCGTGCACCCGTCTCGCAGCCGTTCTACCGGGCCTCCAGGAAGGACCCGCAGGACGTCGGCCGGCGCCGCCGGTTCGGCTACACCGGCGGTGAGCTGACCGCGTACGAGGACGAGCACCTCACCGACCCCACCGAGGCCGCGCAGACCAGCAGGCTCCTCCAGGCGGAGATCGAGCGGCCGCGCGTCGGTCCGATGCGTGACATCGTCGCGACGATCCAGCCCGAGCAGGACGAGATCGTCCGCAGCGGCCTCGGCGGGACGGTCTGCGTGCAGGGAGGGCCCGGCACCGGCAAGACGGCCGTCGGCCTGCACCGGGTCGCGTATCTGCTGTACGCGCACCGGGAGCGGCTCGCCCGTACCGGCACGCTGGTCATCGGCCCGAACCGGTCCTTCCTCCACTACATCGAGCAGGTGCTCCCGGCCCTCGGTGAGCTGGAGGTGAAGCAGGCGACCGTCGACGATCTGGTGACGGCGGGCATCGAGGTGCGCGGCACGGACTCGGCGGCCGCCGCCGTCATCAAGGGCGACGCCAGGATGGCGGAGGTGCTGCGGCGGGCGATCCGTTCGCATGTGACGCTGCCGACGGAGCCGGTGATGGTGGTGCGCGGCTCACGGCGGTGGCGGGTGCCCGCGTACGAGCTGGAGGAGATCGTCACCGAACTCCTGGCCCGGGACATGCGGTACGGGGCCGCCCACGAGGCGCTTCCGCAGCGGATCGCCCACTCCGTCCTGGTCCGGATGGAGGAGGCGGGCGAGGCGCCCGACGACCGGGTGCAGAACGCGGTGGCCCGCACCCCCGCCGTGAAGGCGGCCGTAAAGGCGATCTGGCCGGCCGTCGAACCGGCCAAGCTGGTGCTGCGGCTGCTCATCGACGCGGAGTTCCTGGCCGCGCACGCGGCGGGGCTGCTCACCGAGGACGAGCAGAAGACGATCCTGTGGACCAGGCCGGCCCGCAGCGTGAAGTCCGCGAAGTGGTCGGTGGCGGACGCGGTGCTGATCGACGAGGCGAACGATCTGGTGGCGCGTACGCATTCGCTCGGCCATGTCGTGCTCGACGAGGCGCAGGACCTGTCCCCCATGCAGTACCGGGCGGTGGGCCGCCGCTGTACGACCGGGTCGGCGACGGTCCTGGGCGACCTCGCGCAGGGCACGACGCCGTGGTCGACGGAGAGCTGGGCGCAGGCGCTGCACCATCTGGGCAAGCCGGACGCGGTGGTGGAGGAGCTGACGGCGGGCTTCCGTGTGCCGCGCGAGGTGATCGCGTACGCGTCACGGCTGCTGCCGGTGATCTCGCCGGGCCTCGCGGCGGTGGAGTCGGTGCGTGAGTCGCCGGGTTCGCTGGAGGTACGGGAGGTGGCCGGTCCGGCGGATCTGGACGGGGCGGTGCTGGCGGCGTGCGAGGAGTCGCTGCGGCACGAGGGGTCGATCGGGCTGATCGCGGCGGACGCGCGGATTCCGGCGCTGGCGGACGCGCTGGCCGCGGCGGGGCACGCGTATCTCTCCCCCGGTGAGGAGACGACCGCCGAGTCCCGGCTGACCCTGGTCCCGGCGTCGCTGGCGAAGGGCCTCGAGTACGACTACGTGGTGCTGGACGAGCCGGCCGCGGTGGTGGACGGCGAACCCGACGAGCGCACGGGGCTGCGGCGGCTGTACGTGGCGCTGACGCGTGCGGTGTCGGGGCTGACGGTGGTCCACGCGGCGGACCTGCCGGGCGAGCTGGCACCCGCAAGCCCCTCCGGCGTTTGAGGAACGGGCGCAAAACCAAGCCTCGCCGGCGTTTGAGGCGCGGGGGTCCGGGGGCAGAGCCCCCGGTTACAGGAAGGGGCGGGCAGGGGAACAGCCCCGCCGCAGGCGACCCGCCCCTCCCCGACCCGCTACGCGTCGAGCACCGCGCGCCACTCCCGTACCGCCGCCACGTCCACCGGTGCCGACCAGCCGTGCGGGCGGGCCGCGCCACCGATGTGTACCGCGTCGATGCCCGCGTCCAGCAGCTCCGGCAGGTGGTCCAGGCGGAGCCCGCCGCCCACCAGGATCCGGGGCTCGTACCCGGGCTCGCCCTTGCGTGCCGCCTCGACGAGCAGCGTCGGGATGCCGTCGTCGACGCCCTTGGGCGAACCCGCCGTGAGGTACGTGTCCAGGCCGGGCATGTCCGCCAGCTGCTTGCGCAGGGCCTCCCGGTCCGCGGCCCGGTCGATCGCGCGGTGGAAGGTCCAGCGGCAGCCGTCCAGCTCGGCGACGAGCCGTTCGACGGCGACCAGGTCCGGGTGACCCTCGGCGTCCAGGAAGCCCATGACGAACTCCTCGGCGCCCTCCGCCCGCAGCTCGCGCGCCCTGGCGACGAGTTCGTCGATGTCGCCCGCGGCGAAGCCGTCCTCCAGCCTGAGCATCACGCGCAGTGGAATGTCCACCGCCGCCCGGATCTCCGCGAAGGTCGCGCGGGCCGGGGTCAGGCCGTCCGCCGCCATGTCGGTGACCAGCTCAAGCCGGTCCGCACCACCCGCCTGGGCAGCGACCGCGTCCTCCGCGTCGAGAGCGATCACCTCCAGGACTGCACGGTTGCTCATGGGATCCCAATCCTCCAGGAAGCGGTAATAGGTCTAGTCCAATGACCAGCCTACGGGCGGCCGGCCGGGGGTGCAGCCTCGATGTGACGTGAAGATACGTGAGGTCGGACGCACTTCCGGTGAGCAAGCGCCGGGCGGACACGCGCACTCCGGGCCCCGACCCCATATCCACCCTTGCGTTTTATAGGGGTAGGGGGTATACCTGAACCTGCAAGGCATACCCCCTAGGGGTATCACCATCTCCGCCAGGGAGGACACCGTGTCCGCGCACACCGCCATAGCCGGAACCGGCACCGGCACCGGCACCGGCACCACCGCAGAGGTCGAGCTCGCGATCGGCGGCATGACCTGCGCCTCCTGCGCGGCCCGCATCGAGAAGAAGCTCAACCGGATGGACGGCGTCGAGGCCACCGTCAATTACGCCACCGAGAAGGCCAAGGTCAGCTACCGGGGCGAGGACGTCTCCGTCCAGGACCTGATCACCACCGTCGAGAAGACCGGCTACACCGCGCACGAGCCCGCGCCCCCGGTACGCGTCGAGGGCGAAGGCCCCGAGGCTGCGGAGACCGACGAGCTGCGGCCCCTGCGGCAGCGGCTGCTCACCGCCGTGGTGCTCGCCGTGCCGGTGATCGCGATGTCGATGATCCCGGCGCTCCAGTTCGACTACTGGCAGTGGCTCTCGCTGACCCTGACGGCCCCCGTCGTCACGTACGCCGCGTGGCCCTTCCACCGCGCCGCCTGGACCAACGCCAGGCACGGCGCGGCGACGATGGACACGCTGATCTCGGTCGGCACCTCGGCCGCGTTCCTTTGGTCGCTGTGGGCGCTGTTCTTCGGCACCGCCGGGATGACCGGCATGACGCACCCCTTCGAGCTGACCATCGCGCCGAGCGACGGCGCGGGGAACATCTATCTGGAGGCCGCCGCCGGAGTCACCGCCTTCATCCTCGCCGGGCGCTACTTCGAGGCCCGCTCCAAGCGGAAGGCGGGCGCCGCCCTCAAAGCGCTCCTGGAGCTCGGGGCCAAGGAGGTGACCGTGCTGCGCGACGGTCGTGAGGTGACCGTGCCGACCGCCGATCTCCAGGTCGGGGACCGGTTCCTGGTCCGCCCCGGCGAGAAGATCGCCACCGACGGCACCGTCGTGGAGGGCGCGTCGGCCGTGGACGCGTCGATGCTCACCGGCGAGTCCGTGCCCGTGGAGGTCGGCGTCGGCGACTCCGTCACCGGGGCCACGCTCAACGCGGGCGGCCGGCTCGTCGTCGAAGCGACCCGGATCGGCGCCGACACCCAGCTGGCCCGGATGGCGAAGCTCGTCGAGGACGCGCAGAACGGCAAGGCGGCGGCCCAGCGCCTCGCGGACCGGATCTCCGCCGTCTTCGTCCCCGTCGTCATCGCCCTCGCGCTCGGCACGCTCGGCTTCTGGCTCGGCAACGGCGCGGGCCTGACCGCCGCGTTCACCGCCGCCGTAGCCGTACTGATCATCGCGTGCCCCTGCGCCCTGGGCCTCGCCACCCCGACCGCCCTCATGGTCGGTACCGGGCGCGGCGCCCAGCTCGGCATCCTGATCAAGGGCCCGGAGGTCCTGGAGACCACCCGCCGCATCGACACGATCGTCCTCGACAAGACCGGCACGGTCACCACCGGCCGGATGACCCTGCTGGACGTACACACGGCGGACGGTACGGACGAGGGCGATGTGCTGCGGCTCGCGGGCGCCCTGGAGCACTCCTCGGAGCACCCCATCGCCCGGGCCGTCGCCGCCGGAGCCGTCGAACGCACCGGTGCCGCCCTCCCCACCCCCGAGGACTTCACCAACGTCGCGGGCCTCGGTGTCCAGGGGGTCGTCGAGGGCCACGCCGTCCTCGTCGGCCGTGAGCAGCTGCTCGCCGAGTGGGAGATCCACCTGCCGGTGGAGCTGGCCCGGCACAAGGCCGAGGCGGAGGCCGCCGGACGGACGGTCATCGCGGTCGCCTGGGACGGCGAGGCGCGGGCGGTCCTCGCCGTCGCCGACGCGGTGAAGGACACCAGCGCGGAGGCCATCGAGCGGCTGCGGGCCCTCGGCCTGACCCCGATCCTGCTGACCGGCGACAACCGGGCGGTGGCCGAGGCGGTCGCGGCCGAGGTCGGGATCGAGAAGGTGTACGCGGAGGTCATGCCGGAGGACAAGGTCGACGTCGTCAAGGGCCTCCAGGCCGAGGGCCGTTCGGTCGCCATGGTCGGTGACGGGGTCAACGACGCGGCCGCCCTCGCCCAGGCCGACCTGGGCCTGGCGATGGGCACCGGCACGGACGCCGCGATCGAGGCCGGTGACCTGACACTGGTCCGCGGCGACCTGCGGGCCGCGGCGGACGCCATCCGGCTGTCGCGGAAGACCCTCGGAACCATCCGTACGAACCTGTTCTGGGCCTTCGCCTACAACGTGGCCGCCCTCCCGCTCGCCGCAGCCGGGCTGCTGAACCCGATGATCGCGGGCGCGGCGATGGCGTTCTCGTCGGTCTTCGTCGTCGGCAACTCGCTGCGGCTGCGGGGGTTCAAGGCGGCGTAGGACCGGTTCTCAGCCCGCCCGCACGAACCGCACCCGGGTTCCCGGCACCGCCTGTGCCGCGCCCGCGAGTGCGGTTTCGCGCACCACGCCGACGACCGGGTAGCCCCCGGTCGTCGGACGGTCGTCGAGGAACACCGCCGGGCGTCCGTCCGGTGGCACCTGAAGGGCGCCGAGCACCATTCCCTCGCTGGGCGGTTCGCCCTCGCTGGGCGGTTCGCCCTCGCGGGCCCGCGTCAGGGCGGGGCCCTCCGTACACAGGCCGATCCGGTTGCTGTGCGGCGAGACCCGGTACGTGGCCGTGGTGAGCGTACGCAGCGCCTCGTCCGTGAACCAGGTGTGGCGGGGGCCGAGGTGTACGGGGAGCACGAGTTCGTCGGGCGCGGCCGGCCACGGCACGGCGTCGATGCCCCAGAGCCCCGACGGCCCGTGTCCCAGGGGCAGTACGTCCCCGTCGCGCAGGGCCCGTGGCCGGTGGGCATGCGGGGGATTCGGGGCCGCCCCCGATCGGGACATCGACACGGCGGGCAACGTCGCCAAGGCCGCCGGACCGGCGGTGACAGTCCGTCGAGCGCAGGTAGGACCGGTACCCGTACCGGCGCAGCGCGGCCCTGTCCCGCGTACCGTCCCCGCGCAACGGCCGGGGTGGCTCGGTGAGCCGCCCCGGTCCGGGCCGATGCCCTATCGGGCAGCCTTCATTGCCCGGGAATCCACCCCGCTGCCCCGCACTTCCGGACCTTCCCGCCCTCAGACTTGCCGCATGGTGGGGACACTCGGCCAGATCGATGACGTCCGCTCGTACCTCGGGTTCTAGGGCACGACACGGTGAAGGACTCTCCCGAGAAGACCTCCGGGTCCGGCGTGTCCGGCCGTGGGGGTACCCCCCCTCGCGAGAACGTGACACTCACGCCCGAAGTGTCACGTTCGCAAGCACCCCCACCCCACCGCCCGCCCGGCGACCGCCCCGCTCCCGACCCCCGCAGCCTGCAACGCCTGCAACGCCTGCAACGCCTGCAACGCCTGCAACGCGCGGCAGGCAACGCCGCCGTCTCCCGCCTGGTCGCCCAGCGCTACACCACCCCGGTAAAGCCCTCCCCCTCTCAGGCCCCCGGCTTCCGCAAGGTGAAGACCGACGTAGCAGCCAAGAAACTCCGCCTGGCCGCACACGCCCCCGCAGCCACCGAGTCCAAATCAGCACAGGACGCAGCCGTCGCACCCCCGGACGACAAAGAGGCGCAGGGCAAAGCGGCGAACGCGGAGAAGATGAACGCCGCGAAGCCGGGCGAGTTCAACAAACAGGCGTTCATCGACGCGGTGAACAAAGCCATCGACGCACAGGCCCCGAAAAACCTCGACGACGCCGACAAGTTCTCCAAGTCCGGCAAGGCCGACAAGATCAAGTCAGAAGTCGACGGCAAGGTCAGTGACGGCAAGGAGTCCTCCGCCAAGGACATCGACACGGCAACCAAGGCCCCACCGGACACGTCGGCGGCCAAGGACAAGCCGGTCACCCCGATGACACCGGACCAGCCGCCCGCCAACCCGGGCGCCCCGTCCGCCACGGACGCCATCCCCGCCCAACAACCCGCCTCCGTAACGGACTTCTCCCAGGGCCCCGCCCAGAACGACAAAGCCATGGCGGACGCCGAGGTCACCGAGGACCAGCTCGCCAAGGGCAACGAACCCGAGTTCGACCAGGCCCTCTCCGCGAAGAAGACCGCCGAGACAGACTCCACGAAGGCCCCCGCCAAGGGCAAAGCAGCCGAGGCCCAACAACTCTCCACCGCGAAGGCAGGCGCCGCAGCCTCCGGTGCCCAGGCCATGAACGCCCTGACCGGGACACGAGCTTCGGCAGGCAAACAAGTCGACGGCGGCAAGGGCGACACCAAGTCGAAGGACGAGAAGAAACGCACCGAGGTCACGACGAAACTGCAGAAGGTCTACGACGGCACGAAGAAGGACGTCGAAGAGACCCTCTCCGGCCTGGACAAGAAGGTCGACGACAAATTCACCTCAGGCGAGAAAGCAGCCCGCGACGCATTCACCGCGGACCACAAGCGCCGGATGAAGGCCTACAAGGACAAGCGCTACTCGGGCTGGACGGGCAAGGCCCGCTGGGTCAAGGACAAGTTCGCCGGCCTGCCGAAGGAGGCCAACAACCTCTACCAGGACGCCCGCAAGCTCTACGTCGCCCAGATGCAGACCGTCATCTCCTCCGTCGCCGACATCATCGGCGCCGAACTCGGCAAGGCCAAGGCCCGCATCGCCAAGGGCCGCACCGAGCTGAAGGCCGAGGTCGACAAACTCCCCGCCGACCTGCGCCAGTTCGGCGAGGACGCGGCCAAGGACTTCGCAGGAAAGTTCGACGACCTCGAAGCCACCGTCAACGAGAAGTCCGAACAACTCGTCCAGGACCTCGCCACGAAATACACCGCCGCCCTCAACAAGGTCGACGAGGAGATCAAGAAGCTCCAGGAAGCCAACAAGGGCCTGATCGACAAGGCGAAGGACGCGATCGTCGGCGCGATCAAGACGATCAACGAACTCAAGAACCTCCTCCTCGGCATCCTCGCCAAGGCCGCCTCCGCCATCATGAAGATCATCAAGGACCCGATCGGCTTCCTCGGCAACCTGGTACGAGCCGTCGGCGCGGGCCTCAACCTCTTCATCACCAACATCGCCGACCACTTGAAGAAGGGCGTCGTCTCCTGGCTCCTGGGCACGGCGGTCAAGGCGGGCCTGGAACTCCCGGCGCGGTTCGACCTCAAGGGCATCATCCAGATCATCGGCTCGCTCCTGGGCCTGACCTGGGCCAACATCCGGGCCCGCATCACCGCCAAAGGTGTCCCCGAACAAGCCATGAGCGCGGTCGAACAATCCGTCCCGGTCGCCCAGACTCTCGCCCGCGAGGGTCCGGCAGGCGCCGTCAAGGAAATCACCGAGGAAGCCGGCGACCTCAAGGCCACAATCCTGGAGAAACTCACCAGCTACCTGATCCCCACCGTCATCATCGCCGGCATCACCTGGATCATCTCCCTCCTCAACCCCGCCTCCGCCTTCGTCCGCGCGGTCAAGGGAATCATCGACATCGTCACGTTCATCGTGAACCAGGGCGCCCAGATCGTGGAGTTCGTCAACGCGGTCCTGGACGCCGTCATCGCCATCGCCAACGGCGGATCAGCAGGCGTCCCCAAACTCATCGAAACCGCCCTCGCCGCCAGCGTCCCCCTCCTCATCGGCTTCCTCGCCTCCCTCCTCGGCATCGGCAACCTCGCCAACAAGGTCAAATCCGTCTTCCACGCCGTCGCCAAACCCGTCAACCGCGCCATCGACAAAATCGTCAACTTCATCACCAAAGCAGGAAAAGCCCTCTGGACAAAACTCAAAGGGAAGAACAAAGACAGGAAAGGAGATGGCAAGAACGACAGCAAGAAGGGATTTGGCCCGGTCGGCAAAAACCTCACATGGACCGTTGATATCGAATCCCATCGCCTATGGATCGATCAGGCTGGCCGACGGTACGTACCGATGATAGCCAGCAGGCCGCACCCGGTCGATGAGGCAATTTCAAGTTATCGGGAGCAGGCGAAGAAACTCGATTCGAACAACGCGAACATTGCCAGCGAGATCGACAGAGCAGAGAATGATCTTAATTCTCTGAAAAATTCCCTCGCCGAATATGAGAGCAGTTCAACGGCCGGGGCCACCAGCACAGTCCTTGACGCCAAACGAAACGAGATCATAACGGCACAGACAAACCTGCGAAACTCGGTAGCCGTGGTACAGAAGCGCCTCGGGCATGACTCGGACGCTCGACTCAAAAGCGCCAAGGCTTATTTTAAATCAAGCCCGTTCTCCACACGCGCCTTGGGCGAATTACTGGGCGTATCAAAGCGCACGGCGGAAAGGACGATCCAAGGCTGGGTCGATAAAGGGGCTGTTTTTCGCGTGCAGTCCAACGAGACCGACCCACTCGGCAAGAACACGTTCGATCCGGCAGTCGCCGAATGGCGTGAGACCAATCCGAACAACCGACACAAATACGGGTACGCCAACCCGAGCAAAACTTCTGCCGCGGGTCTGGAAATCCTGAGCAAAGGGTTGCTCGGAAGTATCGGACCGAGTGGGGCGTGGAACACCGCCACTCCGAGCGAGAAGACGGACGCCGCATACCATCAACAGCACGCTTACTACAAGAGTGTCGTTGATCCCATAACCTATCCCAAATTCCAGTTCCCGAAGGCCATACTCGGACATGCCTCGCCCGGTGCTTCTGGCCACTGGAACAGAGAAGGGCATAAACAGACCCGGGAGGAAAACCGTGCCTGGAACCAACAGCCGTCGAACTACCATGGGCCCGAGCACGAGGACGAGTCGGCGGCAAGCGGATCCGCAGCAGAACGGTACGAACTGCCGACCAAGGAACGCGGCAGTCACGAATCCTGGTGGGAGCACAGCTAACCATGGACGATAAATTCATCGCTTCGGTCATCGCTGCGTACACGGAGCTGTATGACTCGCCGACTCATACGATTCGTTTCTCTCGCACGGGGCCACCCCTCTGCAAATCCGCTGTGGTGGTATATCTTCCGGACGAGATCGAACAGCTGCATCCAGCAGACAATCTGACACTATTGGGGACAGCCGGATTCGGCTCGGGAGAACTCTGCACCGATTTCCCTTGCGAACTGGGCATGGAGGTCAATGGGGAACTCGATGAAACCTCCGTCGGTGCCCTGGCAGAGGCACTGACCGGCTTGGCATCGGTACCGCTGGAGAGTGGCCGTCTTTTCAATGACGGGCAGATCTTGACGAACGTCTCGCTCCCGGCCTTCCCTCGATTCACCATGGCCATGCTCATCGACTGGGATTCGGTCTATGGATTTCGTTTCCCCGAGCCAGTCACCGAGGTCGGTTTGCTACGCGTGGTGCCGTTGTTCGCAACGGAGGCAGAGTATGTGGAGTCCTTCGCGGACCGGCGCAGAGGCTACCGCGCGCTCATCAATCAAGGAATGGTCGCAACGGATCCTGACCGGGAGCCGACCGTGTGAGCCAGCGACACGTCACGCCGTGTCCAGTCCACTAGCTCCTGCGGCAGTGCGGCATTCGAGCAGACCGTCAGCCTCGATCCGTCGTGATTGATATGTGGCCTGGAGCCTGTTCCGAGTGCGCGTGGCCCGGCTGTCGCTTGCCCGTGTCCAACACCAGATACGCGGACGTCACCGCGATCGAGCAGATGTCGTGACTGCCACCGGATGGCTTTCTCTGTCCGGTCACCCTGAGAGAAAGCCAGTGGCCGCCCCTACGCTGGAGCGCTCCGCCGACCGCTGGTTCGGCAGTCCGGCGGACGAAACGCCCAAGCCCTACCTCGACTGGCTGGCGGAACGAGCGGTCGAACTGCGCAGCGCCCTCGACGAGGAGCGCAGAGGGCCCGCTTGACCGACTGATCGACCGGCGTCGCGTCGTGGTTCGACGGGGAAGCGTCCGGGCGGCTGACCGCGGGCATGTCGGCAGGTCGCGGAGCCCCGGATACCGGGTGGATCCCGGGCTAGGGTCGTCCCATGACCGACAGCTCGCGCGCAGACGGTGCCCACGAGGCGGGCCGTGCCGACGACTCCCTCCGTGACCGCTGGCAGGAGGCGCTCATCGGTGCCCGGGGCGGGGCTCCCGGGCCCGATCCGTTGCCGTACGCCGCCAACCTGCTGGCGCGCTGGGCCGAGCCGCAGCGGCGGTACCACACCACCGCGCACCTGGCCGCGGTGCTCGATCACATCGACACGCTCGCCCGGTACGCGGCCGACGCGGATGCCGTACGCCTCGCCGCCTGGTTCCACGACGCGGTCTACCGGCCCGACCGGTCCGAGAACGAGGAACGCAGTGCCGCCCTCGCCGAGCGTGCCCTGCCGGAGGCAGGCGTACCGGCCGGTGTCACGGCCGAGGTCGCCCGGCTCGTCCGGCTCACCGTCACCCACGATCCGGCGGACGGCGACGCCAACGGCGAGGTGCTGTGCGACGCGGATCTGGCGATCCTCGCGGCGACCCCGAGGGAGTACGCGGCATACGCGGCGCAGGTGCGCGAGGAGTACGGCTTCGTGCCCGACGACGCGTTCCGGGAGGGGCGGGCGACGGTGCTGCGTCAGCTGCTCGGGCTGCCACGGCTGTTCCGTACGCCGCACGGGGCGGACCATTGGGAGCCGCGGGCGCGGCAGAACCTGCTGACCGAATTGGAGCTGCTCAGCCACTGACCTGCGGCAGCGGGGAATGCGAGGGCCGTGATCGCTGTTGGCAGCTGTCATGCCCGACTCTGCCGCTCCCCGCTCTCGCATGCCACTTGCCGTCTACATTCTGGGCCTCTCGGTCTTCGCCCTGGGAACGAGCGAGTTCATGCTCTCCGGGCTGTTGCCGCCCATCGCCGACGACATGAACGTGTCGATCCCCCGTGCCGGACTTCTCATATCCGCCTTCGCGATCGGCATGGTGATCGGCGCCCCGCTGCTCGCCGTGGCCACGCTCCGGCTGCCGCGCCGCACCACGCTGATCGCCCTGATCTCCGTCTTCGGCCTCGGCCAGGTCGCGGGCGCGCTGGCTCCGACGTACGAGGTGCTCTTCGCATCCCGCGTGGTGAGCGCGTTCGCCTGTGCCGGGTTCTGGGCGGTGGGGGCGGCGGTCGCCATCGCGATGGTGCCGGTGAACGCGCGGGCCCGTGCGATGGCCGTGATGATCGGCGGTCTGTCGATCGCCAATGTGCTGGGCGTGCCCCTGGGTGCGTTCCTCGGCGAGAACCTCGGCTGGCGCTCGGCGTTCTGGGCCGTGGGCGCGGCGTCCGCCGTGGCACTGGTCGGGGTGACGACGCTGATTCCGCGCATTCCGCTGCCGGAGCAGAAGCCGCGGCTCAAGCAGGAGATGAGCATCTTCCAGGACCGGCAGGTGTGGCTGTCGATCACGATCACGGCGCTCGCCGCGGGCGGTGTCTTCTGCGCGTTCAGCTATCTGGCCCCGCTGCTGACGGATGTCGCCGGGCTGGACTCGGGCTGGGTGCCGACGGTGCTCGCGCTGTTCGGGATCGGTGCGCTGGTCGGTACGACGATCGGCGGCCGGGTCGCGGACGCGCATCTCTTCGGGGTGCTGATGAGCGGTACCGCGGCCTCGACGGTCTTCCTGGTCGCGCTGGCGCTGTTCGCGTCGAACCAGGTCGCGGCGGTCGGGCTCTCGTTCCTGCTGGGCCTGTCGGCGTTCTACACGGCCCCTGCGTTGAACGCCCGGATGTTCAATGTCGCGGGCGCCGCCCCGACGCTGGCCGGCGCGACGACGACGGCCGCGTTCAACCTGGGCAACACGGGCGGCCCCTGGCTGGGCGGCACAGTGATCGACGCGGACTTCGGTTTCGCGGCGACGGCGTGGGCCGGGGCGGCGATGACGGTGCTGGCGCTGGTGGCCGTGGTGTTCTCGCTGCGGCTGCAGGGCGGGGGCAGGTCGCGACGGGTGACGGGGTCGCCCGCCACGGTGTCGTCGGGGGCGTCCGTGAAGGAGGAGTCGTCCGTGCAGGAAGGGGCGTCTCTGGCGGAGGCATGCTCGGACGCGGGCACCTCCGCCGGCTGACACCGCGCGGCACCGCCCGGCCGGGTCCGTGACCGCGCGGCCCCGCCCGTCAGTTGCCGGGTGCGGGTCGCCCCTTGGGCCGCCGCAGGCCGGCCTCCGTGATCCGGCGGACGAGTTCCTTCGAGCCGATCTGCCGCGCCCCGGCCCGTACCGCGTCCTCGTACCGCGATTCCGGTACGTCGTAGTGGTCCCGCTCGAACGCACGGGGCGGGCAGCCGATGGAAGCCGCGAAGGCGTGCAGCTCGTCGAAGGACACATCACTGACCAGATGCGACCAGAGCCGTCCGTGCCCCGGCCAGTCCGGCGGGTCGATGTAGACCGTCACCGCCGAAGTATCCCGCTCAGCGAACCGACTGGTGCGACGGCCACGGCCGCCTTGGTGCACACCCAGTGCGGGTCCGGGCCCAGCTCCGGTTCGACGTCCAGGGCGTGCGGATCGCCCGCGTCGCAGACGGGGCACAGCGGCCACCGTCCGTACCGTTCGAGCAGGGCGTCCTGCACGTCCTGCGCGACGAGACCGACGACGAACGCGGCGCCGTCGGGCCACTGTTCGACCCACCAGCGGCGGTGGGTCACCGCGTCCTCGACCAGCGAGACGATCCCGGCATCGGCGACGTCACCGGCGGCGAGATCGGCCATGACCAGCGCACGGGCCGTGTGCAACGCCTGTTCCAGGGGCTTCATCTCCATGGGCCCATTGTCACCCGCCCACGAACCCGCCTCTCGCGCCCGCTCCCGCCATTTCCGCGCTGTCAGAGGTAGGGACCAAAGGGGGGTTGACGGGCAACAGGGTTGAAAATATCTTTCAAAGGTGACCAATGACCTGAAGGAAAGTTTCAGCGCTGATTCCCCGCCCGCCCCGGCGGCTCTCGCGGCCAAGGTGCGTACGCTCGCGCCGTCCATGACCCGCTCCATGCAGCGCGTCGCCGAGGCCGTCGCCGGTGACCCGGCCGGCTGCGCCGCCCTCACGGTCACCGGTCTCGCCGAGCTCACCGGCACGAGCGAGGCGACCGTGGTCCGCACGGCCCGCCTCCTCGGCTACCCCGGCTACCGCGATCTGCGCCTCGCCCTCGCCGGGCTCGCCGCGCACCAGCAGTCGGGCCGGGCTCCCGCCGTCACCGCGGACATAGCGGTCGACGACCCGATCGCCGATGTGGTCGCCAAGCTCGCCTACGACGAGCAGCAGACCCTCGCCGACACGGCCGCCGGGCTCGACACCGTCCAGCTCGGTGCCGCGGTGGCCGCCGCCGCCACCGCCCGGCGCATCGACATCTACGGCGTGGGCGCCTCCTCCCTCGTCGGCCAGGACCTGGCGCAGAAGCTGGCCCGTATCGGTCTGATCGCGCACTCGCACACGGACCCGCACCTCGCGGTGACCAACGCCGTGCAGCTCCGCTCCGGCGATGTCGCCATCGCGATCACGCACTCCGGCTCCACCGTCGACGTCATCGAGCCGCTGCGGGTCGCCTTCGACCGCGGTGCGACGACGATCGCGATCACCGGCCGCCCCGACGGTCCCGTGACGCAGTACGCCGACCACGTGCTGACCACGTCCACCGCCCGGGAGAGCGAGCTGCGGCCCGCCGCCATGTCGAGCCGTACGAGCCAACTGCTCGTCGTCGACTGCCTGTTCATAGGCGTGGCGCAGCGCACGTACGAAACGGCCGCACCGGCGCTCGCCGCCTCCTACGAGGCGCTGGCCCACCGCCACACCCCACGCCCCCGCTGACCCCGCCCCGAACCGACCTCCACCCCCGCACCCGCACCCGCACCCGCAGAGCCGTACGCGTACGCGACCGAGAAAGCAGAGCCGCTCTCCATGACCTCCACCCCCGACGCCGACACCACCACCCCCGACGAATACGGGGAGCTGCGCGCCCAGCTCGAAACGCTCACCACGGAGGCGTTCCGGCCCGAGCTCGCCGAGATCGACCGCCTGGACACCCTTGAGATAGCCCGGATCATGAACGGCGAGGACCGGTCCGTCCCGGCCGCGGTCGGCGCCCGGCTGCCCGAGATCGCCGCCGCGATCGACGGCACCGCGGAGCGCATGGCCCGCGGCGGCCGGCTGGTCTACGCGGGCGCGGGCACCGCGGGCCGGCTCGGCGTCCTGGACGCCAGCGAGTGCCCGCCCACCTTCAACACCGACCCCGCCGAGGTCGTCGGCCTGATCGCGGGCGGCCCGTCCGCGATGGTCAAGGCCGTCGAAGGCGCCGAGGACAGCAAGGAGCTGGCCGCCGCCGACCTCGACGCCCTGGACCTCACCGCGGACGACACCGTGGTCGGCATCTCCGCCTCCGGCCGTACGCCGTACGCGATCGGTGCCGTCGAACACGCCCGCACCAGGGGCGCGCTGACGATCGGGCTGTCCTGCAACGCGGGCTCCGCCCTGGGCGCCGCGGCCGAGCACGGCATCGAGGTCGTCGTCGGCCCGGAGCTGCTCACCGGCTCCACCCGGCTCAAGGCGGGCACGGCCCAGAAGCTCGTCCTCAACATGCTCTCGACGATCACGATGATCCGGCTCGGCAAGACGTACGGGAACCTGATGGTCGACGTCCGCGCCTCCAACGAGAAGCTGCGCGCCCGCTCCCGCCGGATCGTCGCGCTCGCCACCGGGGCGTCCGACGAGGACATCGAGGCCGCACTCGCCGCGACCGACGGCGAGGTGAAGAACGCCATCCTCACCATCCTCGGCCAGGTCGACGGCCCCACCGCCGCCACTCTGCTGACCGCGTCCGGCGGCCACCTCCGCGCCGCCCTCGCCACCGCCCCCCGCACCACCTGACCCTCCGGCTCCACTCCGTACCCCCGCACAGCAAGGCACCACGCACCATGGCAACAGAAGACAAGAACCGCGCCACCGCCGCCGCGATCCTTCCGCTCGTCGGTGGCGCCTCGAACGTCAGCTCCATCGCCCACTGCATGACCCGGCTCCGGCTGGGCCTGCACGACCGCTCGCTCGTCGACGACGAGGCCCTGAAGGCGGTGCCCGCCGTCATGGGCGTGGTCGAGGACGACACGTACCAGATCGTCCTCGGCCCGGGCACCGTCGCCCGGGTCACGCCGGAGTTCGAGCAGCTGGTGGAAGAGGGCAGGGCAGCGGCCCCCGAACCGGCGTCCGCCCCCGCTTCCCCGTCCCCCTCGCCCTCCCCCTCCGCTTCGGCGGACGAGCTGGCCGCCGAGGGCGCAGCGATAAAGGCGGCGCGGAAGGCGAAGAACGCCACCCCGTTCAAGCTGTTCCTGCGCCGGATCGCAAACATCTTCGTCCCCCTGATCCCGGCGCTCATCGGCTGCGGCATCATCGCCGGTCTCAACGGCCTGCTGGTGAACCTCGGCTGGCTGACCTCGGTCACGCCCGCGCTGGCCGCGATGGCGTCCGGGTTCATGGCGCTGATCGCCGTGTTCGTCGGCTTCAACACGGCGAAGGAGTTCGGCGGTACGCCGATCCTGGGCGGTGCGGTCGCCGCGATCATCGTCTTCCCGGGCGTCGCGAACATCGAGGCGTTCGGCCAGAAGCTCTCCCCCGGCCAGGGCGGTGTGCTGGGCGCGCTGGGTGCGGCGGTGCTGGCGGTGTACGTGGAGAAGTGGTGCCGCCGCTGGGTGCCCGAGGCCCTGGACGTGCTGGTCACGCCGACGCTCACGGTCCTGGTCTCCGGTCTGGTGACGATCTTCGGCCTGATGTACGTGGCCGGTGAGGTCTCCACCGCCATCGGTACGTTCGCCGACTGGCTGCTCTCCAACGGCGGCGCGGGCGCGGGCTTCGTGCTCGGCGGTCTCTTCCTGCCCCTGGTGATGCTGGGCCTGCACCAGGCACTCATCCCGATCCACACCACCCTGATCGAGCAGCAGGGCTACACGGTCCTGCTCCCGATCCTCGCGATGGCAGGCGCCGGCCAGGTCGGTGCGGCCGCGGCGGTCTACTTCCGTCTCCCCCGCAACGAATCGATCCGCCGGACGATCAAGTCCGCGCTCCCGGCGGGCCTGCTGGGCGTCGGCGAACCGCTGATCTACGGCGTCAGCCTCCCGCTGGGCCGCCCGTTCATCACGGCGTGCGTGGGCGGTGCGTTCGGTGGCGGCTTCGTCGGCCTGTTCAACCAGCTCGGCGACAAGGTCGGCTCCACGGCCATCGGCCCGTCCGGCTGGGCCCTGTTCCCCCTCCTCGACGGCAACCACGGCCTGGGCACCACGATCGCGATCTACGCGGGCGGCCTGCTGGTCGGCTACTTCGCCGGATTCCTCGCGACGTACTTCTTCGGCTTCGGCAAGGACCTGCTGACGGAGTTCAACGTCTCCCAGGAACCGGCGGCCTCCGCGGTCCCGGCCACGGGCAGCCCGGCCGCACCTACGGCCGGCCCCGGCACCCCGGCGAAGGAACCAGCAGGGGTCTGATCCCGGCACCTGGCATGGAAGTGGGGGGGGGCCCCCGGGCGGGGGGCGCCCCCCGGCAAGCCGGAAGGAGACCGG